>CAJGCY010000064.1 GCA_904501955.1 uncultured Akkermansia sp. | reverse complement strand
GGATGTTATCTCCACCTATCCGTCCGTGATTTATGAAGTAACGAAGACGGATGGCACGGAATTGCTGGTGGATAACCCCAGCATACTGCCCGACCCGCAGGAGATTCAGGAAATCCGCGAGCCTGTGGTGAAGGTGTTCGTAATGATTCCTGCCGACTACATCGGCGATATCATGCGCATTGTGATGGAGAAGCGCGGTGAAGTGGTGCACACGGAAACGATTGACGACACACGCGTGATGCTGACCTGCCGCATCCCCATGGCTGAAATTTTGGTGGACTTTAATGACAAGCTCAAGTCCACCACCCGCGGTTATGGCTCCATGGACTATGAGTATGACGGCTATCAGGCTGCCAAGCTGGTGAAGATGGATATGATGATTGCCGGTGAGCCGGTGGATGCATTCTCCATGATTGTGCACCGCGACCGTGCAGAGTCACAAGGCCGTGAGATTGCGCTCAAGCTCAAGGATGTGATACCCAGACAGCTCTTCACCGTGGCTATTCAGGCTTGCATTGGCGGCAAGATTATCGCCCGTGAGAGTATCTCCGCTATGCGTAAGAACGTGACGGCTAAGTGCTACGGCGGTGACGTGACTCGTAAACGCAAGCTTTTGGAAAAGCAGAAGGAGGGTAAGAAGCGCATGAAGTCCATCGGCCGTGTGAATATCCCGCAAGAGGCATTCATCAACGTGCTGAAGACAGGCGACTAAAGCCAAAGTCCCCCCCTCGGTTTTGTATGAAGACCGGGCTCGTGCTTGAAGGCGGTGCCATGCGTGGCATGTTCACCGCCGGCATCTTGGATGTGCTGATGGAAGCCGGCGTGACTTTCGACGGCGCCATCGGCGTATCTGCTGGGGCTGCGTTCGGCGTGAATTACAAATCCCGGCAAATAGGGCGTGCCATACGCTACAATATGCGCTTTTGCGCGGATAAGCGTTATTGCGGATTGCGATGCCTGCTGCGCACGGGAAACATCTATAGCACGGAGTTTGCCTATGGCGAGGTGCCGCTGAAGCATGATGTGTTTGACTTCGATGCGTACCGACGCAATCCCATGGAGTTCCACCTTGTCTGCACGGATGTGGAGAGCGGGCAGCCTGTTTACCACCGCTGGGATAGCTTTGACGACCATGGCTTTGACTGGATACGAGCTTCTGCCTCCATGCCCTTGGTCTCGAAGATAGTGGAAATAGACGGGCAAAAGCTGCTGGATGGGGGGATAGCGGATTCTATTCCGCTGCGCTATTTTGAAAGCATCGGTTACGGACGCAATGTGGTCATTCTGACGCAACCGGATGCGTATGAAAAGAAAGAGAATGGATTGCTTTTTCTGATACGGTGGAAGTACCGCAAGTATCCGCACTTGGTGCGCGCAATGGAGAAGCGCCATGAGTTGTACAACGAAACGCTGGCGTATATTGCACAAAAAGAAAAGGCGGGGGAAATACTGGTGCTGCGTCCCGAGACAGCGCTGCCGGTAAGCAGGGTGGAGCGCAAACCTGAGCGATTGAAAGCCGTATATGATATAGGCCGAGCTGCTGCCCAAGCCCGCTTGGCTGAAATCCGAGCCTTCCTCGCCGCGGAATAGCTTACTTCTGTTTTTTTTGTTGCCGTATGCGCGGGTGAGAGTAAAATACGGCTTGACAATGTTGATGATGCGTGGCATGATGCGCGCGTTATGAAATTCTTTGCATACTTACTTACCATGTGCGCCTTGGTTGGGGCTCCTACCTTGACCGCTGCTGAGGATGATGCCCCCAAGTCTTCCGCTGAGACCCGCGCTGAAAAGAAGGAGGCCGCCGAATGGTATAAGAAGAAGATTGCCCGCCAGAAAAAAGCTATTGCCGCTTTGAAGAAAGTACGTGATGAGAAGAGTGCCAAGAAGGCAGCTGCTACCATCATGAAATACTATGGCAAGCTTGTGGGTGGTAACAGCACCGCTATGGGGACATCCGGTCCTGCAGAAGTGCCTGAGGGTGAGGCCATGGATGCTGCTGCAGAGAAGTACGAGAAGCAGCTGGAGAAGCTCCAAGAGCAGCTCAATGCAGAGATTGAGCGCATCGGTGAGCTCAACATCAGCTGCTCTGAGCTTGATGAGGCTATTGATGCTGTAAACAAGTACTGATGATCTATTGGGACAACAACGCCACTACTCCCATAGCGGAGGAGGTGTTGGAAGTCATGCTTCCGTATCTGCGGGGGGATTTTTACAACCCCTCCGCTGCGTACGGTTCTGCACGCAAAGTCCGCCGTGCCATTGAGACTGCGCGAGAGCAAGTTGCTGCCCTCGTAGGCGCACATGCGGATGAAATTGTGTTTACCTCCGGAGGTACGGAGGCTACCGTGAGTGCGCTGGCGCAGTTTAATCGCACGCTGACCCTGCCGACAGAGCACCCCGCCACCCTGCGCACAGTGAAGGGTGAGGCTGCTACGGTGCTGAGTAACGGCTTGGCCGATTTGCTTATTTGGAAGGGCATGTTGCCCGAGTATGACAGCGTGAGTTTTGCCTGGGCAAACCATGAAACCGGGGTGATTCAACCCGTGCGCAGCTTGTGCGCAGCAGCTGCGGAGCAGGGTGCCCGCGTGCATGTGGACATGGTGCAGGCATGCGGTAAAATTCCCATTCGTCTGCATGATGTAGCGGTGGATTTTGCCTCCATGTCCGCTCATAAATTACACGGCCCGAAGGGTGTAGGCGCTCTGTACGTGCGCCGAGGGTGTGCGTACACCCCCTTGCTGAGTGGTGGTGGTCAGGAGAATATGTACCGCGCCGGCACGGAAAATGTGGCAGGCATCATCGGTTTCGGCAAGGCTGCGGAGCTGGCGATGCAGGCTGCTGAACAGTATGCTGCGCTCGCAGCGTACCGAGCGAGTTTTGTCGAACAATTGCGCGATGCGGGAATAGAAGTCGAGGAGAATGGCGGGACCGCTCCGCGCTTGCCGCATGTGCTGAACATGCGAGTGCCCGGATGCAGTGCGGAGTCGATTTTCCTCTTGCTGGAGCCTCTGGGGCTGTTGTGCTCCACCGGGTCTGCGTGCACGAGTGCCGAGCCGGAATCCAGCCACGTGCTGCGCGCTATGGGCCTTACAGACAAGCAAGCGAGAGAGAGTTTGCGATTCTCCATGAGCCGCTATACCACGGCGGATGAAGTAGCGGAAGCTGCTGCCATTGTGATAAAAGCCGTGCAAAAGGTGAAATCCGTGCAATCCTCTGTAACCGGGCCGGTTATGGTGTACCGTTGATTCGGCTTATGAGATACCGCAGCGCGGAGTTGAGGCGTGCCCTACGCTACCACCTCATGGCGGCGCCCTTGTTGTTACCCTTAAGCTCCGTGGTAGGGGTGTTGTTAGGTGGGTATGGTTATGTGCTGCCTATTGCTGCGATGGTGCTGGCATGGGGCATCCGCATGGGGCGCTGCATGGTGGCTTGCTTTTTGTGCGGGGTAGTGGCTTTTTTGCATCAATTTGTTACGAAGATTGAAAATGATAACTTTAACACCTTGCTGAACCACTCCGGTGAATTGACCCTGCAAGGCACGGTGGAGCGAACCATGAGCAATGGCTGCATTCTTGATGTGGACGGGCATGATGTTCGTGTCTCGCTACGTGGGGAACATGCCCATTGGGAGGCGGGTGACCGTTTGCAGGTGAGGGTGCAGCCGCAGCCTTACACACAGCCGGCCCTGAGTGGCATGTTCGACACGGCAGCTTGGTTGCGCAGCCAAGGCTTGGCTGCCAACTTGTATTGCGTCCAAGCGGAGAGGCTCGGTGCAAGCTATTCTTTTGCCGCCATGCAAGGTGTGGCGGATGAGTTGCGAGAGTATTTCTCCTCGGTATTGGTGCCTCAGGGCGCGGAAAGTGACAAACGACACCAAGTGCTGTGTGCCCTGGTGCTGGGTGACAAAACAAAATCAGAGCCTGATACGGTGAACACCTTTAAGCGCGGAGGTTGCTTGCATATATTTGCTGTCAGTGGGTTGCATGTCGGCATCATCGGCGGTTTGCTCATCTTCCTGCTGCGTTTTTTGCCGGTGGGGAGAACCACGCGTACCTGCATTATTTTGCTTGCAGTAGGTGCATACGTGTTGGTGACAGGGCTGGCCGTGCCGGCGCTGAGAGCATACCTGATGCTTGCGCTTGTGCTTTTGGGGTATGAGTTGAAGCGGCCCGTGTCGCTGCTCAACATTTGGTCCGCCGCTGCGCTGGGTATCTTGTTATTTGCTCCATGGCAGATATACAACGCGGGCTTTGTGCTGTCGTTCATGGTATATGCTGCTATATGCGCTGCGGCATCAATGGTTGTGAAAGAGGCAGCGTGGTTCGGGCCGGATGCTTTCATACCCCGCAAAATATACACGCGGGGTGAGGAACGCTTGGTGAGGGCGGATTTGTGGGTGCGCGGCATTGTGGTGGTTTCCCTCAGTGCTTGGCTGGTATCCTTGCCGGTGACGATGTTCTTTTTCCATTCGTTCAACCTGTATAGCGCCCTGACAAACATGGTCATCTCTCCTCTGTTGCCGGTGGTGATGTGTTTGGGCGTTGCTGCGCTGTTGTTATCGTGGGTGCCGCTAGTGGGGGCGTATGTGCTTTCCGCAGCAGCGACGGCAGCCGGCTGGCTGATGCAAATTGTCTCTTTATTCGGGGCGTTGCCCGGTGCTTATGTGTCTACAGCAACTCCCCCACCTGCGGAAAGCGTGATGATATACCACGCCGGCTATGGGCATCATTTTTGTGTGTTGGGGAATCCCGGCTTGGTGATTAACTGCGGTAATGAACTTACTGCGCGATATCATACCCAGCCTGCACTTTTTCACGGTGGATATAAGCCGGCGGCCTTGCTGCTTTCGCAAAAACGCGCCACGGTGAGCGGGGGTCGACAGGTGTTGGAGGAATCTTGGCCACACATGCAAGTGTTGCGCGCGGAGTTTACGGATGCAGCCCCTGTTGTGTTCCGGAGTGATGCAGGGCAGTATACACTCTTTACCCCGCCTGCTAATTTGCCGGATTCACCCGCGCAGAACAGCACTCCGGTGGTGGTTTGGGATAGTCCGAAGGGGCGTGTCATCTACCTCGGTGATGCCTCCGTGGTAACTTTTGAGCGCATACCGGAGGCTTTGAAACGTGCACACACGGTGATTTGCGGCTACAACCCCTCGCAACCTGTGCACCTGAATGACGTGGTGACGGAATGCCGACCGGACATGCTGATTTTGCTGCCGACGGCTGCAGCTATGCCGGAGGAATTGCTACCTACGGAGGAGGGCGTGGAAATTCGCCGTGTGAATGCGGATGAACCTTTCCTTCAGCTCCCCTGAGGTGTCAGCAGCTTACTTTTTCTCACCGTCTGAGCGTTCCGAGATGATGTAATGCGGACGCTTCTTGATTTCCGTGTACATTTTGGCAAGGTATTGCCCGAAAATGCCTAGACAGAACAACTGCACACCACTGAGAAGCAAGATGATACATACCATGGAGGTCCATCCGCTCACGGAGTTGTGGTAAATCAGCTGGCGCACCATCAGTGTAATGAGGGTAACCAGTGAAATGAACATAAAGATTAAGCCCAACAGTGCAGACAAAATCAAGGGGGAGGTGGTGAATGAGACGATGCCCTCGATGGAGTACTTCAGCAAGCTCCAAAAGGACCATTTCGTCTCACCCGCTACGCGCTCTACATTGCGGAACTCTATCCACTTTGAGCGGAAGCCTATCCACTCATACAGGCCTTTGGAGAAGCGGTTCACCTCCGGCAGAGCAATGAGTGCGTCCACCGCCGGGCGCGACAAAAGCTTGAAATCGCGTGCTCCGTCCACCAATTTGGTGGAGGACATGCGGTTGATGAGCTTGTAGAAGCAACGCGCAAAGAAGGAACGGATGGGCGGCTCGCCCGTGCGGGTGGAACGGCGAGTCCCTACGCAATCATAGCCTTCATTTCGAATGGCATCCAGCATTTCCGGCAGCAATGAGGGCGGGTCTTGCAGGTCTGCATCCATCACGGCGGTCCAATCACCGCGAGATGCTGCCAAGCCTGCCAGAATGGCAGCCTCTTTACCGAAGTTGCGAGAGAATGAAATATAGCGAACACAGGGATACTTTTCCTTCAGCTCGCGCATGACGTCCAGCGTGTCATCTTTGCTGCCGTCATTGACAAGAATAACCTCAGTATCAATATCACTGAGGGTAGATGTCACCTTCAGAGCCTCCTCCATGAACAGCGGAAGCGCTTCTTTTTCGTTGTAACAGGGAACGACGAGTGAGAGGAGGCTCATAAATGAGTGAGGCTTAGGATTTGAGGGCAGCAGCAGGCTTGAATGTAACAGTGCTGCTTGCCGGGATGGAGACTTGCTCACCGGTGCGGGGATTTCTGCCGGTACGGGCAGGGCGCTCTTTGGGCTCAAAGGTGCCGAAGCCGATGATTTGCACTTTTTCCTTATTAGCCACAGCCTTGCTGATGGCAGAGAGCGTTGCGTTGAGCGCCTCGGTAGCGGTTTTGGTGGTGGTACCTTCGCCGAGCTCCGTGCGGATGAGTTGAATGAGTTCTGCTTTGTTCATGTCTGAGAGAGAGATGTTAAGTGTAAGTAGATCGTAATTTACCATTCTTTGCGGCCTGTCGCAAGCCTATTTTTTGCCATGGCATTAATTTCCCATCATGGGGCGCACAAGCTGCCAGCAACTAGCAAAGGAATTGGCAAAGTCCTGCGGGCTGCGCTCCAACCACCTGTCGATGAGAGCCGGCGGGAAGGGAACTACCCCCTCAATTTCCGCAGCGGGAAAACGCACTTTGCCATCGTGCAGGGCGGCATAAAGGGATACGTGCTCCCAGCCGGTGGCTTCCGAGGGAGGCAGCATGCCCACGTGGATGAGTTTGGCATCCTCGATACCCAGCTCTTCGCGCAGCTCGCGCACGGCTGCTTCCTCATAGCTTTCACCGGCATCCAAGTGCCCTGCTGCGGAGGAATCCCACACGCCGGGGTGCTTGTCTTTGTAGGCGGAGCGCTTTTGCAGCAGGCAATCATGCGTTTTTTTGCTGAATACGAGGATATGAACGGCGCGGTGCAGCAGTTTGCGCTCATGCACCTCTTTACGCGTAGCTTGCCCCACAACTTCGTTCTGCTCATTCACCACGTCAAAGAGCTCATCGTCTTTTTGCGCTATGTGGCTGAGCGGGTTGGGGTCATAGGCGCGTGTCAGGTTCACCCATTGCTCCAGCCCCAGCTCTTCCGGGCGAGCCGTGGGGGAGACGCCGACCGCCTGCGACACCTCGCTCCAAGGCGGGGTTGCGGGCAGCTGTTTGTGCATTTGTTTGCGGCGTTGCGAGAAACAGCGGCGCATCAGCTCATCCATCAGCTTGTGGTCATACGGCGGCAGCTCTTTTGCCGGGCGAGGCGTGAGCAGCATGACGGTTGAATCGATTTTCGGGCGCGGTGAGAAGGCCTCCGGCGGCACAGTCTTGAGCGCTTTCGGCACCCAATCCATTTGAATGCGCAACGAGAGCAAGCCGTAGGCGTCATCACCGGGCTTTGCCAATATCCTGTCAATGAACTCTTTTTGCAGCATCACCACGGCGCGGCTGCAGGCGCAGGGGGAGGTCAGAAAGTTTGCCAAAATAGCACCTCCGGCGGAGTAAGGCAAATTGCCCATGAACTTCACCGGCTGCTCTGCAAACAGACGGCGGGGATCCCAGGTAGCGCCATCCGCATGGTGTACCTCTACGTGCGGAGTGTCTGCCCAGCGGTTTTTCTGGTATTCAGCCAAGCGGGCATCGAACTCCACCAAAACGAGCTTGCGGCACAGCGGCGCCATGTGCTCCGTAAGGGCTCCCGTGCCGGGCCCCACCTCCACCACGCAATCATCAGGCGTTATTTCCAACTGGCTGACAATCCATTTGGCTATGTTTTCATCTATCAGGAAGTTCTGCCCCAGTGATTTGGAGGGAGAAACTTCAAACTTATTGAGTACCTCGTGAATCTGCGTTGCGTTCATCTGGTGAGTATTGTACTATGCTATGGTGAAAAGGCAAGTTTAATCCTTCGCGGATTTGGGGTCGATGGCATCGCGCAAGCCATCGCCGAGGAAGTTCAGCGCCAGCAGCGTGAGACAGAAGAACAATGCCGGGAAGAGCAGTAGCTCAGGTGTCACCTCCATACGGTCTGCTCCTTCCTTGATGAGGGTTCCCCATGATGAGTTCGGCGCCTTTACGCCGAGCCCGATGAAGGAGAGCGTGGATTCCGTCAGCATAATGCCCGGTACGGCTAAGGTGGTGTAAACAACGACGGTACCCATCAGGTTCGGAGCGATGTGGCGGAAGAGGATGCGCAAGTGCCCGAGCCCGAGAGAGCGAGCGGCTTGGATGTATTCCTGCGCTTTGATTTCCAGCGTTTGCGTGCGCACGATACGAGCCAGAGTGAGCCACCCGAGCGCACCGATGGCGATGAACAAAGGCACCAGCCCAAGAATGGGAGCTACGGCCTCGCGGCTCCACCCTGTGTTTTCAATGACCCAATCCGTCAGTTCTCGGCTGGGCTCTTCAATGCTCAGGGAGAATACGATTACTAAGACAATGAACGGTAAGGCAAACAGCACGTCCACCGTGCGCATCATCAGTGAATCCGTGCGCCCTCCCACATAGCCGGAAATCAGGCCGTATACCAAGCCGATGACCAGTGCCACCAGGGTGGCAACCAAGCCGACCAGCAGCGAGATACGCCCCCCGTACAGCACACGCGCCAGCAGGTCGCGCCCCAGTTGGTCCGTGCCGAAGGGGTGAGCCCAAGAGCAGGGGGCTGCTATGTTGTCCAGGTTCGTCATGTTCGGGTTCGCGATGCATGGCAGCAAGGGCAGCACAAAACAAGCCAGCACCATGAAGATGAGGAAGTACAGCGAAGCCATGGCCGTTTTATTGCGGAGAAGTCGCTTTTTAGCGTCATCCCACAATGAGTTGCCCTGTTGATACGGAGTATTTGTCATGGCATTAAGCGGTTCCTTGTGAGCGCAGGCGCGGGTTGAGAGCTACCAAGGCGAGGTCGACGGTAAGGTTTGCCAGCACAATGAGGATGCCGTAGCATAACACCAAGCCTTGTATCAGGAAATAGTCACGGTCCGTTGTGGCGTTAACGAAGTGTAAGCCCATGCCGGGTACCTGGAAGCAGGTCTCCACCACAAAACTACCCGTTATCAATGCCGCGAATGCAGGTCCTAAGTACGACACCGCGGGCAACAAGCCACTGCGCAGGGCGTGCACGAACAGTATGCGCATGGTGCTTGCTCCTTTGGCCTTCGCCGTGCGGATGAAGTCCTGCGAGAGCACTTCAAGCATGCCACCGCGCGTAAGTCGCGCCAAGTATGCTGCGTTGATGAGTCCCAGCGTGAGCGCCGGTAGCACAATGCACAGTGGGTTGTCCCAGCCTGCCACGCTCAGCCCCGGCAATCCACCCAAGGTCTTGCCGAATATCGGACCAATCACGAATGCCGGTATGCATATACCCAGCATGGCCAGTAGCATCAGCACCGCATCCGGCCAGCGGTTGCGGTAATACGCGCTCAGCATTCCCGCCGGGATGCCGACTACGATAGCTAGCAACATGCCGACCACACCCAGAGCGAGTGATACGGGGAATGCTTCGCTGATGATTTGTGATACCTGCAATCCCTCGCGCACCAGCGAGGGGCCGAAGTCACCGTCCGTCAGAATCCCCTTCCAATAGTTGTAGTATTGAACAAGGGCGCTGCGATCCAGTCCGTAAAGGCTGTTGAGCTGCTCCATCACGTGCTGCGGTAGCTTACGCTCCCCCAAGAAAGGGTTGCCCGGCAGCATGCGCACCAGAAAGAAGGTGATGGTCTCCAGTACGAAAATAACGAGCAATCCTTGCCCTAAGCGTCTGAGTAAAAGCTTAATCATGGTGCTACTTCAACGGCGTCCAGGGGGAAATTATCCAGCAGACGCGGCTGCCAACCGCGCACGTGCCGTGAGGAGCGCAGGTAGGTGCGCTCGCTGTAATACAGGGGGATGATGGGGTGCTCGCGGAGCATGATTTGCTCTGCCTCTTGCAGGTGTTGCATGCGCTGCTGCGTATCGCCCGTAGCAGCAGCTGCTGCAAGCTGCGCATCGAACTGAGAGTTGCTCCAGCCGGTGTTATTGTTGCCACCGCCGCCACGCCACAGCTCCACAAAGGTGGCGGCATCCAAGTAATCACCGCTCCAAGAGGAGGAGGAAAGGTCATAATTCATGCTCTGTTGCGCTGCTTTGTACGCAGTCCATTCACAGGATCGTATTTCCACATGAATGCCGAGAGATTCCGCCCACATGGCTTGTATGGTTTCCGCCATGATGCGCTGCACATCGCGCGAGGTGGTCATGAGCTCCAGCGTGGGGAATCCTTTACCCTCCGCATAACCGGCTTCTGCCAGCAGTTGTTTTGCCTTTGCCAATCGTTGCGCTTGCGTCATGCTTGCTGCCTCCGGTGCTACGGGGTTAAATCCTGCTCCGGGTGGGGTGAATCCATAGGCCGGGGTGCCGGCGTTGCGCACCACCTTTTGCACCAGCGTTTCGCGGTCAATGGCCAGGCTGAGCGCCTCTCGCACTCGCGCGTCGTTCAGCGGCGGGCGAGTGGTGTTCATGCGGTAAAAAATCGTGCAGTAGTACGGATCACGGCAAAAATCCTGCGGTGCGCGTTCTGCTGCGTAGGCAATCATTTCCGGTGGTACATTGTTACTGATGTGCAGTTTGCCACCGAAGTACATACGGGTTTCCGTATAGCCGTTAACAATGGGGAGGAAGCGAATGCCACTGTTCTGCAGCTCGCTTCTGCGGTAGTAATGAGGGTTGGGGATGACGCTCAGGAAATTATTAAAATGGTGCTGTTGGGGGATATAGGCGCCGTTACCTACCCAGTTATCTTGCTGAGCCCAGCGACTGCGGCGGTCCAGCATGCCACCGTTCGCTTCCACATGGTGCTCTGGTATGGGGGACCATGTGAAGTGCAGCATCAGCTGCAACAGGTGCGGAGTTGGCCCACTGAGTTTCAGCCGAAGGGTGTGGGCATCTTCCGCTTGCACGCCCACGCTGTCCCAGCTGCACTCGCCCTTATTGTAAGCCTCCGCGCCTAGTATGGGGTAAAGCATCTCCGCGTATTTGCCACCGAACTGCGGGTGGAGCATGCGCCTGTATGCGTAGGCAAAATCCTGTGCCCGAACAGGCCTGCCATCGCTCCATTCGGCGTCTTTTCGCAGATAAAATATCCACTCCGTGGCGTCTTCATTGTGTTGCCAGCGCTCGGCTGTGCCGGGCAACACGGCGCCGTCTTTTTTCGGGTCGGGGCGTACCAAGCCTTCCAGCAAGCAGCTGATAATCTTGCCGTCTGCCACGGCCGTGGCCTTGTGTGGGTCTAAGCTCTGGGGCTCAGAGTTGTTGCCGATGAGCAATATGCGCTCCTCTGCAAACTTTTCCGCTGAGCTCTTGCCGTCCCCACAACTGCTGAGCAGAATTCCGCTCAGAATGCTCAAAATGGTGGCCAAACGACGTTTCACTTGACTCATCTTATCAAAAATAAGTTCGCTTGGCAATCCTACAGTGCGACATCGCTTAACTTTCTTACGCTCTGGATTTTTTTATGAAAAAATTATGGATGATTTTATGCGAAAAGTGTTGCCAAAAATAGTAAAGAGCGTACAATTTCCGGCAGCCATGAAGGGTGAACGAGTAAAAGGTCACGCAGCCGCGCTGCTGGCAGCTTGTTTGTTCGGACTGATGAGCCCGATGTGTAAGTTCGTGATGCAAGACGGAACGGTCAACGGCATCTCACTGGCCTTAATGCGAGTGACTTGTAGCGCCGTGTTGTTCTGGGTAACATCATGTTTTGTGAAGAGCCAAAAGATACGCAGGGAAGATTGGCCTGCACTCATAGCCATGTCGCTATGCGGTATTGCGCTGAACCAATTCCTATATGTCGGCGGAGTGCAATACACGGTGCCGACCCACGCCGGTGTTACATCTACAGCAATTCCCGTTTTTACTTTACTGATGGCTGCCTTATTTATGGGGCAGCACATTTGTTTTAAGAGGGCTGTAGGAATTGCTATTGCCTGCATAGGGGCGCTTACCATGGTGCTTTCATCCGCCGGGGCGGATGAGGGGAACGGTGCAGTCATCGGTGATCTCATGTGCTTGGGCTCGCAGGTGTTTGCCGCTGCCTACTTTGTGTTCTTTGCTCACCTTATTAAGCGGTATCATGTGCTCACCCTGCTCAAGTGGCTGTTCACTATTTCGGCGCTTACCACTTTGCCGCTGTTCGCTACGCAGGTGGAAGCCCCCGAGTGGTCGGAGATTTCACGTTCCGCTTGGTTCAGCTTAGGGTACATTGTCGTTGTAGGTACTTTCCTGTGCTACTTGGTGCTCAACTATGCTCAAGCCCGATTGGATGCCGCCGTCGTTGCCACGTATAATTATCTGCAACCGGTTGTTGCTGCTGCATTCAGCTTGGTGCTGGGCGTGGGGCAGTTGACCATGAGCACATTCTTCGCCATTGGCTTGATTCTGGTGGGTGTACGCCTCACCGGCTCCTCCTCCATTCCCCAGAAAAAACACCTGCCGACGCCCGTGCGTGGCAGGTGGATTGGGTGAAAATGTTGCTGAATTGCTTTATTCAACAATGGTATCCGTGTCGTCTTCCATGCCTCCCATCAGTCGACCGGAGCCCGTGCCGGGGGTAATTGCAGGAGCAACGGGGCGCGGGGAAACAGTGGGGGCTACAGGTGCCACCGGTGTTACCGGCGTTACTTGAGGCTTGCCGGCACTATTGGGCTTGCGTGCCAAACGAGTGCAGGGGCGAATGTTGATACCCTCCGGTTCAGCAAAGAGAAAGAGGTGATCTATCTTCATGACTGCCTCCTCACCTACCTGCATTTGTGCAATCTCATCCACCACGGAGGACGGTTGGCCGGGCTGATTTCGATTCATGGATACCGTGATAATCGTGCCTGCCTGCAGGCATCCGTCACCATAGCGAACCAGCCGACGGTGTGCTAAATTCTCCACCACTTCAAATACTGCAACTTGCGTGGTGTAGGATTGCGGGTTGGTAAAGTGGCTGATGGCAACTTCCTGCATGCCACGGAATACGGCACGAACCGTGTTGGATGCCAACAAATCGCTGTTGCCTCGGCCCGTTGTTTGGGCTGCCGGGGCTGCTGACGGAGCTTGGGCGCTCGTTACCGGTACCATGGCGAGAACTGCCATGACGATCGTTGATAAGAATGCTGCTTTTTTCATCTTTGTTAGCTTGTTGTTGACGCTAAGGTAACAATTTTGTTTAATTATGTCAAGTGTTTAATTTCTTATCCTAATGAAGGGAGCGAAGATTATCTCTTCGCTCCTCGTTTGAATTGGG
>CAJGCY010000063.1 GCA_904501955.1 uncultured Akkermansia sp. | reverse complement strand
CGGCTCGGAGCTCCCGTCTTCGCGTCTCGCTTCGCTCGCTTGCTACGCCGTGGCCGGCCGCTTCGCTACGGTCCTCGCCATTATATGTCGGCCTACGCTGCGTCGCTTCGCTCCGTCGCTCCGGGCTCAATTTTCTTTTTTTACGCTACCCGGGGTTCCGCGGCTTCGCTGCTCCACCGCCGGGCTATTTTATGGCGCCCCTCCGGGGCTCTGAATTCCGCTCGCTGACGCTCGCAATCTGATTTTCAACTTCCGATTTAACGCGCTGGCTGCCATCAACCGAAAAACCGGTACCGCGCGAATCGCGAACATGCTTACACCACCCCGGCAAGCGAGGGGTTGCCGGGGTGGTGTTTTGGGCGTAGGCTACATGAGGGCGCGTTTTTTGGAGAAGCGCATGGGGGCGACAAGGCCATGGCTGAGCGCCTCCGCAAACATACGGGCGGCATCCGCAGAGTGTGAGGCGGCATCATGCACGGGGGTGTCGCGGTAGGCGCCGCTTGCCGAGGCGGGGGCGGAGCGGTACATCTCCAAGCAAGCCAGGCCGGAGGGCTCTTTCTCCCCGCGCGGGTTGATGCGCTGCTGCAGCGTGTCCGGGTGAAACCAGCTACGGGGCAGCAACATGCGCAGGTTGTTAATGCCGCGCCAAATATCCGGCGTGCGTGGCACCACTCGCACGGCACTGATGCCGCAGTGGGCCAGGCTCTCCACATAAGATTGCCCGTGGGGGTCACGGTGGGCGGCATCATGCGGCAAAAAGTGCGTGGCAATGGGGCCGTACCGGCGCTGCCACTCATGGATTTTGCCGGCAAAGTGCTCCAGCGGGAGCTGGTTGGCCGCGTAGTGGTTCAGCCAGTACACATTGCCACCGTAGTGCTGCACCAGCCAGATGGCGGTGTGGTCACTGAGCCCCAAATCCCACGCGGAGTAGAGGGGCTCCTGCGGGTTGAAGCGGAAATCCGCCCCGATTCTGCCGGACTCACGCAGCAAGGCGAGTTGCGCGCCGTAAATGGCGCCATCATTACCGGTGGAGAAGGCCTCATCCGCCGTGGAGGGGTACTCTTGGCGCATGGCGGCGCCCATGGTGCGCTCCATACGGGCGTACCACAGTTTTTGACCGCGCGTGAGCGGCAGGCCGTGCTCCTTCTCCAGCTTCTCGAAGTACTGCGCCTGGGCATCCGTCCAACTACCGGTGCCACGCAGGGCGTAGTCCGGGTTATCGAACCAGCTGAAGAAAAAGAAGCGGAAATCCAGAGGTGAAAGCTGCTCGCGCGCGCAGTTTTCCATGGCTTGCAGGGTGAGCTCATAGTTCACCCCGAAGCGGCCGCCCTCATGCGTGCTCTCCAGAATGATGGTACCCTCCGCCGGCACGGTATTGACCGCACCGGTGCGAATCTCACGCGCACGCCACGGGGCATGCACGGAGACATGCGCCAGCTCCGACACATGGAGCAGCTGCAGCGTGCCACCGCGCAGGGTGGTGCCCAGGCGGATGTCGCTGCCGTTGGCAAAGGCCAAGCGGTTGCGGGCATCCGCCACGGGGTGCCACTCATTGCGGCGGAGGGCACCGCTGCGTTGCTTGAGCAGCGAGCCCAAGAAAGCCAGCGCCCGCTCCTGCTCCGTGGGGTGCGGCGGTAGGTAATCCAGGTGTTCCCAGGCAAAGCGCACCTTCTCCAGCTTTTGCTCCGCATCCGGCAGCGTTTTGTCGATGATACCGGCGTGGAAATTGGGCGTGAAGAGGCAGTGGTCCAGCATGAGCATTGCCACATAGGTGGAGATACCCAACTGGCGCGCCTTGAGCACGGCATTGCGGTGCCACAGGTTGCGGTGCAGGCGTAGCTGCGCGGCGTTCGGGGTGAAGCGCTGCATGTGCCCGGCCTTGTTTTCTATCCAATACAAATGGTGGAGACGCCACAAGGGGTCATCCAAGCGTCCCCCCAAGAGGGGGGAGGCCATGGTGGTGGGGGAATCCGTCATCATCGTCGGGGATAGGTGTTAAGCGGGTAAGAGGAGCGCTCCCAAATCTCGCGATTACCGCGGCGGAACACGTGCTCCAGCAGCTCGCGCTGCCCATTCGGCGCGCGGAAGAGGCGCAGGGTTTTCTGCAGGTTGCGGAAGGCTTGCAGGCTGCGGGCATCCGTCGCGCTGCGTGGGGCTGCTACGCAGGCGATGATGTCCGCCGCGAGGCGCAGGGCGCGCAGCTCTTGCATGCGCAGTTCACCCATGCCGCGGTTGCCGATGACACCCTGCGAGAAGTTCGTGTCCTCATACAGGCGCATCAGCAGCTCCGGCAGGGGAATGCCGCCGCACAGGCGGTCCACCATGAAATCCGGGCCGCGCTCCGCAATGGAGCCGAGGCGCTCCAGCGAATCCTCCAGCATGCGGTCCGCCCACGCGCGGCGGTGCTCTGCGGAGTAGGGACGCAGCGGCGCAGGCTCAAACTCCTGCAGCGGCACCATGCACGCATTCGCGCCGTCATCGGCACGCAAAGCACGGCCACCCTGCATGTACACGCCCGCGCGCACATCCACCACGTAGGGGGAGCGGCCGCCGGGCAAATGAGCCAAGGGGCTGCCGGGCATCAGGCGCACCAGGTGAGTATCATCCGCATAGGGGGAGCTCACCTGCTGCCGGCGGTACACGGTGACGTTGCGCAGCTCCGGGCAATACAGCTGCTCTGCCGTGAGGTGAGGAATCGGCACACCCCGGAAATCCAGGAACGGGGTTTCCGCCTGGCGGCAGAGCTCATGCACCTCCTCCAGCAGGCGCAGCACGGCAGGCATGGCCGGCATGGGCTCATGCTGCTCCAAGCCCACGGGGCGCGCCCCCTGCTGCCCGCCATAGGGTTGATTGTGCCAGTAAATGCCCCCTTCCAGCGCGTACGGAAGCCCGGCCGGGTATGAGCGCAGGGCATCCAGCACGCGCAGCGCCTGTGGCACACCGGGCTCCGCCAGCAGGGGGAACTCCGCCGCGGGCAACGCGTAAAGCTCCGGCTCACCGCTCACCCCCTGCCCTTGGTACAGGGGCAGCGGCGTGTAGCGCGGCTCCGCCAGCGGGGGGACAGAATGCTGCGGGGCAGCCGGCGGGCGGGTGTACCACACGTGGGCGGCATCCGCCCCGGCCAAGCTGTATGCGTGCAACTCCGGGTGAGCCTGCACCACGCGGTCCAAGTTCGCCAGCGCGGCCTGCACGGCATCTTGCGCCGGCTCGGCCATGGGTAAGGCATTCTCCACACAGGTGGGCATCAGGTAATCATGCAGCCGTGCCTGCTCCGCGGCAGAGAGGCGGGGCAAAGCCTGCAGCGGCTCTTGCAAGAGCTGCCAATACGCCGCCGGCACGGTGTGCAGCGGGCCTTCACCGCAGCGGTGGCAGCACCACACCTGCTCCGCGGCTTGGGCGGCATCCAAGCCCAGTGCCCCCTGCAGCAGGGACTCCAAGCGAGCATGCGGCAGCGGCTGCGCCACCAAAGAGCGCAGCGCTTCCACACGCGGGGCGAACTCCGCCAGCGCAGTGGCTACGCGCCTGTTGCTCCACTGCACGATGCCTGCCCCACGGCGCCCCAAGGGGACGGAGCGAGGCATCTCCTCCGCCACGGGCTCCGGCGGGCAAAAGGGCGCATAAGCATACCACTCCTTCACCGTGGGCGGCAGGGGCAGCTCCGGCATGCGCGCCATGTAGCACATGAGGGTGAACTCCGCCAAGCTGCCCGCCATGGCAGCGCGGCGCCCCTCCTCCCCCTCGGCAGCAGCCCAGGCCGCAGCGTCCTCCGCCTGCAGCACACCGCAGGCTTCCAGCATGCCGTGGGCATCCTCCGCGCGGAGGGCACCGCTGCCCAACAGGCGCTGCCAGTAGGTGTAAAAGCGCGCGTGCGCCAAGCCATGCGGCGTAGCCAGGGTGTGCAGGTCGAATCGCAGCGAAGCGCCCTCACCCTCAGGCTGCTCCAGGAACACCGGGTTAATGCCGTTCGCATAAGCCGGATTGTGCACAAAGCGCTTGCGCAACTCCTCCACCCGCAAGCCGGGTTGCAAGTGGTAGGCGCTCTCCAACCAATGGCGGGTGAGGTCACGGAAGGCGTAGCTGCACAGCTGGTCATAGCCGGAGAACTCACCCTCCTGCGCGTAAGGCAGCAGCGTAAGGTTCGCCCCGCCACGGCGGGCGGCGCCCTGCCAGTAGCCCTGCACATCATACCCCAGCGGGAGGAACAGCAGGGCGGCATTCGCCGCGACATCATTCATAGCGGCAGCGGCGGACTCATGCCAGCGTGAGTAAGTACCGCCGGGGCGGCGCAAGCGCCAGTAGGTCTTGCCATCCTCCCCCTGCTCTTGCTCCGGCACAGCACCGGTAAAGCGGCGATACTGCTCACACAAGCGAGCATTGTGGGCAGCGTAATCCTGCGCCGGGGTATCATTGCGGGTGGTAGCCAGCGCCTCCGTCGGGTAGCTGCGCAGGGCGGAGGCATCATAACCCAGCTCACGCGCCGCCAGGTGCTCATACGCCTGTGCGGGGCTCATACCACCGGCAAGAGCCGTTTGGAAATCCTCCATCATGGGCAGCAGGTTGATGAGCATCTCCGTATTCGCGCGCAGGCCGAGCATGATGCGGAACGCCTCCAGCAGCTCCGGGTGGGCGGAGTAGCGCAACTCGCGGAAGTGCTGCGCATGCTCATTCATCTTGTTCAGGAAATCCGCCGGCACCTCGCGCAGCCAGTTTATTTTGGCTGCACCGTCCGCGTATTTTTTGCGCATGTAGTAATCTTGCAAGTAAGAATTGAACGTAGCAAAGTTCTCCTCCGGGGAATAGCCCAAGCCCGCGCGAATCACCGTGCGGCCTATTTCACCCAGCAGGGCATTGCGCGTTGTCTCCGCATCTTTGCGCATGCGGTTCACCGTCACTTGGCGGTTGAGCAGCGAATCAAATGGGTACACATTCAGCAAAAACTGGTAGGAGAGGTCTTGCAGCTCCGCCACGCGGTCACGCAGCAGCGCGCGGCGCTCCGCCTCCGCATGCGGGGCGTACAGCGCAGCGTTGTGCATACGGCGCGGCACGGGGCTGCCCTCTTGCAGCAGCTCACGCAGGTAACGCGAGCTGCGCTCATAGCGCGGGCCGGCATTACCGGAGGTCACCTCCCACGTACCCAGCGCCACACGTGAGCTGTACTCCGTGATGTGCGAGCGCGTCCACCACTCATCCCACAGGGCAAGCACCTCGCGGTACTGCTTGGTATTGCGCACGCGCATCACCCCGGAGCGCTCACGGGCGTGATCCGGCGTGGCCAGTATTTGCTCTTGCGTGCGCACACCGAAGTCCGGCCGCTGCACGCGTGAAGACTCCGCCGGCAATTTCAAGAAATCACGCACAACGGCGGGCTCCGCAAAGCCCTTGAAGTAGTCCATATTCAACAAACCGAGTGCGCGCACGGCCTCCTCCAAAAAACCGGGGCCTGAGAACACCTCCGTACCGCGCAAAAGGCGCTGCAACATGTCATTTTGGCGGGTAAGATCGGGCTCATTCATCATGTCACGCACTTGAGTTTCATCCGCACCCCATTCCAAGAGCCGGCGGCCCTCACCCAGCACGCCCTGCGGCGAGCGAAAGTGACGCAGCGACAATTTACCTGCCCCAATGAGCAAAAACGGCAGCAAAGCAGCGGCCTCACGCATGTTCACCTCAATATCCGTCAGGTTATCACCATATTGTTGCCAATTGATGTTAGAGGCCGTACCCGCCACGCGCGAGGCGAGCTCTTGCCCGGCAAAATCCGCCAGAGAGGCCAGCTTAGCGCCCATCATCGCCTTCACCCCCTCCGCGGTGAGCCCCGCCAGAGAGTTGAGCGCCGCCCAGCTGAAGGCAGCAGCCCCTGCCCCGCGTGCGCGCATGAAGTTATTGATGCTGCGCTCCAGCAGCTTACCGCCTATGCGGCTGATGCCCATGAAAATACCGGCCTGCACGGCACCGGCTACCACACCGGCGGCCAACTGCAGGTGCTGCGGGGTCTCCGGTGAGCGCAGGCGCGCCTCCGCCACGGCATCCCCCATGCCGGCAGCCGTCAGCGTGAGGAACCCCGCCCCACCGGCGCAGGCCATCACCGCAGCGGGTATGCTCTCCGCAGCCGTCATCAGGTACTCCTCCGCCGCAGGAGCCCCCGGCAGCGTCAGCGGCAGCACCTCTTGCTGAGCCAGGTGGCGAATCTCACGCAGGGTACGCAGGCGGGCATCCCACTCCGCGGCATCCTGCTGCAGGGCAGCCCCGCTTTCACCACCCCAACGGTAGCCCACGGAATCCGCCGTGGCCACCAAGGTGTTGCCGATGCCCTGAGCAATACCCATACCGAGCCCGGCAGCACCGCGGCGCACGGCACGCACGGCGCGCGAGGCCACGCCCTCCTCCGCCTCGCCCTGTTGCGCCCGCTGCTGCCTGAGCTGAGTAGCAGCCAGGTACATCACCAAGCGGCGCTCCTCCTCCGGCAAATCGGGCAAAAGCCCGGCAGCCTGCCACAGCTGCGGGGCAGCAGCTATCACACGCGGGGCGGAGAGGAAATCCTCCTCCATGGCAGCAAAGGCATCCATACCCTCCGCCAAGGTAGCTGCCACGGGTTGCAGGCGTGCCCGTACGGCTTGCGCCTCGGCATACGCCCGCGTGCCTATGCCCTCTGCCGTGGGGCGGTCCTCCGGCATGAGCTCCGCCGTAATATCCGCCACGTCATACGAGTCCTCACCATGCAAACCGGCCAAGTAAGCGCGCTCATACACACGCCGCCCGGCACGCCGCAGAGTCTCCGCATTACCGCGCGCGGAGAGGCCGAGGTAGAGCTCCTCCTCCGTATCCCCCACGCCCAACTCCGCCGCCAGCTGCCGGCGCAACTCCGGCCAACGGGCAGCTACCTCCTCGCGCGAGAGGCCGCGGTGGTCCACCACCCATGAGCGATTGATGGCGGAGCACACGCGGTAATCGCGCTGCTCCTCGGTGAGGGAGGGTTCCTCCGCCCCGGCACGTCTGCGCACATCATTCGGCACGGTATCGGGGTCACCCGTCAGCAAGTGGTGCCAGTACACCTGTTGCTCCTGCGCCGGGGTGCCTTCCGCGGGTTGCGGGGGCTGCTCCAAGGCCTGCGGTTTCTGCCATTGCGGGGCAGTGGGTGCAGGCGGGGGCTCCGCCGGTGAGGCATTTTGCCCCGTGAGTACCAAGCCGGGCTGCTCAGGCAGCGCGGGCACATACAGCGCCGCAGCTGCGGGGGCTGCAGTGGCCGGGTTTTCCTCCGGCGCTTCGGGTAAAAGCGCCCCATCCGTTTCAGTATTATTGTCCAGCATCATAACAAAAGGTCAGGCATTCAAATCCGCAAAGCACACCCAAGCGCCGCCGGGGGTATCCAGCTCCGCCAGCCAACGGGTGGCGGGCTGCGCACCCTCACGTGCCAAAAGTTCCAATCCCTGCTGCTGGTAGTGGCACAGCTGGGCATCCGCAGCGCTATCCCCGGGGCTGCCGAACACCCCGCGGCGGTACATGCGGAACAAATGGGCAGACATCATCCGGCGCTCCGCTTCCGGCACGCCTGCCGCCAGCTCCGCCCGCTGCAGCAAGGCCACACGCTGCGACAGGGGGATGGCTGCCGTGGCGATATCCAGCACCATATCCGCACGGGCATCCCCCTGCGCGGCGCATTCATCAATACGGCGCATGCGGTCACAGAATTGAGCCGTGCTGAGCTCGTGCGGGGCAGCCTGCAGGCCGGCCACTTGCGTGGCGGATACCAAGCCGGCGCGCTGCGCAGCCTCCGCCTGTCGGGCATCGGGCTCACGCCCCTCCAAAATGGCAGCACACAGCACGCGGGCGTATTCTTGCCGTGCACGGCCGTAAGCATGCTCTGCAGCACTGCTCAGCTCGCGCCGGTCCGCCGGCGCTTGTGGCAGCTCATCCTCCGGCACGGTGCGCAGGGCTGCCAGCGTAGCCACTGTATCCTGCTCCAGCGCATTGCGCCAGCGAGCGGAGCGGGCACGGCTGCGCACGGTAGCCCGCGCCTGCTCCACCTCGGCCGCGGGCACAAACACCTCCGTCCCGCTCTGCAACCAGCTGTCCGCCCGTTGCTCATCCCCCTCACTCACGGCGGCATCCACCCGCTGCTGCCAGTTACGGCGGGCATTCTGAATGCGAGCCAGCTCTTTGTCACGCCGCGCCATGACGGAGGCGCGCATGCTGTACGCAGCTGCAAGCTCCGCCCCGGCCTTGCGCCCGGCGGGGCTCAAGCCCGCCACCGCCTCCGCAAAGCGAGGCGCGCTCAGCTCCTCCCACGCGTAATCCCAATCCGCCACCTCGCGGGTGGACAACTCACGCGCGGTTTCATCCCCGATTTTTCGCAACTGCGCGGAGAACGCCGCCAGCTCACCGCCGGCCGTCACGCGGTCGCGCTCGTTCGCAAACTCCGCAAGCCCGGATAGCACGGAGCCCATACCCCGCCCCAAATCCGCGGCCACATCTCCCCACCCCAGTAAGCCCTGTGTGGGTATTTTGACGGAGGGAGCAGGCAATTGCTGCATCCCCCACTCTTTCATACGTATAGCCATGGGACAAGCATGCCCCACGACCGCCCGCAAGTCAACTTATTCGCACCGCGCACGCACTTTCAGCACGCCGCGCACGCACTTTCAGCGCGCAAAAAAGCCTGTGCAGAGGCATCCACCCCGCACAGGCCTTTGAAAAAAAGATGATGTTGAAGAATCAGCGCTGCATCAGAACAGCTGCTTGAGGAAGCCGCTTTCATCCAAATACAGCTTAGAGGAGAGCGTGTACGGTGAAGCCAAACTGGGGCCGGACACCGTTACTCCATCCTCCATATCCTTGGGAATCTGCACCCGGAAGCAGGGCAGCAATATGCCGCGCGTGCGGGCACGCATGCCGGGCTGTATGGTGCCATCCGGCACCTTGTAGGTACTGCGAGCCATGCTCATGGCCAAAATGATACCGTCCGGCGAGGCATAGCAGGGGCGCCAGCGCATGTTCGGCGTAGCCATGTCCGCGCCGTTACTGAAATCAAAGAACGGCACTTGGCGCGGAGGAATCACCTTGAGCAGCAGCTTACGCATGAACGCCCCACCCACCACTTGCGACACGCTGGGGTCCACCTGCTGCAGATCACTCTCAATCAGGTACACATTCGTACCGGTGATGATGGGCCAGAGCACGCCGAGCACCAGCTCATGCGGCTCATCATGCCCCACAGTGGTCAGCAAGGGGTGGCGGCGCTCCTTGAGCGCATTCACACGGCGCACCTGCTCCACATTCATCCACAAGCGGTGCAGCATCACCAAATCGCGGGAACCACGGATGAGCAGCTCCAGCCACTTGCCCAGCTGCTCCGGGCACCCGGCCGGCACCTGGCGGCTGATGAGCGCACCCGCTATCTGCAAACCTGTCAAATGGTGCTCTCGGCAGTGCACCAAGGGCTTCGTCCCCACGCGCTCCAGCAAGCGCAGCAGGCGCTCGCGGTTACCTCCGCCCGATGTCTCCAAACAGGTGGCGGACAAATCTCGGAACACCGTGGCCACGGTTGTCGTGTCAAAGTTCTTGGGCAGCGGCTCACCCACCGCCACGGTGTAGGGGTACGGCACGTGGCGCGGCAGCTTGAACGGCGGCGTAAAGAAGAAGCGGTTACGGAAATATGAGAATATACTGCCCCACAGCCCATCCATGTACAGCGGGATGACGGGCGCATTCGCACGTCGGGCAATGAGCTCCATACCGCGGCGAATCGGCGTCAGGCAGCCGGAGCGGGTCAACTGCCCTTCCGGGAAAATGCAAATCAAATCCCCATTCTCAATGGCACGGGCGGCTGCGGTGATAGCCTCGCGCGGGTTCTTGCTGGAGATGGGCAGCGAGTTGAACAACTCCAGCACCCAGCCCAGCAACTTGGAGCCCATGAACTCCTCCGCCACCACAAAGCGAATGGGGCGCGGGCACACCATCGTCAAGAACAGAGCATCACCATACGTCACGTGGTTGCACACCAGCAGCGCTCCACCCACCTCCGGTATGCGCTCCGCATTGATGACGCGCGGGCGGTAAAAGAGCTTCATCACCCAAATGCCTATCATGCGGATGAAATCGCTCGGAATCAAGCGCAGCGAGGTCACCATGATGAAGGCGCTGATGAGGAAGAGCACCAAGAACTGCGTGTTCGGCATAGCCCCGCACTCATGCATGAACCACATGAGCACCACGGCTACCAAGCCCATCAGGTTATCGAACAAATTACCCGCAGCGATGATGTTGCCACGGTTCGCGGGGTCGCAGTTGTCCTGCAAAAAGGCATTCAAGGGCACCAAATACATGGCGCCGAACGCACCGGTAAGCCCGAGGAAGATGTGGCTCACCACGGAATCGAAGTTCAGCACGGTGAGCATCAGCGTGCTCACGGTAATGCCGATGGCGCCCAGCGGTATCAAGCCCAGCTCATTCTTGCCACGGCACAGGCAAGAGGCAATCGCGCCGCCGATGACCACGCCGCCACCCAGCCATGCCATCAAGATTCCGCACAGCATCGAGAACGCTGCCGTGTCATCCGGGTGCACCGTCTTCGCTATCTGAATCAATATCAGGAACAAAGAGCCCGCCAAACACCAGAAATACGCAATACCCAGCTCGCTCAGGCGCAGCAAGCGGTCCTTCCACAGGTACTTCATCTGCACAAAGTGCTCATACAGCAAGCTCCAGGTGAAGCTCTGACGCTTGGTCGGCGAGGGGTAGCGCGGCAGCCATATAGCCGCGATGGACACCAAGCAGGCCATCATCACAAACACCCACGTCGGCAATATCACCGCACTCCAGCCCGCCTGCTGCTCCGCCTCGGCTCCCAGCTCCACATTGTACGCATCCAACAGGTAACTGAACCAGAAGAACACGCCGATCTGCGCCAGCAGGAGCACGAACACCATGCTGATTTCAATAATACCGGAGCCGAACCCAATGTAGCGCGAGCCCAGCAAATCTTTCACAATGCCCTTTTTCGCCGGGCTCAAAATGGTTGCCTGCGTGGCAAACACCGCAAACCATAGGATGGCGGCCTCCATGTCATGCTGGTAGAAGCAGAACAGCATGCAGCCCATCACCACAATCTGCATCAAACTCATGATTTGGATAATGCGCGTCTTGCAAAAGCAGTCCGCCAAGCGCCCCACCAAGGGTGAAAACAATATGTAGGGCAACACGAATATCGCGCCCAAAATGTACTCCAGCGTGCTCGCATCACCACCCCACAACCACACCCCCAGCGGTATCAGCAAAAACTGCACCGCTTTCTCATTGAATGCGTTCACCGCCTGCACGGACACCAAGGTCCAGAAGCCCTGCCATTCTTTTTTGGTGGGCTCTTTGTAAAAATTGTCTGCTTCTTCTTGCATACGTTCTCTGCTCAGTATCTCACACTTTGGGCAATAGGCAAGTAAAAAATGCCGTCTTTCCTCGCTTTTGCGCGCTTTTTGAGGCTTTTCCGCCGGTTTACGCGCTCAGGTATAAGCATGCTATGCTGCTCCGCCGCCTTTTTGGGAGTGCCCTGCCGGTATTCCCGCGGCGGGGAATATATCGGAGCGAGGGGGGCCTTGCACTCTGACCGCCTGCTCGATAAATCGGAAGTTGAAGGGGGGATGGTGAGGGAATTTTGCGAGCGTTAGCGAGCCTAATTCGGAGCCCCGTAAGGGGCGAAAGACAGTAGCCGGTGGTGGAGCGGCGTAGCCGCGCAACCACCGGTACAACGCAAAAAGAAAATGGAGCCCGGAGCGACGGAGCGAAGCGACGCAGCGTAGGCCGACAGAATGCGATGCTTTGTTTCTATAGTGTTTTTGTGGCGATTTGCAATACCCGCAACTCATTAACAACAAAAAGACACGCGCCACCCCGGCTCGGAGCTCCGCTTCGCTACGGTCCTCGCCATTATATACCACCCCTCCGGGGTTCGCTTTTGTTTTTGTGGCCTTTTCCCGGGGTTCCGCCCCTTGCGGGGCTCCACCGCCGGGCTATTTTATAGCGCCCCTCCGGGGCTCAAATCTAGGCTCGCTTACGCTCGCAAAAATTCCCCCATCATCCACCCCTCCACCTTCCGATTTATCGGGCTGTTCACCATAAACGACGACCCCAAAAATCGCGCCGGGCGTACGCAAAACGGGCTTGCCGTTGTGGCAAGCCCGCTGAACGTAATGAAAACAACTATCGCGAATCCCGATTCTTAATCCATGGGCACGGATTCCCACACCCAAGCATCCTCATTGAAGGGGATCTTGTACTCACCGCAGTGGCAACCGGCATCCTTGAGCGCCTGCATCACCTTGGCGGGGTCGGGGTTCGTATCGCAAGTGCGGAAGAGGTCGTACTGCTTGCCCTTGTTGTTGGCGCCTTCGGTGATGTCCTCAATGAAGAGCACGAAACCGAACTTACCACCGGGAATTTCGGAGATGGCAATCTCGATGGGGTAAGAGTCGCCCTCCGTCACCTTGAACGGCTTACCGGCAATCAAACCACCCAATTCACCGTCCCAAATCTGGCACCCCGGAATACCGGTGATGAACTTGTAATCCTTGCGGTCCTTGTCCTTACCGCTGGCGATGTCGCGACGGAAGTTGTCACCATCACCGGCGCCGGATACCCAAGCAGCACGCGGGTTGGCCTTATCCCAGCGGGTGGGCAGACGGTAACCGGCATCCAGCACGGTCTTGCGGTCAAAGCGCACGGCGAGGAAGTCGTCACCCGTGCCGATGAAGCGGAAGGTACCGGTCTTCGGGGCAATCACCTTACCGCGGTACACGGCAAGCCAAGCGGCAGGCTGGCATTCCCACTGGCTCTCAGGCTTCTTGGGGTCACCCACCTCGAAGGCGATGGGACCGTACTTAGCGTATGCGACCGGCAGGTACCAGCTGGAGGCATACAGCTTGGTCTCAGACTTATAGTACTTGTTGAGCTCAGCCTCATTCCAATTGGTGAAGAACTTGGCAAGCGCCTCAATCACGGCGTTCTGGTTCTCAGCACCGGCCTTCAGACCGGAGGCAGCACCGCTCTTCTTCTTCTTGAGGTCATAGAAGGTACCCTCAAGCGTGGAGCCACCGCCATCTTTAGAGCCGAGGCCGTCACCACCGCCACCCAAGCCGTCGCCCAGGTCACCGGCACCGAGGCCCTCACCCAAACCGGCATCCGCGGAGATGCCCTCACCCATATCCATAGCCGTGGCAGCGATGGGCATGGGCACAGCGTTCGGGCTGTTGGAGACAAGCATGGGCGTGGTCGGTTCGGAGGCAGAGGCCTCCTCCTGCACGGCGTTCTCCTCAGAAACCTGCTTACGCGTGGTCTTCGCATTGGCCTTCTTCTTCGGCTTGTACGACACGAAGGAAGCCTGCTGCGGCTTAGCAATGTAAATCACGGCAAATGCCAGAATGGCACCGCCGAGCAACAGGAAGAGCAGGCAGGAGAGGATGGCAGACAACTTGTTGCGCAAGGATGCCCTCTTCAGCTGAGACTCCGCTTCTTCACTCATTTGAATATGTATAGCCATATATGTGTGTTTCGGGGTTAAAATTTCTCGTTACGCTGTTCTTATACCACAATCCTCCCGCCTTGG
>CAJGCY010000062.1 GCA_904501955.1 uncultured Akkermansia sp. | reverse complement strand
ACCTGATTTTTTATAACGTACAGCAGCGTAAAGAGGTGACCAGCCGACACTATTCACCTTGTTAACATCAGCCCCGGCTTCCAGCAATATCTCTACACATTTCGTGTGCCCCTGCTCAGCGGCTTCGTAAAGCGGAGTACGGCCATATTCATTCGCCTTATCAACATCCGCGCCGGCTGCCAGCAATGCCTCCACACATTTCGTGTGCCCCTGCTCAGCGGCTTCGTAAAGCGGAGTATTGCCATATTTATCCGCACTATCGACATCCGCGCCGGCTGCCAGCAATGCCTCCACACAGTCCGCATGCCCCTGCTCAGCTGCTACGTAAAGCGGAGTACGGCCATATTCATTCGCCTTATCAACATCAGCCCCGGCTTCCAGCAACAACTTAACACATTCCGTGCAACCATACCGGGCTGCACTACAAAGCGGAGTATAGCCATATTTATCCGCCTTATCTACATCCGCTCCGGCTGCCAACAGAGACTTAACACATTCAGTGTGCTCATTAATGACAGCTACGTAAAGCGGAGTATCGCCATATTTATCCGCCTTATCTACATCCGCTCCGGCTGCCAACAGAGACTTAACACACCCGGTTAAACCGATGGAACAGGCATAGTGGAGTGGAGTTCTGCCCTTTTCATCCGCATTGTTAACATCTACTCCGGACGACAAATAATTTTCCAACACGCATCTATCATACTTTAACGCATCCAAGGTTAAAGAGGGAGCATCCGACTCAGATATACCGAGCAAGTTTAGCAAACGTTTAACATCGTCAAAGCGTTTATACGTGGAGTCAGCCCACAGCGGAACATCATTTCGTTCTATAGCCGTATCAAGTTTTGCTCTGGCTTCCTGCAAAATCTTTACACATTCCGCATAACCGGCCTCAGCAGCAGCGTAAAGGGGAGTTCCACCCAAATTATTGGCCTTATCCACATCCGCACCGGCTGACAACAAAGCCTCCACACATTCCACACAACCGTTCTTGGCCGCTGCATAAAGGGCAGTTTTGCCCAAATCATCCGCCCTATCAACATCCGCGCCGGCTTCCAGCAGCAACTTAACACATTCCGTGTAACCATTCTCGGCAGCAGCGCAAAGAGGAGACCACCCCCACTTGTCCGCTTTGTTAACATCAGTTCCTGAATGAATAAGGCGATTGAGCTCAGCGACATCATTCAGCACAATAGCAATCATAATATCATCCCAAAAACTGACGTCAATATGATGAGCAGCAAACAACAAATTGACGCAACCTGATTTTTTATAACGTACAGCAGCGTAAAGAGGTGACCAGCCGACACTATTCACCTTGTTAACATCAGCCCCGGCTTCCAGCAATATCTCTACACATTTCGTGTGCCCCTGCTCAGAGGCTAAGTAAAGCGGAGTCCTGCCATATTCATCCGTCTTATCAAAATCAATGTGCGGAGAATGACACCAATAATTCACAGCACTGATATCATTTCCCATGACCGCTTTAAGCAATCGATCAGATGCCTCTGTTGCATCCATAGAAGAAAAGTCATTTTGTTGCATACAAACAATTGAGGGGGTGGTGAGTTAAGAAAAAGGGTTACAATAATTACCTTATGAACAAACGCAAAGGCTCAGCGACGTAACAGGAATCTTGCAATGTGAAAAATAATCGGCAGAAAAAACATAGCGCCCAAGCTCATCAACACTTCACTTTGCAACTGGTGTCCATACCAGAATGTTGTGCATCCGAACACTGCTAATATTACAATAACGACGAATTTCATACTCTAATCAGACTGAGAAATTTATAAATAAGGAGACATCTCCTACAAACAATTCCATAGCAAACCTAAAACAAGCAAAAAAACGCCCCTATGTTTACCTTGAACTGCCCTTGGCATAAATATACATCATTACTAATGCTGATGGCTAAAACTCCTCTCATTATAAGCAAGTAAGCACTTTTATCAAATAAAAACTGCGTGCGCAGAATTTTAAAGATTGCAACGGCAATGATGCATTGCTATGTTTTTTTAGGCATTTTTTCAAAAAAACAATTATGTAGTTGACATCAGCATTAGTAAAGCAGGAGACGGCATGGAAACGATAAGCAAAGCAAAAATAGGTAGGGCGGATGCGCTGCGATTAATCCTAGAGGCATTGGAAACACTGGGAGATGAAGCGCTGAAGAGGAGTCGCTTGGAACAAATACAGCTACTGAGGAGAGTGATGCAAAAAGGAATCGCAGCTGTGCAGGATGAGGAGGCAACGGTGACGCTGGAAGAAGCGGCATGGGCAAGCGTAGAGGAACGCAGAGGGCTGAGGCCAACAACAAAGCGGGATTTGCGGCATTTTGTGCGGCGCATCCTGCGGGTGGAGGGAGCGGCAGAGATGCCACTGCGAGGAATGACCGCCAAAGATTGCCGCCGCATTCTGGCAACAGCATTCGGAGCGAGCGCCAGCAGCTACACCAAAGGCAGAGCCATACTGAGCAGCGTCTTCAGCTTCGGCATTCGGCAGGAATGGTGTGCAAACAATCCGGTAAGCCGTATAACACCCCCTAAAATCGAGGAGAAACCCATAGAACCGCTCTGTATGGAGGAGATAGAGAGACTGCTGCGCACCGCACAAAAGCCCCGGCACCGCTGCATGGATTTCTCACTACGCCTCATGCTATACTGCGGCATACGCCCAATGGAAGTGAAGAGGCTGAAAGACAATGATATACACAGAGAGGAAAAGATAGTCATCATCCGCCCCGGTAAGAGCAAAACCGGAGGAGGCCGTGCAGTGACGCTGCGCGGGCTGAGTGGTTTAACGCAACAGGATTGCCACATTCCCCGCAACTGGGACAGACGCTGGCGCGCGCTGCGGCAAGACGCCGGGTTCACCCGTTGGACGTCGGATGTATGCCGACACACCTTTGCCAGTTACCACGCAGCCCAATTCCGCAATTTACCGGAGCTCCAGCTGGAGATGGGACACCGCGACAGCAGCTTGCTGCGTAGCCGCTACATGATGCCGGTAAGCAGAAAAGAAGCAACCTTATTTTGGGCCGTAAGCATGGGCGCGCAGCGAACAAGAAAAGGCAATAGCCAGAAGGCAGGAAAATTGTGAGCCAAGCTTACACATAAGGCATGGCGAACGCGTGAAGCAAAACCAAAAAGAAGAGGGGCTTCTAATCAGTCTCTACAGTGTGATGAATCGGAAGTTGGCGTGCAGTTTGCGAGCCGTAGGCGAGCGGAATTCAAAGCCCCGCAACTCGGAACCCCTGTTGTGGTCCCATTTCCTTTTTTGTTGCTATACTGAGGTTCGGAACTCCCGTCTTCGCGTCTCGCTTCGCTCGCCAACTTCCGATTTATCAATCCCGGCAAATGTAACAAAAGGCCACAGGAATCACACGGACTTCATCAAAAGAGCGGCATAAGCGCCGTCCGACTGCTCGCGATGCGGGAGCGCCAAATAATCACGCTCGAGCGAAAACTCGGGATGACGCGCCAAGAAGGCATCCACCACCCCGCGGTCCTCTTGACCATCAATGGAACAAGTGGAGTACACCAAACGCCCACCGGGACGAACGGCTGCACAGGCGCACTCAAGAATGGTGGCTTGCAGCTGCGCGAGGCGCTCAATTTCCTGAGCTGAGAGGCGCCAGCGAGCATCCACGCGGCGCTGCAGCACACCTGAATTACTGCAAGGGACATCAAGCAAGACGGCATCAAAAGCCCCCAGCATCTCCGGCGGACAGGGCTTGGACCAATCATGGCAGGCAAGCTCGACGGACACACCGCCGGCGCGTTCCAAATTCTGCTTGAGCTGGGGCAGACGATGCTCCGCGGAATCCGTAGCCAAGAGGCGGATTTGCCCACCTGTAGCGGCTAACATAGCAGCAGATTTGCCACCGGGAGCAGCACAGGCATCCAAGATTTTCTCACCGGCTTGCGGTTGCAACAGCTCCACACAGTAGCGAGTGGAGGGGTCCGCAACGTACACGCAGCCATTTTGCAAGGCCGCCGTCGGAATACCGGACGGCAGGCGGTACCACCCCTGAGCATGGGGCAGCGGCACCCACTCTGCCGGTATCTCCATGGGGCGCAGCGGGTTCAAGCGCACATACACGGGCGGCGCCTGCACATTCCACGCCAGCATTTGCTCCGTTTCCTCCGCCCCGAACTCAGCCACCCAGCGCTTCACCAACCAATCCGGGGAGGAATAACGCACACCCAATGGCAAGGAGCCCCGCGCTGACTCAAACTCCGCACGGCGACGCACAGCATTGCGCAAAATCCCATTCACCAGCCCACGCAAGCGCGCCGGGGCGACGGACACGGTCTCGCACACGGCAGCATGCTCCGCTTGGCCCAGGATAAAGAGCTGGCACAGCCCGAGCATGACGAGCCAGTGAGCCGTATCCTCCATCGGGGTGGGGCGAAGGGACTTGCTCAAGTGCTCCAGCCAGCGCATATTGCGCAAGGTACCCAAGACAATGGCCAGTACAAGCGCTCTATCCGCCGAGGACAAAGCCGCAGCCTCGCGCGCGACGAGCGTTTCCGCAAACACGCCCCCCTTAGCCCAGCGCAGCAAACACTTGAGCGCTACGGCACGTGCACCGGACTTGGTTATATCAACAGCGTTGTTTCGTTGATTCTTGCGCATAATGAGAAAAATCAGTTCATTTTCAGAGCATCATGAATGGGTAAGGCGCCATTCCAAGCTATCACAGAGCCCGTGCGGCCATCTGCAGAGGATGGCTCATACTCCAAGCAACCACCGGCTGCCTCCAAGATAACCCTTGCAGCAGCGAAATCCCACAGGTGAATGCGGTTCTCGATATAGGCATCAAAGCGACCGGCAGCTATGTAGCAAAGCGTCAATGCAGCGGAGCCTAAAATGCGGATTTTTTTCACCTGCGCGGAAATATGAGCAAAGCGCGCAATTCCCTGAGCGCCGGAGCCATCGTGCGTGCCATGTCCGATGAATACCACAGCCTCCGCCATGGCGGAGCGGGCGGAAACGCGCAACGGACGACCATTCAACGCGGCCTCCCCGCCACGAATGGCGCAGAAGCACTCATTCTGCATGGGGTCATACACGCAGCCCAGCACGGTTTGCCCCGCCACCTGCAAAGCGATGCTCACGCAGAAAATCGGGATGCCGTAAAAGTAGTTGACCGTACCGTCGATGGGGTCTACCACCCATTGGGCGGGAGCGGAATCATGCCCGCAATCCCCCTCCTCACCCAGCACGGCATACTCCGGGAAATCCTGCTGCAAGCGCGCCACTATCAGCGCTTGCGTTTCCTTATCAAGCCGAAGTTTAATATCATGAGCCTCGCTGGCATCCACCGTTTTGACGGAATGGAAACGTTCTCGCAAAAAAGCACCGGCCAAGCGGGCAGCAGCCTGTGCGGTATGAAGCTGAGGGGTGTAATCTATCATGCGCATGAGCGGGAATCACTTGCCGGCAGGCCGCTCAATGAGACGGCGGCGAGCCTCTTTGTGTAACTCTTTGGCCAAATGAACGGATGCCCTGGACATCAACCTCCGCACCACGGGGTTGGATGCTGCGGGGATGCTCGGGTCATCAAACCCGATCCAGACAAACACGGCAACACCGCGCGCATTGCAAGCCATCGTCAGGAATCCGCCGTTATCCACCAGCCCCTCACTGAGGAGAATGGGGGTGTCCTTTCGGTGGATGAAAGGGGAAAGCGACGCGACGGTACCGGCCGTCTCGCGGGGGATAAACTCCTCCGTTTCCTCTTGTTTATACACATAGAGCTTGTGGCGGGCACGGCTCCATACGGTATCAATGCAATGAAGGTCCACCTCGCGGCCATTGTTCTGCAAGGAAATGAGCGCACGTACCAAGCCCAGGGGCTGCATGGAAATCTTACCCTCATACAAATCAGACTCCTTCTGCACGGCGCCAAAGTCCGCCCCGAGTTGAAGCTTTTCAAAATAAGCCTTTACGTTCTCGAAGCCGGTTTTCTCACCGGTCATGCGCACATCACTGGTAATGATGTAAGACTGGCCGTCGTTACAGTTACCGGCTGCAGCAAACAAGAGCGGAGCGAGCGCACGGCCGGGTTGTATGGGGCGCAGCCAGCGTTCCTTGCCATCCGCCACACTGCGGCCGGAGGTGACGGCCATCACCTCACCGAAATGGCGCGCGCGGCAATCCACCACCAATACACAGCACTGTACAATGTCCTCAAAATCATTACCATCACCACGCACCTTGAAATCTCTGGGGCGCTTGGCCGTGGTAAAATAGGCGACATCCTGCTTTTGGCCTTCGGGGGATTTGGTGGCATCCACCCAAGCCTCAGGGTATATGAGGGAGGAGCCCTCCACCATCACGAGAGCGCGCTCAGAGGCGGTTTCCACATACTGCTGGAGCTCTAAATCAAAGGTGGAAACAATAGCCAAGCCCACGGCATCGCGGTCAAAGCTATGGCGCAGGGTATCCAACTCGCGCAGGCCCCAAGTGGTGACGTAGCTGAGCTTTTTCTCCGCTTTGTTCTCCCCGCGGTGCAACTCGATGGCGGCTTCCTGCGCTTGCATCTTTTGCTCCTCGGTAATGAGAGAAAGCTCATACATGCGCTCGAGGGTTTCACGCTTCACCCCCATGGCGTTCTCCATGCTGGTGACGGGATTGCAGAGCGACGGACCGCGCACGATGCCGGCCAGGGTTGCGCACTCCGCCAGATTAAGCTCAGACACTTTCTTCCCGAAATAATACTCTGCCGCTGCACCTACACCGTAGCAATTTTGCCCGAAGTAAATGCGGTTCAGGTATTGCACCAGGATGGTCTGCTTATCATATTTATCCTCAATACGCTGAGCGATAAAGGCCTCCAAAATCTTACGATCAAGCGTCTTGTCCTGCAGCTCAAAGACATTGCGAGCCAGCTGCATGGTAATGGTGGAAGCCCCCTGCTCATAGCTCATGCTCGACACATTGCGGAAGACGGAGCGAAGTACGGCAGAATAGACGATGCCGTCATGCTCAAAAAAGTTTTCATCCTCGCGTGCCACAAAAGCATTGATGAGGTCTTGGGGGAGCTCCGCCCACACCACCGGGCGATGGCGCACCCCGTACAAGCTTGTTATATAATGATTATCATAATCATACAAGACCGTAACGGGATCACCGCTCACCACGCTCTCAATCTCATACTTTGCCGCTCTGTATGAGTAGGTGAACAAAACGCCCACTATGAGCAAAATAAGCACCAGCAGCGTGAATGCCAGCCACAGGAGTTTCTTCTGCCCAATGGTCAGCACACGCCACCAGCGCTTGCGGCGATTCTCGGATTTGGAGTAAAACATGCTCTTGCCTAATTATCAGGGCTTGGTATTCACATGTCGGGAAACACTGGGCGGCAGACCATCCAGAGCCTTTTGGGGGTCTATTCCCATGTCCTCCAATTTCTTTTCATACTTGGCGGCCTCAGCCTCCTTGCCGTTCAAGCGAAGAGCATGTGCCACTTTGTAAAGAGCCTCGCGATTGACATCCGGGTTGTTATTGTCGAAGTTGGCCACAATACCGTACATGGCAGCGGCCTCCTCATACTTCCCCTCAATGAAATAGGTATCACCTGCTGCTAAGCGGATGGAAGAAAGTACCGGGCCGTTCACGCCGAGCTTCAAGGCAGCCTCACAGCAGGCGCGGGCGTTCTCAAGCTCCCCCATGCCATTCAGCATGAGAGCCTTCACACGCAAGCCTTCTGCACGGCGGTGCGGGTCCGTCTCCTGAGAGAGGTAATAGTCAATGGCATCTATACCGCCGATGAACTTATCCGTGCTGGAGTATTTGCCCATCTCCAAACAGGTGCGAGCCAGAGTAATCCACACCACAGGCTCCGCCACGGGGCGAAGGGCTGTAGTGCCCTGCTCCGTCTTGTACTCCTCCGTGCGATTGCGGTCGATGGAGTCGTTCAGATACTCGGCGGAGGGGATGTACTGCTTCTTCTGGAAGCATGCCCAGCCACACCAGCGAGGAATAGCGCGGGGCAAGGTCTGGTACTCGAGCGGGTACTCCTGCTTAAACTTGGGGAGAGACTCCAGCAGCGTGGTTTCATGCGTATTCTTCAATTTGAAGTAGCACTGTATCAAGCACACCGCAGCTGAGCTGCCGTAGCGCTCCGGGTCAAGCTCACTGGCCGTTTTGAAATGCTCAATAGCTTCAAGCGTGCGGTTCTCATACAGAATACGAGCCAAATTGAAGTGAGCCTCCGCAATGGCGTAGTTAGAGACCTCATTGTTATTGCTGTACTCAAGCAGTGACTTGTAATAACGCTCAGCACCGGCATGCTTGGGCGGCTGGCAGTGCATGCAGGCCTGTGCCGCGCGCTGAAGGCATGAGGGATAAGCCGGGGAGTTCACGTAGTCCGTAATCACACGGTCAAACACCTTGATGGCATTCTCATAATACTTGGACTCAAAGAGGTAATTGCCGTGCATGCACAGCACATCCGGCATGCGGACGGAGTCTTTGTATTTGCTGATGAAATCCGTCAACACGGCATTGGGGTCATTGTCCGCACAGGGATTTTGGTCCCACGCGCGGTACATGCACCAAGCCTTCTTATACGCGGTATCCGCTCGTATGCTGGCCGGCAGGTTTTCAATATTAACCGCCTTGTAGTGTGAGAGGGGGTCCGTATTCGGAAGCTGCATGAGCTGGTCCGCATAAATGACGCGCACCATATCCGTGCAGGGCAAATCACGAGTGGAGGTCGCCGTCTCGGAATCATAGCGTTGCAGGTAACTTTGCGCATACGCGGACAAGCCGGGCAATGATTCCGACATTTTGCCGCGTGTTGCCATATCGCTCTGCAAGCGCTGCAAGCACAGAATCAAACGATAACCGGAATCCGCACCGCGAGCCGTACCGCGGGCGTTCTCCTCCGACATCAGGAAGAAGGGAGCAGCCTTCAGGTAGTCCTCTTTTTGGAAGTGAGTCTCGCCCAAAATAGCGGCGCATGCTGCGCGCTGGGAATCCGTCTTGAGCTCTTGGAGGAAGCTGCATTCCGCCGCGCTGTGGGGGAATGCAGCCAAAATCTTATCATATTCTTTGGACTTGAAGTAGGCGGAGAGCGTCTCCATCTTCGCCTCACCGGCATACTGGCTCATGTTGGGGAACTTCTCCAGCATAGCGTAGTAATCCGTAGCCTTGTCGGACTGCCCGAGCTTGGTGGCGATACGGGCAGCTTGCAGGGTTGCAATGCTGCGTTGCGTTTCATCCTGATTCTCATTTTTCAGGAAAAGCTCATATTGAATCAGGGCGGTCTGCAGGTTGCTGTCACCGCCCATCTCCGTGAGCAGCTGGGCGTATGCAAACTGCACAGCGCCTACAATGTGCGGGGGCACATCACGCGCAACGGTGAAGTTCGTGGAATAAATGGCTGCAGCTTCCGCAAAGTACTTTTCAGCCTTGTTTTTTGGCTCACGCTGGCCCCTGATGGTCAGAGCACGGGCTTTGCGGTACGTGGCATCATACTTCAGGGGAGCATTGGTGCTGAAGGCACACACGATATCATAATACTTGACGGCGGACTCCAGGGAAGCATTGTCACCGGCGTTGTTAATACCTTTGGTAAAATCAACCGTGGCAAGCTTGTAAGCAGCTGCTGCCACATAGTCATCCGTCTTACCCTCTTTGCCACCCGCAGCCAGCACTTTCAGCACCGCTTGCGACTGCGCATCGCGGCTGGCGGTCTCTAAGCAAGTAGCGCGCATATAGAGCGCTTTGTTGCGATTCTCAGACTGGGGGAAATCCTTCACGAAGGTTTCCAGCAGCTCAGCTGCACGCAAGAGCACATTGTTACGAGTTGTGGCATCCAGCTCCGCCGTACGCCCTTGGTTGTACAAGCGCTCCGCAATGGCGAATGTATCACGCTCGCGGTCGGCCTTCAAATTATCCACTGCCGGTTTTTGCTGAGCGAACGCCACACAGCCCAAGCCTGCTCCCAAGGTGAGGAGCCCTGTCACGAAAGTTGTTGTCTTCATAGCACTGACGATTGTTGAAAATGTAATTGAAAGAAAACGGGCGGAACGAGCTACCTACATTCGGGCACACCGCGCGGGAGCAGGAGTTATGGGCGTGCAGCCTTGCTTACGGCGCTACGGGTTTAGCTGCTGCAGCACCGTTCTCACCGGGCATCACCTTCTTGAAGCGCACATTGTACACGCCGGCACTGGTGCAGGCCTCTACCACCTTTACCACCTTCTCCCAGCGCATGTCCTTATCCGCACGAATGCAGACGGGCTGCTTGGCATTCAAAGTCACCAAATTGCGCAGGGGCTGGTCCAGGTTCTCGAGTTTGTACTCGGTGCGGTTAATGGTAATCACCAGCTCACCGGGTTGGCGGCCATTGGCGATATCCGCGGCGCGAATCTTCTCATTCGGTTCATTTTCAATCACCTCACGAGCATTGATAATCACTTCATCAATGGCGCGGCTTGCATCCTTCTCATTACCGGCGGCAGTCGGCACCTCCACGTTCAAATCCTGCTCGTTCAGAATGAACTTCTGTGTTACCACGAAGAAAATGAGCAGCAAGAACACCACATCCAGCATCGGGGTGAGCTGGAAACCGATGGGCTCCGGTATTTTTGCGTTAAGTTTCATGTGAGCGAAGCGTCAGCTCTCATCATTGTCCATAATCTCGGAGCGAGCCCCGACCTGAGAAATGCTGCCAAGGCGGTGGTCACGATCATTCTGCACGGAAATCACGGACAGTACGTGCGTAACGGCCACCTCCATATCAGAAATGTGCTTCTGAATGTAGTTACGGAACACGACGTAGGCCAGCATACACGGAATAGCAAGAATAAGACCGCCGGCCGTGGTAATCATAGCCTCTGAGATACCGCTTGCCATCTGCATCTGCTTCACGCCCTCAAAGTTACCCTGAGCCATCTGCCAGAAGGTATCCATCATGCCGAGCACGGTACCGAGCAAGCCGACCATGGGAGCAATGGAGCCGATATCAGACAACCAGCTGATTTGGCGGGTGAGGATGTTTGCCTGGCGCGTGCCCTCAGCAGCGGCCACCTCACGCACGGCGTCCATATTGGCGCGGAGATTGCGCTGAATGAACAGCACGATGACATTCACCGTACGGGCAAAGCTGGAGCCGTCGCGCTCACACAGAGCAATCAAACCGGCGTAGTCCTTACGGCGTATAAAGGTTTCCACATTAAGCACCATATCCTTGGGCAACACGGCGGAGCCGCGCGTGGTCCAAGAGCAGATGAATATAGCCATAAAGGCTACAATGGACAGAAACAACAGGCCCCACATCAGGGGACCACCTTTCTGGAAGATGTCAATCAACCCAAAGCTTGCGGACTCATCAGCAAGCATCACAGTCATAGCGGAGAAATTCATGGTAACCATACGTCAGGGCTTATTCTACAGAAAAAGTACGTACTTTCAAGCAGTTTGCATGTCTGTATGAAAAAAAATATCAATCAGAAGTACGCAGATTATCATTCAGCGGGAAATCATACAAATGGCATTTTCCCTTTTTAGCCAAGAAATAGTGCCACCATTCTTTGCTGTAATTACGCATACCGACAGCAGCCATCGCATCACGCAACTTCAAACGGTTGGCTCGCTGCTTCGGCGTAACAAGCGTAGAACGAGTAGCGGAGCTCACATCCAGCAAGTCATGTCGCCCGCCCATATCAAGCTCTTCACCGGTTTTGAGGTCAAAGAGTGTGATGTCCACCGCTACACCCCAGCTATGCTCGGAATAACGGTTAATGTAGCGGTTTTCATAAATACCGCGCTTGGTGATATTCGGGTAAAACTCAGCCTTGGTGCTGTCATCGGATGTTTTGGACCAAGCCAAGAAATCACGCATGGCGCGGTCGGGGCGGTAGGCATCCCATACCAGAATACCGAGGCCTTCCTTGGCCAGTTGCTCCGAAGCGCGGCGAATGGCTTGCGCGGCATCTTTGCGCAGGATGGCGCGGCGCCCCGTCGTGTAGCCGGCAATCGGGCGCCCTACAAAATTGTCATAACCACAATATTTCAAATCCACTCGTACCAAGGGTGCAACCTCATCCAAATAGCAAAGCTCGGACGGCATTTGGGCAACCGGGGCTTCCACATTGCCTCCGGCTACGGGCGTTGTTTGACACTGTACCAAGAATATAGCTGCAGCGATTGTGATCAGTTTGCGAAACATCATAACGGGGCTATGGTAACACAAGCAAGACAGGAACTCAAGCGCAATCACTCCCCAGCCGTTAGAGTTTTTTTTCGCGTTTTCTGCTTTGCAAAGCATTATCATTGATGTAGAATACAGGAAGTCAAACGCCTAACCTTTTCTTAACCGACATGATGATGAAACACATCGCAACCACACTCGCGCTCGCAGGCGCACTCTGCGCGGAGGAGATTCTTCCGGAGGATTCGCTGTCCCTGCAGGTATTCGCCTCTCTGCTGAAAGAATATCCCGGCAACATCGCCTACTCACCCCTCAGCTTGGAATCAGCTCTCGAAACTTTGAGGGAATACAGCGGAGGAGAAACGCGCGCAGAGCTGGACAAGCTGCCCTATGCTGCGTTCAATTGTCCGCAGTTCGACATCGATATCAAGCAAGCTTCCGGCTTGTTTGTGGACAAAAACATGCCCCTCCAACCGGGCGTTCAGGGAGCGGTCAGCCTCGATTTTAATCAGGCGCAGCAAGCTGCCGACACCATCAACAGTTGGTGCTCGGAACATACCGAGGGGCGCATCAGCCAAATTGTGCAGGCAGCCAATATTTCCCCGCTCACGGCTTTCATCGCCACCGATGCCATTTACATGAAAGCGGATTGGAAATATCCTTTCCGCAAAAATGCGAGCTTTGAAGGTGAGTTCCACACTGCTGACGGCAAAACCGTGCCGGTCAACATGATGCGCAACACAGCCAATTACAACGTCTACAAAGGCGAAGATTGGGTAGCCGTAGCCCTGCCGTACGCCTCCACGAAACCGATGGGCAACACCGTTTATTTTGTCGCCGTATGCCCGACCGTAAACGCCAGAGAGTTCGCCGCTAAGCTCAGCTATGCCCAATACCGCGAGATTTTGGGGCACTTGGAGGGCAATGATGTAAAAACGCAGCTTATCATGCCGAGCTTTACGGTGGAGGGTGATGCCATGTGCCTGAACAGCGCCCTGAAAGCTGCGGGGTTGAATCGCATTTTTACGGATGCGGACTTTTCTCGCCTTACCACAAGTAAGAAGCCTCTTTTCTTGGAGAAGATTCTGCAAAAATGCTACGTGAAGGTGGATGAACAAGGCACGGAAGCGGCAGCTGTTACGGCGACAATCGTCAGCTACAAGGCTATGACGCGCACCGTTATGCTCGACCGCCCCTTCATTTGGTTCATCACGGATGGATTCGACGGCTGGACCGCCCCGCTCTTCATGGGTATTTACGAACATCCGTAACCCAAGCTCATTCAAGCTCCCAAAAAACGCTATGGCATTATTCACCATAGCGTTTTTTTCGCGCCGTTTATGTGTTTATTGATTTCAAACAGCCCGATAAATCGGAAGTTGGAGAATAGATTGCGAGCCGTAGGCGAGCGGAATTCTGAACCCGCGTCAGCGGGTGACCTAACTTAGCCTAGGGCGTAAGCCCTAGGAAATGGGTAAAAAAACAAATCCGAACCCGCGAACCGTTGAGGCTTGCCGAAACGGT
>CAJGCY010000061.1 GCA_904501955.1 uncultured Akkermansia sp. | reverse complement strand
CGACGGAGCGAAGCGACGCAGCGTAGGCCGACATATAATGGCGAGGACCGTAGCGAAGAGGAGCTCCGAGCCGTTGTGGGCGCGTGTTTTATCATGTTAGCGGCATTTTGAAACAATGCCGTATTCCGAGCCACGCTTTATGCCACCCCTCCGGGGTTCGCATTTATTTTTTTTGGGGCGGTTCCCGGGGTTTGGGGCTTCGAGTCTTCGCTTTCTACGCCCTCACAGGCCGCCCCTTGCGGGGCTCCACCGCCGGGCTATTTTATACCGCCCCTCCGGGGCTCAAAATTCCGCTCGCCTACGGCTCGCAAACTGTTCTTCAACTTCCGATTTATCGGGTAGGCTGCCTTTTTTACTTATTGCGGGCGGCGCAATGGGGGCATGTGGCCTCCGGGTTGGTGCGGATGAAACGGTAGCCGCAAATGCGGCAGGTGAGCCGCGTGCGCGCGCGGCGTATTCTGCGAATCTTTGCCGCTAATTGCACGGGTAAAATAACGCAGAGCAAAAGGATGCCGCCGGTGTACACAAGTGCCTCAAAAAACTCGTGTGGCGCCATGGCTGCCAAGGTTTGGGCGAATGCGTCGTTCATGCGGCCGGGGGCTCCTCTCTATTTTCCGCAGGTTGCTCTGCCGGCGTTGTGGCGGGGGGTGGCAGCTCCAGCAGGCGTTTTTCATCCAAAATCATGGAGTCCGGGTAACGCTCAAAAATGTGCGTGCCGGGGGAGGGGCGCAGCTCCGGCTCCGCCTTGCGTGGCAAGCTGTGCCCCGCTGCTGTTTCGACACGGGTGGGGTCCACATACGCGGGCAGGATAAGGGGCAGGGGGCTGCGCAGTTGCATGCGCATGGCCGTTATTTCATCATTGATGAACATGACTTTTCCGTGCCCCTGCGGGCGTGCAGGCTCCGGCATATCCACCTTCACGAAAAAGAAAGCGCTGCCCACCACGATGGCCGCCAGTAGGAAAAACAGCGGCAAACACCCGGCCATGGGGCGTGAGTGCATGGCGTGGTACAGTAAGCTGTGTTCCTCTTTTTTCATTTACTTGATGGAGGGTCTACCGGCAATGGAGCATGTGAACTTGCGCTGCAGTACCATGTCGATGGCTTTTTGCAGCACACCGGCTGAGGTTGCGGGGTCACATTCGAGGATGATGGTCATGTTGTCGCGACGGGTGGTCATGCCGGCTGCCCATGCATCCAGCGTTGCGGGCAGGCTGTTCAGGCCATCCTCCAGCTGCACGCCCTCTGCATAGACTCGCGGCGCCTCACCAGCGGTAATGGTAATGATGTGCAGGTTGTTGCGATTGTACGAATCCATCGCGAAGTGCGAGGCTTCAGGGTACACATTCACACCGAAGCGCGGCAGTCGGTGCACCTGCAGCCACACGCAGAAGCAGAGTAATAGAAACAGATTCACCCCGGCTGCTATGAGAATGGGGTAACCCGGAGAACCCAAAGTGGAACGAACTCGGCGCATGGTGTGTGTGTTAGGTGTTCAGTGCGTGTGCGGAATGCTCTGTTGTCATTCCTTTTCGCTTGCCGTTTCCTCCGTGGCGGTGATGCTGCAAGAACCGCTGCGGCAGGTGCGGGGGGCTGCTTTCTCGGCCGCTGTGGTGTTTTTCGCCTCGGCACGGGCGTCACAGATGATGTGCACGCACTCCAGCCCGGCGCGCTCAATGTTGTTGATAATCTTGCGGGCGCGGGAGGCTAAGTACATGTAGAAGAGGTAGCAGGGTATGGCTATGGCAATACCTGCGGCGGAAAGGAGCAGGGCGCGCTCGATGGTCTCTGCCACCTGCGGCAGGGCTGCTGCGCCATCTGTGATGCCCGGTTGCTCATAGAACGCCACCATGGCCAGCAGTGTGCCCAGTATGCCCAAGAGCGGCAGCACCGTGGCGCATACCAGCAGAATGCGCACATAGCGCTCTACTCGGTACACCTCAACGGAGGCTGCCTCCATCGCGATGTCGCGCAGCTCACTGCGCTCGAGCTTCGGGCGGCTCAGCACGGACTCCACCACGCGAGCCATGGGCCCGGGCAGGCGGCGAACCTCATGCAGGGCTTCATTGTACTGCCCGCTGCGCATCAGCGCCGATAACCCGCGCAAGAAATCCCCGGAGTTGATGTTAACTCGGTGAAAGTAGAAAAGGCGCTCCGCTACCACAGCCAGCGCCAGCACGGCAAAAAACATCATGAGCCAGAACATCGGCCCCATGGAGATGATCATTTCCCACATATCACGGCTTATCGGTTAAAGGTTAATGAGAGATTTTGTTTGTTGTGTTCGTCAGTGTAAGTAAGAGAGGGGGGGGCAGCAGCGGCTGAGCCACAGCGGGCGAGCCGCTGCTGCAAAAAGGTGAGGTTACTTGCTCACGGGGGAGATGCAGTCCGTGCCCAAGTACGGTACCAGTGCCTCCGGCACGCGTACGGAGCCGTCCGGCTGCTGGCACTGCTCAAGCAGGGCTACATACAGGCGCGGAAGTGCCGTGCCGGAGCCGTTGAGCGTGTAGGGAACGCGCATCTTGCCGTCGGCATCCTTGTAGCGCAGCTTCATGCGGCGTGCCTGGTAATCCGTAAAGCAGGAGCAGCTGGATACCTCCAGATACTTGCCTTGCCCCGGTGCCCATACCTCGATGTCGTAAGTCTTGGCGGAAGAGAAGCCTACGTCACCCGTGCAAAGCTCAATCACGCGGTAGTGCAGGCCAAGCTTCTGCAGAATGCTCTCAGCATGGCTCGTCAGCTTCTCCAGCTCGGCAAAGCCTTCCTCAGGGCGGCAAATCTCCACCAGCTCCACTTTGTCGAACTGGTGCACGCGAATCATGCCCTTGTTCTCGCGACCGGCGGAACCGGCCTCGCGACGGAAGCAGGGGGTGTAAGCCGTCATTTTGATGGGCAGGTCTGCCTCTTTCAGAATCTGGTCGCGGCACAGGTTGGTTACCGGTACCTCAGCGGTGGGCACCAGGAACATGCTGTTGCCCTCCAGCCCGTACATGTCCTCCTCAAACTTGGGCAGCTGACCGGTGCCGTACATGCACTCGCGCTTCACGATGAAGGGTACTCCTACCTCTTGGTAGCCGTTCTCCTGCGTCTGGGTGTCGAGCAAGAAGTTGATGAGCGCGCGCTCCAAACGGGCACCCAAACCACGGTAGACGATGAAACCGGAACCGGAAATGCGGGTGGCGTCCTCAAAATTCAGCAAACCGCAGGCCGTGGCAATCTGTACATGGTCCTTGGGCTCGGCTATCTCCGGCTTGCTGCCCCATACGCGCAGCTCCGGGTTGGCGCTCTCATCCTCACCCACGGGGGCGGCATCATGCGGCATGTTCGGGATGTTGAGCAGCAGGCTTTCCTGCTCCTCTGCCGCGGCGCTTACAATGGCGTCAAGCTCTTTAATGCGCTCACCCACTTCACCCATACGGGCTTTCATGGCCTCCGCCTCCTCGCGGCGTCCCTCCTTCATCAGCATACCAATCTGCTTGGAGGTACTATTGCGCTCGGAGGAAAGCGCCTGCTTCTCCGTCTCGGCATTGCGGCGCTTTACATCACACTCCAGCACCTTGTCTACAAGCATCCAGTGGTCTCCACCGCGCAGGCGGACACGCTCCTTTACATACTCAGGATTTTCCCTGACAACTCGGATATCTAGCATAACACCACTATTCTACACCCTTGCGCCATATATTCAAGCGGAAAGTGCGCCTTTTCTCTCCCTTTTTTTGCTTTTTTATTTCCTTTTTTTGTTTTTTACGGATTCGCGCCCCGCTTGTCCTTTCTCCATCTTTGCGGTGTGTGTGTTGTTATTTCTGCTTGTAAATGATTTTATATTTGTTTTTGTGAAGACTTTATTATAAGCCTGAATAATGTTATTTCCTATAAAATGGGTGTATTATAAGGTAAGGAAAATAAATGTTTTGCGAATTTTAGGCTTGCTAAAATGTATGTTATATTGTAAAGTGTCCGTGCGATACGTGGAGTTTTCTGCGTGTTGTGATGACTTTGTTATTGTTGTTAGTGGTGTGAGTTACAGTCGTACGAAAATAGCAGTAACAGAAAGTCAAACGCTTCTATTTAATTAACAAATCACGTGTTATGAAACTCAGACTCCCTAAGGGAATGATTATTGCAGCAAGCTCTGCTGCATGGGTCGGTGTGTCTAATGCTGCCAGCTGGATGGATAGCATCGATGAACGCATCAATGTAGAAGCCGGGCAGACTCAAGCCTTGGCGGGGGATACGGTGAAGCCCAATCCTCAGAATCCCCACGCCATTGCTAAAGACGGTGACGGTACGCTCACGGTAAGTGGTGGTGCCACAGTTGCAAAGTACGCCAACTTGTATGTGCGTGAGGGTGAAATGGTTATTTCCGACGGTGCATCTCTGAAGCTTTATCCGGCCGCGACTCCGGGCTCCGCTGTAGACGGATACCAGCGCTACACATCTTTGGGTGTTGCCGGTAAGGATGCAGTAATGACTTTTGATAACGGTACTTATATCTCCGGCACAGAGTCTGCTCACTTTGTCGGTGGTATTGACGGTAACGGTATCATGAATATTACAAATAACTCCACCGTAGACCTCGGCTCCGGTAACCTCTTTGTTATCGGTGATATTTCCGTGGAGGAGGCTACTACTGCCGATGGCGAGTTGGATATGTGGAGCAACGCCACCACAGCCGAGGTAGGCGCAGCCCCCACAGCAGCTAACCGCTATGTGGGCTCCTACGTAACGCGCGAGGTAAACGGTAGCACCTACACCTTCGGTAAGGGTGTGGTGAATGTGAATGGAGGTTCTTACTTCAAGGCTACCTACGGCAACTTCTGGATGAGTGAGGGTGCGCTGAATGTCAGCGATGCCGGCACTCGCGTACAGATTGCACAGGATGGCTATGGCTACCGCTTCTGGATGTGCTTGGGGAATGGCTCCACTTCCGAGGTGAATGTGCTGAATGGCGCCACGATGGACGTGTATGCCTACCAGTTCTATACCAACTACGGAGATTACTCCACCGGTAACATTACTGTGGATGGCGGTTCTGTGCTGACGATTTATAATCAGCTGTACGGTGGGAATGAGGGGTCTTTCGTGGTTGGCTATCACGCCATGAACGGTGAGGGCAATGTATATGTGACCAACGGAAGTACTATGAACGTAGGGAGCTACAATGCCGTACTTGCGTGGGATGATAATTCCGGTGATAGTACCGCATACATTTATGTAGACGGAACCTCCAAGATGACTATGAATCATGTTAGAGCGTACACCGGTACTACCGTAGAGAATGCCGGTGAGATTTCTGTGTCCAGCTTGAAGCATTTAGGTGGTTCCATCATCAACGGTGGCAAGTTACAGGTTGCCGGTGATATTTCCGTTGAGGGTGGTGCTATTACCAACTCCGGCGTATTCTCCGGTAATAACCTGACGCTCACAAGCGGTTCTGTTACCAATGCCGGTACCATCGAGATGAATGGCAGTTTGACCATGGCCGGTGGTACCTTGGAGCTCAGCGTCAGCAACGCTAATCTGACTCAGGCAGACGTGACGGTTGGTGCTTTCGACGGTCAGTCCGGTACTGTTGTGCTGCGCGCCACAGAGAACCTGAAGGCCGGCACGTACCACATCATCAGCGTTCGTGATGAGGAAGAAGAGACCGTAGGTGGTGAGTCTGATGCTCCTGAAGCCGTTACTGCATCCGAAGGTGGTGTGCAATACACGCTCATCGGTGCGGATGGTCTGGAAACCTCTTGGGAAGGTGGTGACCTCTTCCTGACGCTCAACGAGCAGCTTATCGTATCCCGCGACCCGCTTTCCGATGCCTTGATGGCCGCTAACTGGGGTGTGTTCCACTCCTCTCAGGCATTCACCGGTACGCTGTGGGCTCCGCGTGCGGCAGCCTCCTGCACGCAGGTGGACAGCGACAAGGTGGCTTGGGCTACGGCATACAGCAGCTTCATCAGCCAGAATGATGCAGACAAGTTCAAGGGGGCTGATTACTCCATCTACGGTGCATCCATGGGTGTAGAGACCCCGCTGGGCAAGAACCGCATTATCGGTGTGGCCTTCGGTTACGACATGGGCAAGGCCAGCCTGCCGAACACCTCTGATATAGACCAAACCTCCTGCCACATCGCGGCTTATGGTCGCGCTGCCGTATGGTGCTTCGGAGAGCAGGGGAACCTCGCGCTCGATTGGTCCGCTGCGTACGGTAGCACCACTTCCGAGCACGATGCCGTGCCCGGTGACTGGACTCAGGATAGCTTCCAGCTGGATGCCCGCGCTACCTACAGCCGCAGCCTCTCCTCTCGTACGTCTGTCAGTGCCTTCTTCGGTGCGCAGTACTACTCACAGGAATCCGCTTCCACAGCCCGCGCGCAGGCTGATTCTATCAAGAACTTCCGCTTGATGCTCGGCACGGGTATTCAGCGTTCCGTAACGGATAAAACCGCCGTATTCGGTGAGGCTATGCTCCGGCAGGACGTGATGCGCGACAACCCGAATGTGATGGTGGACGGCTTCCACTATGGCACGGGTGCCAACCCCGGTCGCTTCGGTGGTAGCATTTCCGCCGGCGTGGAGCACCAGCTCAATGACGACTGGAAGGTTCGTGCAAACTACAGCTTCGAGGTCGCAGACGATCAGAACGTGCACTCCTTCGGTGCCGGTGCTTCCTATAGCTTCTGATTTCTGCATAGGACACGACAAATGCTAATACATGGGGCTGCTCTTCTCGTAAGAGCAGCCCTTTGTAATGATGGTAAGCGCGATAAATCGGAAGTTGAAGGGGAAATTGCGAGCCGCAGGCGAGCGGAATTCGGAGCCCCGGAGGGGCGCCATAGAATAGCCCGGCGGTGAAGCCCCGCAAGGGGCGGAACCCCGGGAAATGGCCACAAAAATAAATGCGAACCCCGGAGGGGTGGTATATAATGGCGAGGACCGAAGCGAAGCGGAGCTCCGAGCCGGGGTGGCGCGTGTCTTTTTGTTGTTAATGAGTTGCGGGTATTGTAAATCGCCACAAAAACACTATAGACACAAAGCATCGCATTCTGTCGGCCTCCGCGCTGTCGCTATCGCTCCAACGCTCCGGGCTCGAATATTAGGGGGGAGCCTACCGGTGGTTTCGTCGCTGCGCGACTCCACCACCGGCTACTGTCTTTCGCCCCTATCGGGGCTTCAAATTCCGCTCGCTTCGCTCGCCAACTTCCGATTTATCGTGATGAAAACATGCTTTGAAAATTAACGGTACGCCGGATAAAATGCTTCCCCGGGCTGCAATTTGTGAGTATAATGGCGGCGGTATGCAAAACGGTGAGCTTAAAGTGCAGATTCGCGCGTTTTCGGAACACGATGCCGCTGCGGTGGCATCATTATTTTACCATACCGTGCACAGTGTGAACGCCGCGGATTACAATGAAGCCCAGCTGAATGCCTGGGCTCCGGCGGAGGTGTTGGCAGAGGATTGGCGCCACCGTTTTGACGGGCGCTTGGCTTTGGTGGCGATTTATTGCGGGGAGATGGTTGGTTTTGCGGATATGGATGTGCCGCAAGCCTATTTGGATAGGCTCTATGTGCACCGTGATTACCAGCGCTGTGGCATTGCTACTGCCCTGTGTGATGCGTTGGAGTCTGCGTGCCCGGCAGGGGCGGTGATAAGGGTGCACGCCTCCCTTACAGCGGAGCCGTTTTTTGTCTCTCGCGGGTACTATGTGCAGGCCCGGCAAACAGTATCCTGCCGCGGCGTGCTGATGGATAATTGCCTGATGTGCAAGAAAAGGGCGTGAGCAGGGCGAGGCTTATTCCTGCGGGCCGCTGAGCTGGGTCAGCGTGGCTTCCGGGCCTTGCTCACCGTTGGCATTGGTGAGGGAGACGGGCAGCCAGTGTTTACCGGCTTCTAAGCGGTAAAGCCCGACAAAACGGCTGCGGTCTCCGGGAATTTCCTCGATGGATGTGGCGCATGCGCATTCCGGACAAGATTCCAGCGTGCCATCGTAGTTCTCAATCACCAACTCGAGAGCATAGAGCCCGCGCACCGGGGCGTGGAAAAGTACCAGTGATTGCCAGTGAGCGCCTTCTTCATCTTTCTCCCAACGCAAGGGCATGGCCTGCGGGTTGGTGGTGCCCTCTACATCATCCGTATCTTCATCCGCCGGTTTGTAGAGGGGCAGTTGCTTCGCGATACGGCGACAGAACAGCGCCCGAATGCCGAAATTGAGCAGGTAAACAACCGCCGCCCAGATGAACCACCAGTTGATGGCGGTGTTGAGGATGCCCACCTCGTTATTCATGTATGCCCAGGCTACGCAGCAGGCAAAAACGGCGGTAAGGAGCGCGCCAATCATGAAAAATCCGAAAATGGCGGGCGGATTGAACAGGCAGAGGAAAATGATGACGATTTGCGCGCGCAGATTCAGCTGCAAGATGTCTCTGTATATTTTGTGAGCCTCTTTTTTTGCAATGGCTTCCAGCTCTTCCTGTGTGGCGTTCTTCTTAATCTGCATGGCGGCAGTATAACATGTTTTGCCCGTTAAGGAAAGAGCAAATCCGGTGGATGTGTGTATGTAGCGCGTAAAAAAAGCCGCGCTGCCCAATGGAGCAGCGCGGCTGAAAATCAGCGGTAAAGGTAGGCTTTACCAGAAGATGATGTAGAGGGCAACGGTGAGGATGATAACCGCCCAGCCGAACACCTTGGCGCGGGTGGAGGTCTTCATCTCGATGATGCCCTTGTCCGTCAGCACCACGGCCTCGCCACCCTTGAGGTGGTTGATGATGGTGAGGATGATACCCACCACGCACACGGCGATGAAGGCGAAGCCCATGCGGTTGAGGAAGCTCTGATCCGTAGCGCCCAGCACCTCAATCCACTTGAAGGAGGCGTAGAACACGGCACCGAGGAGAATACCCAACCAACCGAAGATGCGCGGGCACTTCGGCACGAAGAAGCCGAAGAGGAACACTGCCAGCACACCCGGGCTAAGGAAGCCCTGGAACTCCTGAATGAAGGTGAAGATGCCACCGAATGCAGGGTTATCCAAGAAGGGCGCAATCACCGTAGCAATCACGGCGCAACCCAGCACACCGATCTTACCGATGGAGAGCAACTGCTGCGGGGAGGCAGGCTTGCCCATTACCTCGCGGGCTTTGCCGTACAGGTCCATGGTGAACAGGGTGGAGGCGGAGTTGAGCATGGATGCCAAGGAGCTCACCACAGCACCGAAGAGGGCTGCCAGCACGAACCAAGCCCAACCGGTGCCCGGAAGCAAGCGGCGGAGCAGGGTGGCAAAGGCGGAGTCATAGTGGTAAGCGGACAAACCGGTGGATACCACGTACTGCTCGGCATTGGCGCGGGCGTCCTTGGTGGCGTCACCCTCAAGCTTGGTCAGCTTGCCGGCAAGCTCTGCAGCGGCGGGCAGGGTGTCCTTCTTGGTGAGGTCCATAGCGACGAGCTCGCCGGCCAGCTTGTCGAACTCAGCGGTCTTCTCAGCGTCGGCACCTACCGTGGCCAGGTTGCGCTTCATGAGCTCAACGGCCTTTTCGCTTTGGTCCTCACGCAGCAGCAAGCTGGAGGCAACATTGTAGATGGGCTTCTTGTTGGTCTCGGTTGCAGTCTTCTCTACAGCGGTGATGACGGCAGCGTTGTTGCTGTCGGCCTTGTCTGCAAGGTCACCACGGAAGAGGTTGTATGCAAGAATGCCGGGGATGATTACCACGAAGGGAATGAGCAGCTTGAGGAATGCGGCGAATACCACACCCATCTGGCCTTCCTCCAAGCTCTTGGAGGCCAAGGTGCGCTGCATGATGTACTGGTTGAGACCCCAGTAGAAGAAGTTCGGAATCCACAGACCGAGCAGGTATACCGTCCAGGGCATGGTCGGGTCGCTTTCCTCGCGCATCATGTGCAGCTTGCCGCCGATGCCGTTCACGGCGGAGTTTGCCTCACCGGCGTTGAGCTCCGTCATGCGGGAAAGACCGTCCATGAACTGGCTGCCCGTGGTGGTCAGTGTGTCTGCCGTGGCCTGGGAGGCAACGCTGGCCGTCTCAGCAACGGGCTGGAGCTCGGCAGGAGTCATGCCACCGAGAGCCATGATGGCGAAGTAAGCCACCACACCACCGCCCACGATAAGGGCTGCACCCCAGATGAGGTCCGTCCAAGCGCAGGCTTTAAGGCCGCCTACGTACACGTAAACCGTTGCTGCACCAGCGATGATGAGGCAGCTGGTCCACAGCTCAAGGCTGAAGTATACGGAAATCACGTTAGCACCGGCGTAAATAACCGTAGCGGTGGGCACACCCACAAGGATGAGCAGGTTCACCAAGGCCATGGTCACGCGGGAGATGCCGTTGTAGCGCTCCTCCAAGAACTGCGGGATGGTGAACACACCGCGCTTGAGCAGCATGGGCAGGAAGGTGAAAGCCACAATCACGAGCACGATGGCTGCAAGCCACTCGTAACCGGCAATGGCAAGGCCCAGCCAGTCAGCAGCCTGGCCGCTCATGCCCACGAACTGCTCCGTGGAGATGTTCGCTGCCAGCAGGGAGAAACCTACCAGCCACCAAGTGAGGCCACGGCCGGCCAAGAAGTAGTCGGCTGCACCTTTCTCAGCCTTCTCCTCTTCGCTCTGGGCTTCGTTGCCATCAGAGGCTTTCCAAATGCCGAGGCCGATAACGCCCACGACTACAATGCAGAATACCACCATTTCCCATACCGGCAGCACGTCCACCTCCTCCTGAGCGGCAGGAGCGGGGGCTGCTACGGGGACGGCTGCTTTCTCTACGGCGGGCTCCTCCGTTACCGGGGCAGGAGCGGTCTCTGTCTCAGCGGCGGGAGTCTCCTCTACAGCGGCGGGAGTCTCCTCCACAGCGGCGGGAGTCTCCTCTACAGCGGCGGGAGTCTCTTCCACAGCAGCGGGAGTCTCTTCCACAGCAGCGGGAGTCTCCTCCACAACAGCGGGTACCTCGGCCGGAGTTGCCTCCTGAGCCCAAGCGCCGAATGTCATGAGCGCAAGGGCGCTCAGCATCGTTGTTAATTTTTTCATGTTGTATTATATGTTCGGATTAAGCCTTGTAGAGCACACGGGCACCTTCGCCCGGGCGGGTGATGAGGTAGGTGGTCTCAATGCCGAGGGCGTCGCGGTAGGCGTCCAGCATCTCGTTGGCAACCTTCTCCACATCCTCGCTCTTCACGAGGGCAACAATGCAGCCACCGAAACCACCACCCGTCATGCGGGCGCCGTATACGGAGGCAGCGGAGGGGATGGAGTCCGCCAAGCTTACCAAGGTGTCCACCTCAGCGCAGGATACTTCAAAGTCATTCTTCAGGGAGGCGTGAGAGGCGCGCATGGCTACACCGGCGCTGTCCCAATCACCGGCAGCAACGGCTGCGGCGAACTTCTCCACGCGCAGGTTTTCACCGATAACGTGGCGGGAGCGGCGGTAGCAGAGGTCGCCGAGGGCTTCTTTTTTCTCCTCCAGCATCTCCAGCGTAGCCTCGCGCAGGGAGGGTACGCCGAGAATTTCGCAGGCGTCCTCGCAGTTCTTGCGGCGGGCTGCATAGCCACCGTCTGCCAGTGAGTGCTTCACGGCGGAGTCGATAACCAGCACGCTGACGCTCGGGTCCATCATGGGGATAAGCTTGTAGCTCAGGTCCTTGCAGTCCAGCATGAGGGCGTGGTCCTGCTTGCCGTTGGCGGAGATGAACTGGTCCATGATGCCACAGGGCACATTCACGAACTCGTGCTCCGTAGCCTGGCCGATGAGGGCGCGCTCCGTGGGCGTTACATCTGCTCCGCACAGGGCTGCCAGTGCCGTGCAGGTGGCAACCTCAAATGCTGCGGAGGAGGACAAACCGCCACCGCGGGGCACGTTGGAGTCAATCAGCATATCCACAGCGGGCACCTTGATGCCGCGGCGCTCCAGCATGCAGATGACGCCACGCACGTAGTTGCTCCAGAAGGGGTCACCGGGTTTGGTGGCGTCCGCCGGGTCGATTTCAATCATCGTATCACCCAGAGCGCCAATCCAGCGGTGCTTGCCGGTGGGGGAGGGAGCCACGGCTACAACGTTGATGTTGTTGAGAGCCATGGGAAGTACAAAGCCGTTATTGTAGTCGGTGTGCTCACCAATCAGGTTCACGCGTCCGGGAGAGGCAGCTACCACTGCGGGTTTCTGGCCGAAGTATTCCTCGAAGTACGGGCTGATGGTGTCAACACTGATTTCGCGTTGCTCTAAATCCATAACGGATTATTTTTAGCATATTGCACAGCGCTTGTAAAGGCTAAACAAGGCAAACTGTTGGGAAAAAACGGCGCCGGCGGATTTGCCGGCGCCGTTTGGAGAATTCAGCTTACTGCTGTCAGGCGTTTTCCTGTGAGGCTGCTGCCACCCATGAGAATCGATCCGCCAAGCTTTGCCAATCTTCGCTCCCGTCTTGGCAGGTAAGCTCTTGGTCATTGATTTCGCCTTTGTAGTACATGCTGTGCAGCTCTGCTTCCGACAAGGGGCCCGCCACCTCCTCATTGTGGTACAGGTAGTACTGCTTGTTCTCAGCTTCCGCTTGTGCTGCAGGCTCCGGTTGCGGCTCGGGGGGCGGCTCTTCCGCTGCCGGTACAGGCGGAGGAACCGGTTGCTGCGGGGGCTCGGGCATGGGGGACGCCTGCGGGGGCGCTTCATAAGGTGTGACTTGCGGCATGCCGGGTGGGGGAGGTGGCGGTGCCGGGGCGGGGGCTGCCTGTGGCGTAATGGGCGGGGGCATTTGCGGTGCGCAGTTTGCAGCCCACACGAATGCTTGGGCAATGGGGAACCACTGCATCCCTCCGAGGGGACATACGCATGAGGTGGAGTTCACATAGCCATTGCAGTACATGGCGTACAGCTCCGCTTCCGTTGCCGGACCGTATACGGTACCATTGGTGTTCAAATGGTAGCGGATGAGGTGCGCCGGGAGTGGCGGGGGAATTGCTGCCATGGGGGCAGGGGCCGGCGGGGGCGGGGGTACTGCTGCCGGTGGTGGTGGCGGCGGCGGTACTGCGGCAGGTGGTGGCGGGGGTGGGGGGACATGAACCGCGGATTGCCCTAAAAAGGCGGAAAGCGAAACCCAGTGTGAAGTCCCGTTTTTGCAGACCTTCGCATTGTGAAGGATGCGCCCCTCTTGGTGCATGTGTTTGATTTTGTCCTTCGGGTACGGCCCGAGAATCTGCCCTTTCTGAGAAACGTGGTAAGTGGCTTTTGGTTGCTGAGGTTGTGGCGTTACGGCGTATGTGCCCGCGGTTAATTTTGTGTGGACCATGGGCTGTGGTGGCAGAATAGGCTTGCCGACTTTGCGCTGTGCTACTTCCGGAAATACCTTGTAGATGCGGTGCCATTTGTCCATTCCCTTTGACCAGCAGTACATGTTGACACTGATCTCCTTCCGCTTCACCATCTGCAGCAAGTCATCTTTGCTGAATGGTCCCTGCGGATTATTGCCATCCTCTGATACGTAGTAATTGCCCATTGCCAGGTGTTGTTGTCTCGGTATTGTCTTTTCTTAACTAGCACAAAGCGTTTTCCTTGTCAAGAATATAAAATCCCCGGCTTCTCATTCGCCGTGAATCTCTGATTCTCTATGTCCGGTTCCATTTATTTCGTCGATTTCAAATGGCGCGATAAATCGGAAGTTGGCGATTAGTTTGCGAGCGTAAGCGAGCGGAATTCAGAGCCCCGTGGTAACGGGGCGACGGACGTTAGGCAGGGGTGGAGCGGCGAAGCCGCGGAACCCCTGTTAGGGTAAGAAATTTAAATGGAACCCAGGGAACCTGTGGTGACAGAATGCGTGGCTTAAATTGCCGTATCGACTACAAAACAAATGCT
>CAJGCY010000060.1 GCA_904501955.1 uncultured Akkermansia sp. | reverse complement strand
CAGCACCTGCAGCAGCACGTTGAAGACGTCCGGGTGTGCCTTCTCAATCTCATCGAACAGCACCACACTGTACGGGCGGCGGCGTACGGCTTCCGTCAGCTGTCCACCCTCATCATAGCCCACGTATCCGGGAGGCGCGCCGATGAGTCGCGACACGCTGTGCTTCTCCATGTACTCTGACATGTCGATGCGTACCATCGCGGCCTCATCATCGAACAAGAACTCCGCCAGTGCTTTGGCAAGCTCCGTCTTACCCACGCCGGTGGGCCCCAGGAAGATGAAGGAACCCAGCGGGCGGTTCTCATCCTGCAAGCCGGCGCGCGAGCGGCGCACGGCATCCGCCACGGATTTGACGGCTTGCTTTTGCCCGATGAGGCGTGCGCCGAGTCGCTCCTCCATGTGCAAGAGCTTTTCACGCTCACCCTCTGCCAAGCGTGCAGCGGGTATGCCGGTCCAGGTGGAGACCACCTTGGCAATGTCGCTCTCTGTCACTTCCTCTTTGAGCAAGCCCTCACCGCTGGATTGCAGGCGAGCGAGTGCGGCGCGAGCCTCGGTCGCGGCGTGCTCCGCTGCGGGAATCTCTCCGTACAGAATCTCGGAGGCGCGCGCGAGGTCGCCACGGCGCTGTGCTTGCTCCGCCTCGGTGCGCAGACCGTCGATTTTCTGCTGCGCATTGCGGGCGCTGTGCACTACCTCTTGCTCGCTCTTCCACTGTGCAATCATGGCATCCACCTTTTCTTTGGTGTCTGCCAGCTCGTGGGTGATTTTCTCCAGCCTTTGCTTGGAGTCGTTGTCCTTCTCTTTGGCGAGGGCCTGGCGCTCCATCTCCAGCTGCATAGCGGTGCGGTTAAGCTCATCGATTTCGCTGGGCATGCTGTCCAGCTCGATTTTCAGGCGGGCTGCCGCTTCATCCACCAAGTCCACAGCCTTGTCCGGCAGGAATCGATCCGTAATGTAGCGGTTGCTGAGCGTAGCGGCAGCCACCAGTGCACCGTCTGTGATGTGCACGCCGTGGTGTACCTCGTAGCGTTCCTTGAGTCCGCGCAGAATGGCGATGGTGTCCTCCACGCTCGGCTCTGCCACATACACCGGCTGGAAGCGGCGCTCCAGCGCAGCATCTTTCTCGATGTACTTGCGGTACTCATCCAGCGTGGTCGCGCCGATGGTGCGTAGCTCGCCTCGTGCCAGGGCAGGCTTGAGCAGGTTCGCTGCATCCATACCGCCCTCACCGCCGGCACCTGCACCCACGAGGGTGTGCAGCTCATCAATGAAGAGGATGATTTCACCGTTCGAGGCGCTCACCTCTTTGATGAAAGCCTTCAGACGCTCCTCGAACTCACCGCGGTACTTGGCGCCTGCCAGCATGGTGCCTATGTTCAGGCTGATGAGCCGCTTGCCCTTCATGCTCTCCGGCACATCGCCGTCCACAATGCGGCGTGCAAGCCCCTCCGCAATGGCGGTCTTGCCCACGCCCGGCTCGCCGATGAGCACGGGGTTGTTCTTGGTGCGGCGGGAGAGAATTTGCAGCACGCGCCGAATCTCGCCATCGCGGCCGATGACGGGGTCTATCTTGCCCTGGCGGGCGCGCTCCGTGAGGTCCGTGCCGTATTTCTCCAGCGTCTCGAATTTCTCCTCTGGGTCGCGGTCCGTGACGCGCTGGTTGCCTCGCACCTCTTTAAGTGCTTGCAAATACCCTTTTTCCGTCAGTCCACAGCTTTCCATCACGCGGCGCAGCTCTTTGTCCTCCGCCATCATGCCCAGCACCACGTGCTCCACGCTCAGGTAGTCATCCTTCATGCGGGCACGCTGTTTCTCTGCCTCATTCAGACAGCGATCCAGCTCCGGTCCTATGCCGGGGCTTTGCGCTACTGCACCTGTTTGGCGGGGCTTGCGCTCCAGCTCTGCCTGCAGCGCTGCTGCCAAGCGGCGAGGCTCCACCCCGGCCTTCTTCAGTACGCCGGACAGCACGCCGCCCTCTTGCTCTACCATGGCCAACAGCACCTCCGCAGGGTAGATTTGTGCTCTACCCCCGCCCTGGGCTCGCTTCTGCGCTGCTTGCAGCGCTTCCATTACTTTTGTGGTAAGATTATTGTTCATCATGCAGGTATGACACCCATGTTATGCGAAGTGTTCAAAAATAATTATGCGAAGTTGTAAATTTCTTCTCCCTCCTTTCGGAGGGCAGGGGGGGAGGGACAAGTGAATCATAATTTTTAGACTGTCGGATGTTTTTCCTCTCGGCGTCTTGAAGGTTGTATGAAACGCTCAGTTTGAGCTTTCAGTTGATTCTCAACTGCTCGATAAATCGGAAGTTGAAGGGGTGTTTGCGAGCGTTAGCGAGCCTAAATTGGAGCCCCGTAAGGGGCGAAAGTCAGTAGCCGGTGGTGGAGCGGCGTAGCCGCGCAACCACCGGTACAACACAAAAAGAAAATGGAGCCCGGAGCGACGGAGCGAAGCGACGCAGCGTAGGCCGACATATAATGGCGAGGACCGTAGCGAAGCGGAGCTCCGAGCCGGGACGGGCGCGTGTTTTATCATGTTCGCGTCATTTTGAAACAATGCGGAATTTTTGCGCCACGCTTTATGCCACCCCTCCGGGGTTCGCATTTGTTTTTGTGGGCTTTTCCCGGGGTTCCGCCCCTCGCGGGGCTCCACCGCCGGACTATTTTATACCGCCCCTCCGGGGCTCTGAATTCCGCTCGCTTGCGCTCGCAAATCATCCCACAAACACCCCTTCAACTTCCGATTTATCGGACACAGATGACTTATTAGAAGTTCCCAACTGTTTTTATCATTGCTATTTTATTATGTCAGGTTTATAATGCCTGTATGGAGAATAACGAGACGACTGCATACTTAGCCGGTATTTACAACAAAATGAGTGAGCAGGTAAACTTGCTGAAAGAGAAAAATGAGCGTGAGAAGGAAGAAAGCTCAGATGCTCGTTTTTTTCGCCGTTTTGTTCTGGCTTGGTTGCTGCTGGGATATTATTCCGGCGTGGTGAGTTACACTTGGATTCTCTGGCAAATGAAGAAAAAGGGACTCTCCATTGGTTTAATCGTGGTAGCGATTCTCCTGCACGTAGGCGTGCATCTCTTTGCTTCGCGTGACCGAGAGGAATAACTCGGAACGCTGCAGTTGTGTGGAGAGAGTGAGAAACTTAGTGGTTCATGCAGCGCCACGCTTCTGCGTGAATGGATTCGTAGACGCGCAAATCATGCTGGAAGACGTCAGCAAGCAGCTCGGCGTCATGATGCGGCGTTGCTCGCAGACGTCGTATAGGAGGAGCAGCCGGCGGCGCGTGAGCCTTTGCATATCGAGGCGGGGGTGTTGCCCGGGCGTTTGCCGCGTGTGGCGGGGCGTGCGGAGTGAGTGTTTTCTTTTACAAAAACGGGTTTGACAAGCGCGGGGGATTGTGTAGAATAGGGGCGTGAGGTGAAAGCTTCACCCGGGGTGGTTCCCGGTTTTTTACTCAATTTTTCAGCCGTCGGGTGCGTAAGTGCCCGGCGGCTTGAATCTTTTTTGGATAAATTGCAATTTTATTCTTGCGCTTTGTGTGTGAATAAGAAAACCCCCGCAAGGTGAGCCCATCACCGTGCGGGGTTGATGAAAAAGGGATGCTGTAATACACCGGGTCTTTTTCTCTGTTCCGGAGGGATTGTAGCGTGTTGGGGGCGGTGTGTCAATAAGAAAAGCCCCGCAGTGCGTCCAACACTGTCGGGGCTGATTTGAAAAGAGGTGATGTAATGTACCACATCTTCCGAATTCCGGAGGGATTGTAGCGTGTTGGGGGCGGTGTGTCAATAAGAAAAGCCCCGCAAGATGAGCCCATCACCGTGCGGGGCTTTTTTCATGTTGAATTTTGAATTTGTGTTGACAAGTGCGGGGGATTGTGTAAAATAAGCGCGTAGGGTGCAAGCCCTGCCCGGGAGGGGTCCCGGCTTCATTTTATGAGTCCGGCGGTTGCTGAGTGGCAGCCGCCGGATTTTTTCTGTGTAGGTGGCTTGATGTTTTTTAGGCAAAATGTAAATTTGTTCTTGCGTTTGAGCGTCAATGTGTTAAAATGCGCGCGCCACCTCGGTGGCATGAAGCTGCCGGGGTAGGCGTTCAGAAAATGAAGAAATACCCCCACGCAAAAACAGTTGTGACAGTCCTGGTGATTGTCTGGTATGTACTGGAAATCATTCTGAAGCTTGAGCAGCTGCTATGCTAAAGAAAGCCCCGCCACTGGTTCGCCCGGTGGCGGGGCGAGCGTTTTTAGGGGGTGAGTACGGTGGCGGGGGTGAGTGCCCAGTAGGTGTCTGCGAGCTGGCGTGTGAGGCCTGCCATGTTGAGGTAGCGGGCGCGTAGCATGGAGGCGTCTCGGTGGCCCATGTCGAGCTGGAGGTCTGCGAGGGAGGTGCCGGCTTTGAGGGCGTAGGAGGCGAAGGAGTGGCGGAGGACGTCTGCCTGCCAAGCCGCGCCGGAGAGGTGGGCGGCGGCTTTGATTTTGAGGAGGTTACGGCGGGAGACGGGGGCTTGGCGGGGGAGGTGTGGTTGAGCCAAACGGCGAGGACGGGGCGGATGGTGATGTGGCGTGCGCCGCCGGTTTTGGCGGATTTGGAGCGCACGGAGATGATCAGGCGCCATTATAGTTTTTGCCAAAGAAAAAAGCCGTAAGTTCTTAAAACTTACGGCTTTTTGGTTGATACGCAGTACAAGATTCGAACTTGTGACCCCATCCGTGTGAAGGATGTGCTCTACCACTGAGCTAACTGCGCTTTGATTTGTTTACCTCCGGAAGGAGTGCGGGGAGATTTTATAGATAAATGAGCATAAATGCAAGCTTTTTTTTAGGGGAAGTGTCATAAAAATGCAATTATGTGGAGAAAATGGCGAAAAATGATTGTTATTCAACATGTGCATGGGAAGAAGAGTCAGCAGGTGTGAGTATGAAACTGCAACACATCTCATATATAACGGCAGCCATAGCGCTGGGAGTATCCGCATACGCGGGACAAGAGGAGAAGTCATACCTGGATACCGAGTTCGGTTGGGATGCCTACCTTATGGATGATAAGCACACCACTCCGCTGCGGCGCGCGATGAGGCCGGAGGAGCAGCACGTGAAGCGCTACCCCGGTGTGAGCACGCATGAGGCGGTGCTGGCGAGGTCGCGCGGGGGCGAGCAGGAGCTGACGCTGGGTGGCTGGGAGTTCATGCCGGCGCAACCGCAGCATTTTATGCCCTATTTGGACAGTTTGTTTGTGCCGGGTAACAGCTGTACGGAGCCCAGCTATTGGGTTCGCGATGATTTGCTGAGCATGGGCGCGCAGCATGTCAAATCCGCCTTGTCGCGCTACGGTTTGCAATATGATATGACGCTGAGCATGGGGTACGCCGGGGTGGTGCCGCCTACCAATGGCGGACGCAGCGATTTTACTGCCACCAACAACTCCCTGAGCGCTACGTGGTTCTTGCTCAAGAAGCGCGACAACAGCCAAGGCCTGTTCCTTACCATGGAGGCAGACTGGGGGCAGGGCATTCGCTTCAATGAACGCCGCGCCGGGGTGCAGAACAGCATCGGCAGCTTGAGCAATCCGCAGTCCTCCTTGCGCGGGGGCAATGGCGTGTATATACCGCACCTGGCGCTGGGCTACAGCCTTGCGGATGGCCGGTGGGTGCATATGCTCGGTAGTATAGATACCTCCAGCTATTTGGACCAGAATGCGTACTCTGCCTCATGGAATGGTAATTTGATGAACTCCGCCTTTACTTCCAACCCTTGTTTGCCGTTGGAATGGGCGAACTGGGGCTATTTGACCGCTTGGCAGCCGAGTGATAGTTTTTACGCCATGTATGCCACCACGGGGTGCAATACGGAGGTGAACCAAAACCCGCTGCGCGACATCAGCAGCAATGCTTGGGTGCACTTGGCTGAGGTGGGCTGGGTGCAGGATGACGCCTTGGGGCTCGGTAAGGGGACGTACCGATTCCAGTACACCATCACCCGCAAGGATGGTGAGACGGGCTGCGGCGCGGGCATTAACATTCAGCAGCAGTTGGGGCATAACTCTCAGTTGGGCTTTTTCTCCCGCTGCGGTTATATGGATACGGATGCTGCCGCTGTCAGCAATGTGAAGGCTGCTGCCACGGCCGGTTTGGTGCTGCAAGCACCCTTCCGCGACAGTGGTTGGGGCAGTGAGGCCAACAGTGAGCAAATTGCCTTCGGCGCCATGTGGCTGCGCCCTGCGGATTCCGTGCAACCGCAGCGTAATCACGATGAGTATGGGCTGGAGCTCAGTGCTGTGATTCAGGTGACGCCCACGTTCTTCTTGCAGCCGGATGTGCAGTACATCTTCAATCCGGTGAGTCAAACGGACCGCGGTGGGGAGTTTGTGTTCCAACTGCAGGGCGTGTTCAAGTTCTGATACCGCACGGCACTCAGACATAAAAAATCAGGTGAGAGGCTCGGCAGAGCCTCTCACCTGATGGCGTTTTGGGTAGAGTGATAAATCGGAGTTTAGCGAACCAACAAAATATATTGGAGCATGGGACTTTAGTCCCATAAATGCGCACAAGACCAATCTATAGGAGGGACTAAAGTCCCTCGCTCCGATTGAATTAATGCCTCCCCTTACGGTGCTTCAACTTTCGATTTATCGCGCTGCAGCCGGCTGGGCGCTTTCGGTTGCAGCCTCCTGCAAGCGCTTAATGAGGTCGGGAGATGCGTTGCGTTCCTTGGCTAAGTCCAACGGGGTGCGGCCTTGGGAATCCTTTGCCTGAGCATCCGCCCCGGCGCGGAGAAGTAGATACACCGCATCCTCATTATTGAGCATGATAGCGTAGTGTAGGGCGGTGGCAGCCTGCGGGTACACCGGTTCGCGCTCGTTGAATCCCAAACTCTCGATATCCGCCCGGATGCCGAATGCGAGCAGTGTGCTGAGCGCTGTCGACGTAGCATGGGTGGGCACACTCATGCCGTGTATGGCATAGTGTATGGCGGTGCGGCCGTATATGTCGCGCATGTTGGGTTCCGCACCGGCTCCCATCAGTAGTGCACAGGCAGCTCCGTCATTGTTACGGGCGGCGTTCATGAGGGGTGTCATGCCCTCCTCGTTGCAGCGGGCGTTGATGTTCGCTCCGTCATCAATGAGCCTCCCTACCTCCGGCGCCAATCGGTGGGGATGGTAATATTTGCTTTTCCGGTTACCCTGCCTGCTGCCCGCTGCTGCAAAGAGGAGCTGTTCCTTGCTTTCCGGGGCGGGTATCTGCAGCTTTATCTCTTCCACCGTGGGAACGGGAGGGTGGAGGATTTGCCGCACCGTGTTTTGTAGCTCTGCCCAGCCGGGGTTCAGTATATGCTGCGGGTAGCGCAACAGCCCGGCGGCGCCACAGGAAGTGAAGTCGTAGCCATCCACGAAAATGACATTGCCGGATTCATGCAGGCGGGTGTATAAGTCGCGGTTGCACTGCGCGATGTACAGGCCGCGCGGGGCGCATTTGGGTGTTTGGCAATCGGGATCTCCCTGGCGCTCCATCAGCACCACCGTGCCCGGCTTGATATCCACGCCGATGCTGCCGCGCACTTTGCCGACGACCAATCGTGCGCAGCCTTCGCCATCGTGCCGGAAGAAGGCGTCGCCGTGAAATACGGTTTCCTCTATCAGCAGTACGGGGCAGCCGGTAGAGTTGAGGATGTGGCGGAAAGGCAGGTGCTCCGTGGCGCTATCTTGCGCCCAAGTGATGCCGCACAGCAATGTTGTGATGATGGTGATGAGCTTTTTCATATGCTTACACGTAGTTGTACGCGCACACAGGCGCGAATCTTTCAAAAAAATGCTGCGGTGCGCAAAAAAAAATCACACCAGCTCTTGCAGCACGATTTCAGCCTTGGCAAAGGGGTAGTGGTAGCTGTCGAACTCCGTGCCTAAGCCGACGCTGTGCCAGTGCTTGCGCATGTTGTCCGGGGGGAATATCTCATCCTTATCCGCAATGTAGGCTTTGTCCCACTGCAGGTGCTCGGCGGAGTGCTCTTCCGCTCGGGCGGAGAGGAACATGAGCTCATCCACCTTTTCCGCGGCACTACGGTCCGGGTAGGGACCGGAGGGCATGTAGCGGCCTTCTTCCGCCCCCTCGCTGAAGGGATTGCTACCGCCGGTTTTTGCCAGGGCGCGCATGCTGCGCAGTACCACGCGCAGGCGCATGCCGCGGTCGCGATCCACAGGGTAGGGGGTGCCATTGTAGGCTACGGCGCGGTGTAGGGGCAGCTCGCGGCAGCATTGCTCCGCCATCCATACCCCGAATGACCACGCAAAAAGATAAATGCGGCGGTAGCGGCTGAACGCCTCGGCGCGCAGCGGCACTACCGCCGTGTAATTGTAGCAGGCCAGTACATCATACCCCGCCGGGGTAATGTGGCAGATGGCGTTCGGTGATGCCGCCCATCCCAGCATGTAGATGATGAGGTCTTGATTCCCCTCGTCCTGTACCAGCCAAGTTTGTTGCATACGTGTGGTGATTGTTTATTCGCTGTACTCTGCCCAGCTGGAGGAGGTTTCCCACACGCGCACGCGCTCCAAGCGCACACAATCGCGCACGGGATAAGCGGTGCCGATGCCCTGGGATGCATTGCGCAGTGCCTGTGCGGCAAAGCGGAATACCGTGTGAGCCATGGCTTCGCTGGTGGGGTCCTGCTGCTCAAAGGGGATGATGCGCTCCCCGTAGATGCGGCGGAAATCCTCGTAGTGCTCATCCTGCGTGTTCATGCACAGCGCGTGGTCGAAACGCTGCAGGAAATCGCCCATCATCTCTTTGATGGCCTTGAAATCCAGCACCATGTCATTGGCATCCAGCGTTTCCGCGGCGAACACCAGCTCCACACTGCGCGTATGGCCGTGCGGGAACTGGCAGCTGCCGGGGTGCTTGGAGAGCAGGTGCCCGCTCTCCAGCTCTATCATTTTGCAGATTCGGAACACGGCGGTATCAGCAAACCGGGGTTACGCCCTTCTTGAGGATGATGTTGCCGTACTTGGCAGTCTCACCCGTTACTACGACGGCGTAGGCTTTCTTGGCGCGCTCGTAGAAGGCGTAGCGCTCCTCGCGCTCAATCTCGCCCTCATAGCCCAGTGCCTTGCGGTACTTGGCCTCCACGGCGGGGTCCAGGGTGTCACCGGGCACAGCCTCCATCATCACCACGGGGGTGGCGTAGGCATCCAGCTCGAAGAGGGGGATGATGCCGGCAAGCAGCGTGTCCACCCCCAAGCCGTCGGCTCGCACCACATTGCTGTTGAAGGTGTGGCCCGGGAAGTGTGCGTCGGAGAATACGATTTCATCACCATGCCCCATCTCAGCAAGAATCTTGAGCAGGGTCGGAGATACAACGGGAGAAATTCCTTTTAACATAACACCCGCATATTAGCACATGAAAGCGCCTTTGGCAATACGATTTTTCGCGCTTTCTCGCGCGCCACGTGCGCGAGCTGCATGGCAAGCTCGGAATTGTGACTTTCTCGCCACAATGTATGTGGCGTTTTCATCACAGTAGAAGGCGTGCATACCGCACCGCTCTGTGGTATAAGAAAACCGCTATGAGTACAATATATATAGTGATACTGGGGCTCTTGCTACTGCTGGCGATTTATGATCTGGTGGTGGGTGTCTCCAATGATGCTGCAAACTTCCTGAACAGTGCCGTGGGGGCGAAAGCCGCGCGGCGCAGTGTGCTGTTCGGTATTGCGGCGGTGGGCGTGGTGATAGGCTGCGCCTTCTCCACCGGTATGATGGAGATTGCCCGTAAGGGGGTGTTTATGCCTGCCATGTTCGGGTTTGATGACATCATGATTCTGTTCTTGGCGGTGATGTTGACGGATGTCATCCTGCTGGATTTGTTCAACACGCTGGGCTTGCCCACCTCCACCACGGTGTCTTTGGTGTGTGAGTTGCTGGGTGCAGCCATGGCTGTGGCGTTGTTTGTGATGCACCATAACCCGGAGGCCTCGCAGGTGCTGGGTGATTACATCAATACGGATGAGTGCTTTAAGATGATAACGGGCATCTTCTGCTCCGTGGTGGTAGCCTTTACCTGCGGTTGCGTGGTGATGTGGTTCTCTCGTCTGCTGTTCAGCTTCCGTTATCACAAGGCGTACAAATACATCGGCGCCTTGTGGTGTGCTCTGGCTCTGACCGCCATTACTTACTTTGCCATTTTCAAGGGGCTGAAGGGCAGTACCCTCATGAACAAAGAGCTGCTGGCTTGGCTGGATGCCAACTTGCTGCTGGCCACGGCTGCCGCCTTCGTGGTGTGGGCGGTGGTATGCTCCGTGTTGCAGTATGTGTTCCGCGTGAACTCGCTGAAGCTCGCCGTACTGGCGGGTACGGGTGCGTTGGCGCTCGCCTTTGCCGGTAATGACTTGGTGAACTTCATCGGTGTGTTCATGGCTGCCAAGGATTCCTACTTTGTGGCGGCGGATTATGTGGCTGCCGGTGGCGATTTGGAAACGCTCAAGATGGGCAGCCTGATGGCGCCGGTGCAGGTGAATGCGCTCTGGCTGCTGGGTGCCGGCGTGGTGATGGTGCTTGCCCTCGTCTTCTCCCGCAAGGCGCGCACGGTGATTGAGACGGAGGTAAAACTTGCCCGCAGCTCCGCCACCGGTAAAGAGCGCTTCGGCTCATGCCTGCCGGCGCGTGCCATGGTGCGCTACACCCGCAAGGTGGTCGCTGCCATTGCCCGCATCACCCCTGCGCCGGTGGCTCGTTTTGTGGAGAACCGCTTCCGTCCGCTCACGGCGGAGGAGGATGAGGGCGTGGCTTTCGACCTCATCCGCGCCTCGGTGAACCTGACGGTCGCTTCTCTCCTGATTTCTCTTGCCACCTCCATGAAACTGCCGCTTTCCACCACCTACGTCACCTTCATGGTTGCCATGGGTAGCTCTTTGGCAGACCGCGCGTGGGGCAGGGACAGCGCTGTGTACCGCATTACCGGCGTGCTGGCGGTTATCGGTGGATGGTTCATGACGGGTATCGGCGCCGTGACGGCGGCATTCCTGACGGCTGCTGTCATGATGTACGGCGGTGTGTGGGGTATTGGCATCATGCTGCTGGTGGCGGTCGCTATTCTGCTTAAGAATGCCTTTGCCTACCGCAACCGCGATAAACATGAGGTGCGCTACATCGACCTCAGTAATCGCGATGCCGTGCGCGAGCTCGGTGTGGCTGCGGCAGAGCGCTTGGCGAACGTCATGAGCATTTACCGCGGCACGGTCAAGGCGCTGCTGGCGGAAGATCGCGATGCCCTCAAAAACATGCGCCGCCTTGCCCGTGGCATTGCTCGCACGCAGCAGGCGCTCAAGGATGATGAGATTCTGCCCACGCTGCAGGGCGTTGACCCCGCTCATGCTCCGCAGGCTCAGGTGCTCTTCCGCATCAGTGAGAGCAGCATCAGCGTGGCGGAAAGCCTGCTGGTCATTGTGAAGAGTAGCTACAAGCACATCGACAACAACCACGCCGGGCTGAATCCCGCTCAGGCGGAAGACCTGCTCGCCATGTGTGATAAGGTGGGTCGCTTCTTCCCGGAGATGAGCGCCCTGCTTAAGAGCGGTGATTACAGCGGCATGGCTGTGGTCATGAGCCATGCGTCCGACCTCAGTGATGAGTTCGCGGACTGCATCACCCGCCACCTCCTGCGTGATTCGCAGGATGAAGGCGGCATGCGCAACGGTATCCTTTACCTCAGCTTGCTGAACGAGACCCGCGCCATGGTGCGCAAGGCCTTCTCCCTCATCAAGGAGCAGAAGGAGCTCATGGAGCTTTACCCGCAATAAATGGCGCGTGCCTCCGCGCCGCTGCCCCCGCATGGCGCTGCCTTTCCCCGCTCGGCGGGGTGGGTGGCAAGTGCGGGGGCTTTTGTTGCTACCGGTGGCACGTTTTTCCTATTTGGCTAGTGTGAGACACAGTTTATACTTGACGTGCCCCCCTGTTTTTTCTATACTGCAGCATATACTTACCAGCCATGCGCAGTGTATTTGTTTGCGTTGCCCGGGCCCCGAACAGTGGTGAGTATAAGAGCTGAGGCTTCACCGCCAAGGCTTAACCATTCAAACAAAATAAACTATATGAAACTGAATAAAGTGATCACCATGGCTTTGGTGGCCCTCTTCTCGTTGAGCGGTCTCCAGGCTCAGTCGCTGTCCCCTTCCACCAAAACACATTGGGATAAGGGTACTCTTGTTGTAGAGACTCCTGCCCGCGCTGAGGGGCAGACCCATGTGCTCAACCTCACTGCACCCAAGATGAAGACCGTGCGCGTGGCTTTCGTCGGCCTCGGTATGCGTGGCCCGGGTGCTGTTAAGCGTTTCACCTACATCCCCGGTGTTGAGATTGTTGCCCTTTGCGACTACGAGCGCGAGCGCGCCGAGAAGTGCCAGAAGGCTCTCCGCGAGGCCGGTTTGGCTCCTGCCGACATCTACTACGGTGAGACCGGCTATGAAGAGCTTTGCAAGCGCCCCGATATTGACCTCGTGTACGTTGCTACCGACTGGGATCACCACTTCCCCGTGGCTAAGTGCGCTCTGGAGAACGGCAAGCACACCGCCATCGAGGTGCCCAGCGCTATGAACCTGGAGCAGTGCTGGGAGCTCATCGACCTTTCCGAGAAGACCCGCAAGCACTGCATGATTCTGGAGAACTGCTGCTACGACTGGTTCGAGCTCGACTCCCTGAACATGGCTCAGCAGGGCGTGCTCGGTGAGGTTATCTACGCCAAGGGCGCTTACATCCACAACCTCGACCCCTTCTGGGACGAGTACTGGGTGAACCCCAACAATGACCCCGAGAAGCTCGGCTGGCGCATGAAGTACAACCGCGAGAACCGCGGCGACGTGTACGCCACCCACGGCCTTGGCCCCGTTGCTCAGGTGATGAACATTCACCGTGGTGACCGCTTCAAGACCCTCGTTGCTATGGACACCGCTTCCTTCCACGGCCGTGAGTACGTGGAGAACAAGACCGGCAAGCCCTGCCCGGAGTTCCGCAACGGTGACCACACCACCACCCTTATGCGCACGGAGAAGGGTAAGGTTGTTGAGATTCAGCACAATGTGATGAACCCGCAGCCCTACAACCGCCTCTTCCAGCTTACCGGTACCCGCGGTTTCGCCAACAAGTACCCCATCGAGGGCTTCGTGCTGGAGAGCAGCCACATGGCCGGTGCTGAGGGCGCTCCCAACTTGGAGGATTTGGACTCCCACTCCTTCATGTCCGAGGAGAACATGAAGGCTCTCCGCGCTCACTATCGTCACCCCATCATCAAGAAGTATGGTGAGATGGCTGAGAAGGTAGGTGGCCACGGCGGTATGGACTTCTTCATGGACGTTCGCATGGTTTACTGCTTGCAGAACGGTCTGCCCCTGGATATGGACGTGTACGACTTGGCTGAGTGGTGCTGCTTGGCTGAGCTCGGCTCCCTCTCCATGGACAACGGTAACTGCGCTGTGTCCTTCCCGGACTTCACCCGCGGTCACTGGAATGAGGTGAATGGCTACACCCATGCTTGGGCTTCCCCGCAGGATGAGGCTGCCACGGATGCTGCCGCTGCTGCTTACACCGCTGCCCAGAAGGCTGCTGTTGCCAAGTATGAGCTCTGGAAGCTCTATGACGCTGCTGCTAAGGCTGAGGGCGAGGCCAAGGAGGCTGCTCTCAAGGCCTACGCTGAGGCTCAGAAGAAGGCTCAGGCCGAGTTCGACGTGCAGTAAAGCTCACCTTGCATAATTATTATTTACCCTCGCGGTAATATCTGAAACCCTGCAGTTTTTACAGCTGCAGGGTTTCTGTATAAGGGAACTTCTAATTAGTCTCTACTGAGCGATAAATCGGAATTTGAAGCCCCGAAAGGGGCGATTTCGCGTGAGCCCGATAGGGCGAACGTTCACGTGAGTGACAGCGAGCGTTCGCGCGTAGGGGCGCAAGCCCCAAGCGTTCGTGTGAGCGTTAGCGAGCGTTCGCGTGAGCCGCAGGCGAACTGAAATGTGTATTACTGCGGGCGTATGCCCGCCTAACTTAAAGCCCCGTAGGGGCGACGGACGTTAGGCAGGCGGTGGAGTGAGCGT
>CAJGCY010000059.1 GCA_904501955.1 uncultured Akkermansia sp. | reverse complement strand
GCTCCGTCGCACCGGGCTCAATTTTATTTTTTCCGCTAACAGGGGTTGCGCGGCTACGCCGCTCCACCCCTGCCTAAGGGCTGACGCCCCTTATCGGGGCTTCAAATTCCGCTCGCTTCGCTCGCCAACTTCCAATTTATCGCGCAGTTTGCCGGTTGGTGGACTTATGAGCCCCCCCCTTAATTATTCACCCCCGTTCTTTTGCGTGCTTTTAAGCACGAGCGGCATGTCGCGAATGGCATCCAAGCATTTGGCAAAGTGAGAAATCATATAAATACCCTGCTTGTTGTATTCAGAACCACTTGTGCACCTGCAACGGGAGCGATGCAGTGCCAACATACACTCGTAATAGGCATTCCACGCGCGCACGGCGTCATCGAACAGGCGGATAAGCTCCGTATCATGCAAAAGCTCCGAACGGATGGCGGCAATTTCCTCATCCTGAAGCTTTTTCCATGTTTCATGCGCAGCGCGGACGGTCTCAATCTCCTCATGCTTGTACAAGTTGTGCGTGCGCAAGTATTCCCCATACGCGCGGACGGCAGCGGGAGCATTGTCCGGGATTTCGCAGCCAAACCCATACACGCGCCATTCCACCGTTACCTGAGCAGGACTCCCCGCAGCAGCTTGATACCAACAGGCGGTAGAAGCAAAGGCACGAGCATCCTCCTGAATAGCACAATTCACAGCTTTACTCACATCTCCGCTACGGTCAAAGGTATTGACAATGTTTTTCGGGGATATTTCCAACTGCCAATAGGCATGAGCAAAATCACTCATAGCCAACTGCCACGCACGGCAAGTATCCCTGAGCTGCTGCATTTCCGCAGCCCACTCCTGAGCCTCCTGTGTGTAGGTCGCAAAGCCATCAGGATAACATACGCGATATTCCTCCACCTCTTCCTCCGTATAGACATCATGATACTGCTGCTGACGCCCCTTGAAGCCATCCGTCAGCAGTTCCGTCATATAACGGCGGGCGTACACACCCAATATAGCGCGGTCAAACGCTTTCCCGCCCTCTTCATCCGTCGGCAAATCCCGATACTGAGTCCCCATCTCATACTCCGCGCCGCCCTCCAGCAGCATACCGGCAATGGCGAAGTGGCGCAGCTTCACCGCCGTCCAAAAGGGCGTATAGCCGGCAGCATTGCGGAAATTAAGCTCTGCCCCACTCTCAATCATTCGCTTAACTGCCGCTTCATCGCCCGCCTCCACCGCAGCAAAAAGGGCAGCTCGAGCATCCTGCGCAGGCTCAGCCACAGAGGGCGGTTCAGCAGCACAGGCACAGGACAAAGGAAGAAGCGACAAGGCAAGTAAAGCGCGAAGTTTCATGGCGGAAATAAGAGGAAAAACGGTTACATATTGTATACACCGAAACGGGTAGCAGTGTTCAAAAAAAACGCAACGATCAGTTTAAGTTTTCAGAGGATTGCAAACAGCTCGATAAATCGGATGTTGGCTCGCAATCTATTCTTTAACTTCCGATTTATCGCTCAGCGCAAATATCGGCATCAACCATCAACTTTAACAGAGCCGAACACAAAAATGTTGACAATATTTGAAAGAAAAGAGTATAAACGCACGTACAAATAAGCAGAGAGCCATGAAACTGCACACTTTACTTCTGACCATACCGATGTTGCTGCCACTGGCAGCACAAGAGCATCAAACACTCAGCCCTGCGGAATACTTAGAACAGCGCAACATAAAACCTGAAAAATACAACGAGTTCATCGCCTTCATGAACGCAGACTACAAAGAGGCGGTGCAAATACTCAAATGCCTCATCGCCTGCGGGGCGGATGTCAATTACGTGCGCCACCTCAGCGAGCACGAGACCACCACCCCGCTCTTTCAGGCGGCGAGGCACAAAAATGCGGAGTTTGTCAGAGTACTGCTGAAGGCGGGAGCCGACCCGAACTTGAGCTCCGGCAGTAGCAATGAGGCGCCCCTCATCCGCGCGGTGAAAGAATCCACCCCGGAAATAGTGGCCATGCTGTTGGCCGCGGGAGCGAACCCGAATGCGCAGGATGAGGATGGCAACACGGCTTATCATTTTGCCAAAAGGAAGCCGGAACTATTGCGCATGTTGTATGCCGCGGGAGCGAACCCGGCCATTCTCAACAAGGAGGGCAGACCGGCATTGCTCAGCTTCGCCATCTCCGGAGACGGAAACAGACAAATGTTTGAAAACATGCTGCAAGCAGGCTCCGATATTAACCTCACCGATGCCGAGGGCAACACCCTGCTGCACCTCAGCGAAACACGCAAAGACATCGGCATCAGCATAGAAGACATCTTAATTCACGGTGCTGACATCAACGCGCAGAACAACCAAGGGCAAACACCGCTGATGCTGGCATGCCGGTATGACAAGAACGCGGATTTCATCACCTTGCTGGAGCATGGGGCGGACGTCAATATCAAAGACAAATCCGGTAAAACGGCCTTAGATTACGCAGCGAAGCACTTTTGCTTTTACAACCACACCCGCCTGTACATGCAAAGCATAGGTCAGGACGACAAAGCAGATGTCACCGGTGAATTGCACCTACTCGGCGCCAAATACCGTGATTTATATTACGATAGGGTCAAAACGGAACAATTTCTCCGCAACATGCAGGAGCTGCTGGCAGCCGGTGCGAACCCCAATATCCCGAACATTTACGGAGGCCCGTTTATTTTTCAAGTGATAGGCAAGCCCTACGCGGAACAGGCGGTGCGGATTCTGCTGCAATATGGGGCAGATGTTATTCACGCAAAAGATGACGAAGGCAACACCCCACTGCACTGCGCAAGTGATGTAAAGGTCATTCGCCTTTTATTAGCAGAGGGCGCAGATGTGCACGCCGTGAACAATTCAGGAAAAACGCCACTGATTGCAGCGACTCGGCGGAATGCAGATGCCGCCATACAATTGCTCCTTGAGGCAGGTGCCGATCCCAACGGTCGAGACCATGAGGAAAACACGGCTTTACACTATGCCGTGCAGGTGGAAGAGGGGCAAACGCTCATCCCCCTCCTGATAAATGCCGGAGCGGACATCAACGCCCGCAATAAGGATGGAGTCACTCCGCTCATGTTCTGTGCAGACGAAGATTGGCACAAAAACTTCACCGCATTGGCAAGAGAAAACTTGAATGTGAACGCCAAGGACAACAGCGGATTCACCGCCCTGCACTACGCTGCTCAAAACGGATACGACTTGAGCGATCTTCGCGAGGTCGGGGCTACCACCGGCAATGCCTTGGAAGACGCCATTCTCTACCGCAATGTGGATGCCGTGAAAAAACTGATAGCCGAGGGCACCCATATCAACAGCGCGGGAGCTCGCGGGTATACGCCCCTGCATTGGGCAGCCATTTACGAAAGCCCGGAGCTCATCCGCCTGCTGCTCCAAGCCGGGGCGAAGGTCAACGCACAAAACGAAGTGGGAGAAACGCCCTTGTTATCCCTCATCCGTAACAATCATCATGAACACATTTGTGAAAGCGCGGAATTGCTCATACAAGCAGGGGCGAGCGTCACGCTCCGAGACCGTGATGGGGAGTCCATCATCGCCGCTGCCGTACAGTGCAACGTGCCGCCGCAGTTGCTGCGTTTGCTCTTCCAAGCAGGAGCAAACCCCAATGAAAAAGACAACGAGGGCACGCCTCTGATTATCACTGCTGCCGCGTATCGCGACACCGCTAATGATGCCATTCTCCGAGTGTTACTGGAATTCGGCGCGGACATCTACGCAACGGATGCGGAAGGCAGAAGCGTCTTTGACATAGGCCCCGGCTCTTACGAATGCATGCAATTGCTGGAAGAAGCCCGGAATAAGCAACCGCAAAAGGCTAATTGAGGTCCAAATCAATGCCGAAGGTAGCCCCCAAGGCGGTGGCATCAAAATCCACCGCCGCGGCGGGTGCGCTCGGTGCTGCCATGAGCGCGGCGGGCTCCACACAGCGTAAGGTGAACAATAAAGAGGGGTCGGCATCTATCAAACAGCCCGCGGCATAAATGGCAGCAGCGGCGTGCGGGCACGGCTCACTCCAGTCCGGGCAGCTGCAGCGCATGCGCCAATCAGACGGCTCCGGCAGCAGCCCCACCTCCGGGGTGCACAGCTGCTCCAGCACGGCAGCATCTATCTTCCCCTCCAGCAATGCCACCAGAGAATCAATGCGCCCGGCGCAACATTGTTGCAGGTGTTCGAGCTGATCCTCATCGAACGGGGTGATGCGAAGGTGCACCTCGTAAAGCTCCTCCGCACTGACGCGAGCGGTTATCAGCCCGGGGGCGATACGCAAATCCAACACGCAGCCGTGGCGCAACAGAGAGCGCCCGGGCGCCAGGCTCAGCCCCCCTGCCTCACAGCGGGCCAAATGTCGCATCCAAGCGCTGCCCCAAAAGTTGGAGGCTAATTTGCGGGTGGTATTGACCACCGGCTGCAGCTCCTCACCCTCGGCACGCAGCTCTGCCAAGCGCTCGACAGCCAAGGCAGCCAAACGCGCCACCGTCATTCTGGGCGCAAACTCATCACACATCACCCGCAAAAGGAAAAAGCACGCCGCATAACCGCACAAACGGCCACGCGGCGTGCAGATTAACAGTAAGACAAAGTGTTACTTGGTAACGCTCTTGAAGTACTCAAGCGTGGTCTTGAGGCCCTCCTCCAGCGTGTACTTGGGCTCCCAACCGGCACCGCGAAGCTTATCTGCGCAAGCGCGGGAGTGCTTCACATCACCGGGGCGCTCCGGCAGGTGCACCACCTTGGAGGTGGAACCGGCAGCCTTGATGATGATTTCAGCCAAGTCATTGATGGTAATCTGACCACCGTAACCCACGTTGTTCACGCCGGTTACCTCCGGATGCTCAGCAACATAGGCAAGAGCGCCCACGATGTCCTTCACATAGATGAAGTCACGGGTCTGCTCACCGTCACCGAACACGGTGATGTCCTCGCCCTTGAGCGCCTTCTCCATGAAAATCGGCACGGCAGCGGCGTAAGCACCCTTCGGGTCCTGACGCGGACCGAATACGTTGAAGAAGCGGCAGCAACCGGTGTTGATCTGACCGGTGGTGCGGAACATGTCCATGTAGTACTCGCCGTCCAGCTTGGTGATGCCATAGGGGCTCTTGGGCTCCGGGTACATGGTCTCCACCTTGGGCACCACGGGGTTGTCACCGTAAATAGCTGCGGAAGAAGCAAGAACGACCTTCTTGCAACCGGCCTTGGAGGCCTCCTCAAGCACCACGAGCAGACCGTTCACGTTGAGGTCCAAGCACTCACGAATCTTGCTCATGGACTCCGGCACGGAAACGAGAGCAGCCATGTGGAAGATGTAGTCCACGCCCTCTACAGCCTTGGCAACCAGCTCACGGTCAGTGATGGAACCCTCAATGAAGGTCACATTCAGGCCGTCCAAGTTCTTCTTGTAGCCGGTACGAAGGTTGTCGAGCACACGAATTTCCTCAGCCACACCCTGATAGTGCTCAGCAATGTGGGAGCCAATGAAGCCGGCGCCGCCGGTAATAAGAATCTTCATAGTATTTGAAAGATAAGTTTACGGGGCTATAATATAGTTTTCGCGCCCCGAAATCAAGCAAAGAATGCGCTTTCCTCAAAAAGGGAGGCACTTTTTGCCGACAATCCGAGTAAAGTACCGAAATTTCAAGCTGACGGGGCGGATTGCTCCCAAAGTTTGCGAGCAAGAGCATCTTGCGCGGCAGCCATTTGGGCGCGGTGCTTGCTGGAGCCCACACCGGAGCCCACCTCAAGCTCATGCCAATACACTTTTGCCGAGAAAGGGCCAGCGGGTTGCTCTGCACTCACCGGCTCCACCGCATAGACGGGGCCCACACCATCCAGCGCCTGCAGGGTTTCCAACAGCGAACCTTTGTAGTTGATATCCAAGAAATCGCGAGCATTATCCAAGCTCTCGCGCAGCAGCTTGAGCGACACCTTGCGGGCGGCGTTGTAGTTAGAATCCATCATCACCGCGCCAATCACACTCTCAAAGGTATTCGCAAGGATGGACACGGCCTTGCGCCCGCCGGATTTCTCCAACTGCGGGCTGAGCACCAGCGCTTCCCCCCAACCGAGTTTCTCACACAAGCCGGACAGATGCTTGCGGCTCACAATGCCGGAGCGCAGCTTGGTCAACTCGCCCTCATCCGCCTTCGGGAACAGAGAAAAAAGCTCACGGCTGACCACCAGCTCCAGCACGGCATCGCCGAGGTATTCCAAGCGCTCGTAGGCCAGATTCGTGCTCTTCTTTTGATCCGAGCTGGGGTGTGTAAGCGCCTGCTTCAACCATACGGCATCCGTGAACTTGTAACCGAGACTTTCCTCCACTTTTTCCATCTGCATGGGCAAACTATAGCACGGTGAGCGGCGTTTGGCGAGTTCAGACACGCTTTCGCGCGCGTCATGACATGCTTTTCTGGATTTATGTCTCGAAATATCATTCACAAAACTACGTTTTTAGGGTAAAATGTGCAAAGAAATAAATCACGAAACACGCCAATGGCTGACCAAAAACAGAACCCGAACGGACTTCCGCCCTCACACAACCACACCCCGGGCAAAACAAACTGGGGTTTGTGGATACTTGCCGCTGTCATCATCGGCATTCTGTCTCTTGCCTTTATGTCGGATGACGGCTTCGGCGGCTCCACAAAAAAGATAACGCTGGAGGAGTTCACAAAAGATTGCAACGAGGGAAAAATCATTCTGCATGACCAGAAGAAATTCCCCATCGAGGTAACCTGCAACGACAGCAACAGCAAGGCGACGCTCACGGCTTACCGCCTGAAGAACATTCTTCCGCCCACTCAGCTGGGCACCTTCCTCGTGCGCTTCACCGACAGTGAGGAGATGAACAACCTGCTCAACAGCTACGGCATCGCGGACAGCGCATACGTGCCGGAGGAAGCCGCGGGTAACGAAGCCGACACGGCGGAGGCTACACCCTCCGGCGAAGAAAACGCTGCGGAGGTAGAGCTTCAGTCTTCCCATGTAACTCAGGCACTCAGCAAGTTGATTCCTCAGGAGAACAACGTGGAAGTGATGACCGGCGAGGACTTCCGCGACCTGTGCAAGAAGGGGCTCATCCTCTTCGCCAAAGACGGTGCCAAATATAAGGATGCCGGCATCACGCTTACGGATCCGGTCATCATCGTAGACCCGACCACCAAGGAGCGTGCCCTGCTCGGTCATTACCGCAAGATAAGCCCGCTCACCACGGTGGAGGAGAAGAACACGGAGCCCGTGCTCGTGCCTTTCAACCGCAGCTTCCAGGGTGCCAAGGTGAAGGAGCTGCTGGGCAACAATGCGACGTACAAGGTGGAAAGCAACACGTGGGAGGCCATCCTCATCAACTGCCTGCCCATCGTCATCATCATCGTTATCCTCATCTTCATCTTCCGCGCTCAGAGCGGTGGTCCCAGCGGCGCCATGAAGTTTGCCCGCAGCCGCGCCCGCTTGCTCGACCCGAGCAGCAACAACATCACCTTCAAGGATGTTGCCGGCATCTCCGAAGCGAAGGAAGAGCTGTGGGAGATTGTGGAGTTCCTCCGCAACCCGCGCAAGTTCCGCAACTTGGGTGGTACCATTCCCAAGGGTGTGCTCATGGTAGGCCCGCCCGGAACGGGTAAGACCTTGCTTGCCAAGGCCATTGCCGGTGAGGCGGATGTGCCGTTCTACACCATCTCCGGCTCCGACTTCGTGGAGATGTTCGTGGGTGTGGGTGCCAGCCGCGTGCGCGACATGTTTGCCGAAGCCAAGAAGAACTCCCCCTGCCTTATCTTTATTGATGAAATTGACGCCGTAGGTCGTCACCGTGGTCACGGTGTGGGTGGTGGTCACGATGAGCGTGAGCAGACCCTCAACGCCATGCTGGTGGAGATGGACGGCTTCACCCCGAACGAGAATGTCATCGTCATTGCCGCCACTAACCGTGTGGACGTGCTCGACCCCGCCCTGCTGCGTCCCGGTCGTTTCGACCGTCAGGTGGTGGTGAACCTGCCGGATGCCGCCGGCCGTGAGCAGATTCTCAAGGTGCACGTACGCAAGATTAAGCTCGACCCGAGCGTGCAGCTGGCGCCCATTGCCCGCGCTACCACCGGCTTCTCCGGTGCTGAGCTCGCCAACTTGGTGAACGAGGCTGCCCTCATTGCCGCCCGCAAGAACCAGAGCACGGTGAAGCAGGCTGACTTGGAGGAAGCCCGCGAGAAAGTACGTTGGGGCCGCGAGCGCCGCTCCTTGGAAATCTCCGACCGCGAGAAGTACATGACTGCCGTGCACGAGGCGGGTCACGCCCTCTGCTTGCTCAAGACCCCGCTTGCCAAGACCCTGCCGCTGCACAAGGTGACCATCATCCCCCGCGGTCCGGCACTGGGTGTTACCATGATGCTGCCGGATGAGGACAAGCACAGCGAGTACAAGAGCGAGATGCTCGACTACATCGTGATGGCGATGGGTGGCCGCTGCGCTGAGCAGGTAGTGTTCGGTGATGTTTCCGGCGGTGCCCGCGGTGATATTCAGCAGGCTACAGCCATTGCCCGCAAGATGGTGTGCGTATACGGCATGAGCGAGAAGCTCGGCCCCGTGGAGTACGGCTCCAACCACAGCGAGGTGTTCTTGGCGCGCGATATTTCCCACACCTCACGCAATTACTCCGAGCGCACGGCTCAGATTATTGACGAGGAGATTCAGCGCATCGTGGAAGAGAACTACACCCGCGCGCTCAACATTCTCACGGAAAACAAGGACAAACTCATCCTTGTTGCTGACAAGCTGGTGGAATACGAGACCCTCAGCGGCGAGCACATCGCTGAGCTGGTGGAGACCGGCACCATGCTGAACCCGCCCGATAAAGAGATTCCCCCGCCCATGCCGGAAGAAGACGACGCGGAAACGGCCCCGCCCGCAGAGCAACCCGACAGCACGGACGAAGACGCGGAGTCCCAAACCAACAACAACTAATCAACTTCTACACACATACAATATGAACAGCAAAGAATTAGCTTTTGCCTGCGCTGCCGCTGCAGATGAAATGAAAGCCGGCAACATCGCCGTGTACGACCTGCGCGGCACATCCTCCATCACAGACTTTGCCATCGTCTGCACGGCTACCTCTACCCCTCACCTGCGTGCCGTACTCGGAGGCATTGACAAAGAGGTGGGCGAGAAGTACAACATCGAGCCCGTTTACGCGGAGCGTACACCCAACGCCCTGTGGTCCGTGCTGGACTACATCGACGTGATGGTACACATCATGGCGGAAGAGGTGCGCGACTTCTACGGCTTGGAGAAGTTCTGGAAGGAAGAGAACCGCATCGACTGGGCCCCCGAGGTGCAGTAATGCCCCTTCCCTAAAAATCAACACACGAAAAGGCCGTCGGTGACAACACCGACGGCTTTTTCGTTACCCTTGCTCCCGGCGCATCAGCGCAGGAAGAAGCGAAGGATTTTCTCCGCAAACTTGGAATAAGGATGGTAACGGAAGGGCAAATCAAGCCATGTAGCCTTGGAGAGCACTGACTTGTAGTGCGTGAAGGTATCGAAGCCCGCTTTACCGTGGTACGAACCCATGCCGCTGTCACCGATGCCACCGAAGGGCAAACCATGCACCGCTAAGTGGATGATGGTATCATTGATGCAACCGCCACCGAAAGACAGGTGCTGCGTAAAGCGCTTCTTATTGGCGGAATCAGAGCTGAAGAGGTAAGAAGCCAACGGGCGCGGGCGACTGAGCACGAACTGCTCCACATCCTCCCACTTGTCCCAAGTCAGAATAGGCAGAATGGGGCCGAAAATCTCCTGTTGCATGGAGGCGGAGTCCGGCGTGATGCCATCCAGCAGGGTAGGCTCGATGCGCAGCGACTCAGCATCTCCCTTGCCACCAACCACAGGCTTAGCATCCTCCAAGAGCCCCATGAGGCGCTCAAAATGGCGGCGGTTGATGATGTGAGTGAACTCGCCGTTCTTCAGCGGCTCTTCACCGAGCATCTCCTTCACGGTGGCACGGTATTCCTCCACAAAGGCATCCTTCACGCTGTGGTGGATGAAGAGGTAATCCGGCGCGACACAGGTTTGACCGGCATTGAGAATCTTACCGAAAGCAATGCGGCGGGCTGCCACACGGATGTTGGCGGTAGCATCCACAATACAGGGGCTCTTGCCGCCCAGCTCAAGCGTAACCGGGGTAAGGTGACGGGCGGCTGCCTCCATGATGATATGGCCCACATTCGGGCTGCCGGTAAAGAAGATGTAGTCGAACTTCTGCTCCAAGAGCACACCGGTGGACTCACGCCCGCCAAGCACCACGTGCACATATTCCTTGGGGTATATGCTGCCGAGCATCTCCGCCAGCACGGCAGAGGTAGCGGGGGTCATGGATGAGGGCTTCACCACGCAGCAGTTACCGGCGGAAAGCGCTGCCACCAGCGGGTCCAGACACAGCAGCACAGGGTAGTTCCACGGGCTCATGATGAGCGCCACGCCGTAGGGCTCCGGCACGACTCGGCTCACGGAGGGGAACTGCGCCAGCGGGGTGTGGGTGCGGCGCGGCTTGCTCCAGCTGCGCAGGCAGCTGAGGGTGTGATTCAGCGAGGAAAGCACCATGCCGATTTCCGTCATGAAGGTTTCCGTGCCGCACTTACCGAGGTCCTTTTGCAGAGCCTCCGCGATGCGGGGCTCCCACTCTTTCAGAGCGGTGCGCAGTTTTTTGAGAGCCTCACGGCGGTACTTTACCTCACGTGTGACGTGTGTGTTAAAAAACTGACGTTGAGTTGTTGCGATGGTATGCATGGCGGTCAGAATGCAGCGTTAAGGATTTCCAGCACCTGCTCTTCCGTAGCAGCGCGGGGATTCACGATGAGCGCGCCGTCATTCACGGCGAACTCAGCCACCTTCGGGAAGTCATCTTTGCTCACACCGGCAGCACTGAGGGTCAGCGGCAGCCCGCAGACCTCATTCAGCTTGCGCCCCAAGGTCTCGATGGCATCGATGGCAGCCTCCGCCTGCTTCTCTGCAGGGGTGCTCATGGCCTTTTCCATGCCTACCAACCACGGCAACAGCGCGGCATAACCGGCAGCGGCATGGCTGAGGTTGTAGCGCATGACATGCGGCAACAGAATGGTCATCGCGACAGCGTGGGGCACATGGCACACACCGCCGAGCGCGTGCCCGATGGCATGCACGGCGCCCACCATGGAGTTAGAGAAGGCAATACCGGCCATGGTGGAAGCCAACGCCATGTTGAACCGAGCCTCCTTATCGCTCCCCTTCACCGTGGCCTGCACCAAGTTCTCCGCAATCATACGAATGGCCGCCGTACCGTATGCCGTGCTCAGCGGGTTAGCCTGCAGGCAGGTGCAAGCCTCCACCGCGTGGCACAGGGCATCCATACCGGTGGAAGCTGTAGCCTTGGGCGGCAGCCCTACCGTCATACGCGGGTCAATCACTGCGACATCCGGCTCCACAAAGGGGGAAAGGAACTCCATCTTCACGCCGTTCTCGTCATTGCGAATCACCGCCACGCCCGTGCACTCGGAACCGGTACCGGCAGTGGTGGGCACCACCACAAAGGGGATGTGCTTACCACGGCTTACATTCTCCAAGCCACTGATGGAGAAGATATCATCCGTATCCTGCGAGAGTACCAAGCGCACGCCCTTTGCTGTGTCAATCACGGAGCCGCCACCGATGGCGACGATGGAATCACAGCCCTGCTCGCGGTAAAACGCGGCAATCTTGTTCACCACAGCCAACGAGGAATCCACAGGAATATCCGTGAAGGTAGCAGCGGGCTTCACGCCCTCCGCCACCATGGCATCCGTCACGGCAGCCATGGTGCCGATTTTTGCCAACACGGCATCGGAGAGCACCAGCGGGCGCTCTGCATGCAGGTGCTGCAGCTCATTTGCAATACGCTCTAAGGAGAGCTCGCCGCAAAGCAGCTTCACGGCATTCTGAAATTCAAAGTAAGACATGGTGTAAGTTATTTGGAAAAACGATATTTACAGGTAAGGAAGCCGAGGCCGATGCGGGCATAGGTGCGCAGGAAGCACACCTCGGGTTTGGGGATATCCGTCATGATGCGGCGGTTGATGAAGTTCGGGAAGAGGTAGGCCTCCACGATATTCACCAAGCGAGCCAAGCGCATCACATCCGCCACCTCACCGGCCATGGTGAAGGCATGGGCAGCATACGCCTGTGCCAAGCCCATCTGCCCCGTAAAGAGGCGGAATGCCAAGGCCATAGACTTAATGTGCAAGGTGCAGGAGGCCTTATCGAGAGAGCGCACACGGCGCAACTTACCGCCCTGCCACACCACATGCAGCGTCGGGCCGTTATGCCCGGTGTGAATGGAGTAACTGAGCCCCTCCGGCATGTTCGCAAACTCGCGAGCCACGCGGGAATCCTGCCGCTGCAGCTCCACCAGCGCGGCATGCACCACGCGCAGCACGATGCCGACGGTCAATTTCTGAAAAAAGCGTTTCATGCGCGCATTACTCCCCACGTTTGGCTGAGGCACGGCGTAAGCGATCCATCATGGCGCAACCCAAGCCGGTTTCCGGCAATTCCTCTGCCACAATGGCCTGCACGGACTCGCATTCATCCATGGCGCGCATCACGGCAAACAAACGCACAGCAGCTTCCGCCAAACGCCCACTGCCGGGGGAAAGCGGCATGGTCTCCACCCAGCAATCCTGAGCAGCCAAGGGAGAATCCCCCTCGTACGTGATAAGCCCATACGCCACGCCCTCCTCAGGGGTGAACTCCTCGTTCGGGTTCCACAAAATAAGCGGCTTGGTGGGTGCATAGTGGCTCTTGAGCATACCGGGAGCATTCGGAGTGGCCTCTGCCTCAGCCGTCTTGCCCTTACCGGGCTTCAGCACACGGCAAATTCCGCGCAGTTTTTCGCGAGTGATGGGGCCCTCTCGCAGCAGGCGCACGGTAGGCTTGCCTTTCTCATCCAAACAGGGCATGAGAATGGTGCTCTCCAGACCTTCGGAGCAGGCGCCGGCATCCAACACCATGGGGATGGAGCCTCCGAGCTCTTTCACCACGGCGCCGGCGCTCGTGGGGGAAATGTGGCCGAAGCGGTTGGCACTGGGAGCGGCAATGGGGTGTCCCAAGGCACGCGCCACACCGCGCATCACCTCATGGCTGGGCACACGGCATGCCACCGTGGGCAGGCCGCTCGTCACAATGTCCGGAATAATCGGCTTTTTCGGCAGCACCAGGGTCATCGGGCCCGGCCAAAACTCCTTGGCAAGTTTGTCTACCAAAGGTTGAAGCTCAGCGGGTACCTCCGTGTACTCCTTGATGTATTTAGCGTTGGAAAAATGGCAGATAAGCGGGTCGAAGCTCGGACGCTCCTTGACGGCAAAAACATTGGCAACAGCCTCGGTATTAAGAGCATCTGCTCCCAATCCATACACAGTCTCCGTGGGAATGGCTACCAGTCCGCCCTCCTCCAATACGGCTGCGGCTTCCTTATACACTTTGCGGCAGTCCTCCAAGGGGTCCACCTCTATCACGCGCGTTTGCATGCGCGCATAATACCAGCAAGTTAGAGACAAGTCAAGGATTTACGCCCGCTCAACGCATTTTACGGCTTACTACGCCCCCAAAAGCGGCGGGGATTCTCATTGGTTCACCATCAGTAATCACCCCGATAAATCGGAAGTTGGAGAACAGTTTGCGAGCGTCAGCGAGCGGAATTCGGAGCCCCGGAGGGGCGCCATAAAATAGCCCGGCGGTGGCCTGCCACGGCGTAGCAAGCGAGCGAAGCGAGACGCGAAGACGGGAGCCCCGTAAGGGGCGGCCTGTGAGGGCGTAGAAAGCGAAGACTCGAAGCCCCAAACCCCGGGAACCGCCCCCAAAAAGTAAATGCGAACCCCGGAGGGGTGGCATAAAGCGTGGCACGAAATACGGCATTGTTTCAAAATGCCGCAAACACCAAAAACACGCGCCCACCCCGGCTCGGAGCTCCGCTTCGCGACGGTCCTCGCCATTATATGTCGGCCTACGCTGCGTCGCTTCGCTCCATCGCTCCGGGCTCAATTTTCTTTTTTTACGCTACCCCGGGGTTCCGCGGCTT
>CAJGCY010000058.1 GCA_904501955.1 uncultured Akkermansia sp. | reverse complement strand
TTGCGGTGCCGCGGGGGCACTTGTTGATGCCGGGCTGTAACTGCAGAGTGCTGCTATGACAGCACAGTGTAGAAGTCGTCTCATATATGCCATTCTACCATGTTCTCCCCCTCAGGCGCAAGGCTAAAGTTCGGCATGCTTACGGCACTTTGAGGTGAAAAAATGTGATTATTTGCGGGAAAGTGTGTCATAATGACGATTGGTGGGTTGACATGTGGTATAATATGGTGTATACAGACTCACGCATTTTGCCAAACACTTGACAAAATGTGTAAGGCTAGGACTATAGTCAAATATTATCATATTACACATGTCTACAACCAAAAATAAAGCAGGTTCCGCCAAGTCGGATGCGGCAAAGTCTTCCACCAAAAGCGCTTCCGCTAAAACCGCGAAAGCCAAAGCTTCCCCCAAGAAGCCCGAGGTGAAAGCTGAGGTGAAAAAGCCCGTCGCAGCTAAGAAAAACGAGAAACCTGCCACTACAACTACTCCTAAAAATGCATCCAAGGCTGCTCCTGCTGCTAAGAAAGCCCCCGCAAAGGCTGTGGCAGAGAAAAAGCCTGAGACGAAAAAGCCTGCTTCCAAGCCGGTAGAGAAGAAGCCGGAGCCGAAGAAGGCACCCGAAGTTAAGAAGAATGAGACGGAGACCGCTGTGGAGCTTACGCCCACTGCGGATGAGCTGGCTGCTATGGATGAAGCTGCCAAGAATCGTTCCCGTCGCCGCAAGACTTTCTCTCCGCCCCGCATCACCTCCAAGGAACTGCAGGAGTTCTTCCCGGATGACATCACGCTGAAGGCTGCGTTCAAAAATCTGCTCGCTCTGGCCAAGAAGAACAATGGCTACGTGACGGATGATGATATTTTCTCTTCTCTGCCCATGGATGGGTATGAAGACCAAGACCAGGAGCGCTTGTTTGAGCGCCTGCACGCCATCGGCGTGGAGGTGCGCGATGAGTCCGTCGCGATTGCTCCGATTTCCGCCGCTGACCTGAAGATAAAAGGCGGTAAGAACGGTAGCTTGGTGGATACTCCCGTGGTGAAGGAGAAGATGAAGGGGCTGGTGACGCTCGCCTCCGAGCAGGGCTACCTGACCTATGATGACATCAATGAAGTGCTGCCGCATGACATGATTAACCCGACGGACCATGAGATTATCATCGAGCGTCTGCGCGGGATGGATTTTGATATCATTGATGCGTCGGATGTGGACATCATTGCCGCTCGTCAGAACCTCATCAACTCCGGTGAGGAGGATGAGAACGAGAAGATGGAAGCCAAGCTGGACATCTTGGATGACCCGGTGCGCATGTACCTCAAGCAAATGGGGCAGAAGGACCTCCTCAAGCGTGAGCAAGAGGTGAGCCTTTCCATCAGCATTGACCGCGCGGAGAATGAGCTTCAAACCCGCCTGCATAAGTTCGGCGTGGTGGCCATGCTCTACTTGGAGACCGCTCAGCGCATTCTGCAGAATAAAGAGCGCTTCGACCGAGTGGTGGCAGATAAGAATATCGACCACCGCGATCAGTATTTCAAGGAGATTCAGCCCCTTATCAATAAGGTATATGACCTGCATGATGACGCTCAGGCTGCTTACAACAACCTGCGCCGTGCCCGCCGCCGCAATAAGGGGGTGGAGGCCGCACAGAAGGAGTTTAACTCCATTCTGGAGACCTTGGATGTCATGTACCGTAAGTTCTCCTTCAAGGGGAAGGTGTATGAGGACTTTGTGGCTCGCTTGCGTGAGATTCGCCAGCGCATCATGAAGCTCACTCGTCAGTATGAGGGGGCTCATGACAGCAAGGAGTACAAAGACGCCATCGCTGAGTATGAGGTTCAGCTCTGGATGCCCATCCCTGAGTTCAAGGAGAATTATCAGGCCATGAAGCAGGCCATGAAGGCTGCCAAGGATGCGAAAAAGGATATGATTGAGGCGAACCTGCGCCTCGTGATTTCCATCGCTAAGAAATACACGAACCGTGGCTTGGCTTTCTTGGACCTTATTCAGGAGGGTAACATGGGCTTGATGAAAGCGGTGGAGAAGTTCGAGTACCGCCGTGGTTACAAGTTCTCCACCTATGCTACGTGGTGGATTCGCCAGGCCATCACCCGCTCCATTGCGGACCAAGCCCGCACGATTCGCATCCCCGTGCACATGATTGAGACCATCAACAAGCTCATGCGTGTGCAGAAGAAGCTGGTGCAGGATTTCGGCCGTGAGCCTACGCCGGAAGAGATTGCTGCCGAAAGCGGTATGCAGGTGGAGCGTGTCCGCGGTGTGCTCAAGATGGCTCAGCAGCCCATCTCTATGCAGCAGCCTGTGGGTGACTCCGATGATACCTCCTTCGGTGACTTCTTGGAGGATAAGAGCGCAGAGAACCCCATGGATGGCGCTGCGTTCAACTCCTTGCGTGAGAAGCTTTCCGGCGTGCTGAATACGCTGAATGAGCGTGAGCGTGCCGTGATTGAGCAGCGCTTCGGCCTGCGTGACGGTAATCCCCGTACGCTTGAAGAAGTGGGCCGCCAATTCAACGTAACTCGTGAGCGTATTCGCCAGATTGAGGCCAAAGCCCTCCGTAAGCTGCGTCATCCTACGCGAATCGGCTGCATCAAGGGCTTCTTGGATACGACGAATAATTGATGCGTAGCTGAGTAAGCCCCGCACCGGGCACCGTACCTCTGTTTTGCCGCTAAACACGGCGATTCCGAGGGCGGTGCCTTTGCTTTTTTCGCATATTCCGGGGCGCGAATTGCCGTTTTTAATTATTTTTTTGCATTCTGTCTCACTTTATGAGTGACTTTGCTTATGCAATTTGGTAAGATAAGTGCACTTACCATGATGAGACCGTTTTCTCGTGCTTCCATTCTTTCACTGATCGCTATGGGCGGCTTGTCCACAGCGCCGTTAGCTTTCGCTCAAGAAACCACGGATGCCACCGCCCGTGCAGAAGCTGCACGCCATGAGATGGCAGTCAGAGACGCCCGCCAATCCGTGCAAGAAGCCCGCTTGGCCTACCAGGCGAAACGCTATACGGATGCCGAGAAACATTACCGCGACGCTCTCAAAGTGTTGCCGGTATCTCCCAACACGACCGCTTTTGCTAAGTTTATACGTGATAGCTTGTCTGATGCACTGATTGCGAAGGCAATAGATTACCGTTTGGTGGGGCGCCGTGATGAGGCAATTTCTTTCCTGCGTGAGGCCATTTCACTTTCACCGGAGAACAAACGCGCCCAGGTGGAGCTTACCTATACCTTGGATGCCCAGCGCACCAATCCTGCGCTGTCTCCCCGCCACGTGGGTGATGTGGAGGAGGTGCGCCGCCTGTTGGAGCTTGGTCACGGTTATCTGGAGCTCGGTAAGTTTGATGAAGCCATCACCACGTTTGAGTCTGTCGCTAAGTATGATGCGTACAACAGTGCCGCTCAGCGCGGTATAGAGCTTGCCACTCAGCGCAAAGCTGCCTATTACAACGCTGCTCGCAATGCGACGCGCGCCGGTATGCTGGCGGATGTGGATCAGCAGTGGGTCACGCTGCCCACGGATGGCTCCCCTGATGATGTAGACACCTCCAACGCCACGCCCGTGGTGGCCGGAGTGGATACGGAGCTGCAAGATGCCTTTGCTACCGGCTTGGCGGAGATGGTGCTCCCCAGCATTGTGTTTGAGGATGCCGGCATTACGGATGTGTTGGAGGCTTTGCAGAACCAAATCCGACGCTTTGAGGCCAATGGCACCTCTGTAGGCCGCGCCATTAACCTTACAACCAATTTCGGTGCTCCGGATTCCCCCGGGTACAAGGAGATTATGAGCCGCACCATTACCCTCAAGCTCACGGATGTGTCCGTGAAGGAGGTGCTGGATATTCTTTCCTCCCAGCTCGGTGTCAGCTACTATTACACGACCACCGGTGTAGAGCTCTCTTTCTCCGGCAAGGATTTCGGCCCCCTGATTGACCGTACCTTCACCGTGCCGCCCCATTTCTTTGACTCCGCTACTGCTGATGAGGAGTCGGAGGATGAAGAAGACGGTATGGATGATGAGGACGGCCGCATCAAGGTGCGCCGTGTGAACCCCGCTCAGGCGCTCAAGTCCATGGGTATCTCTTTCCCGAATGGTGCAACAGCCCGTTATTCCCCCTCCAGCCGTCAATTGCATGTGCGCAATACGGCTTATAATATGGAGGAGATTCAGGACCTCCTGAATGAGCCGCTGCAGGAACAGCGCCAGATTGTCCTCAACGTCATCATGATGGAAGTCACAGAGGACGACCTGGAGCAACTCGGCTTTGACTGGCTGTTCAACGTAAACCTCAAGGGTGAGCTGCAAGCTGCCGGTGGTGCAGAGCAGGCTGCCTCTACCGCAACGGGTATCCCCATGTTCGCCGGCACTACTCAGCCGCCCAATATGCCCCAAGGCGTGACCAGCGGTTTGCGCAGCGGTACGCAGGTGCTTTCCCCGGATGGTATGGACCACCTCATCTCCCGTGGTAGTGTGTCCGGCTATAACAGCGGTATCGCTGAGCGTTCCCCCAGTATTTTCGGTATCCGTGGCGTGTGGAGCGCTGTGGACGTCACCTTCATGATGAACGGTCTCTCCCAGCGTAAGGGGGTGGACCTCTTGCGTAACCCCCGCGTTATCTTCAGCCCGGGTATGGAAGAGCAGGTGACCTTTGCTGATGTTACGGAAATGTTCTTCCCGGAAACTTGGGACCCCTCCCAGATTTCTTCTTCTTCCGGTAATTTCTATAACAACAACAATAATAACAATAATAACAATAACAACAATAACAACAATAACAACGGTAGCAGCTCCAGTGGCTCCACGATTGCTACCGGTGCTATCCCGACGGACTTTGTGCGCTTTGGCATGACGGATGATGCCATAGGTGGTTTCGGTACCATTTTGCAGGTGCACAGTGCTGAGATTTCCGAAAACGGGCAGTTTGTGACACTTGCTTTGACCACCACCACCAATGAGTTTGAGGGCTTCATTAACTGGGGCTCCCCCATCAATACGGCTCAGTGGGATGGTTCCGGTGAAATTCACTACTTCGAGCTTTCCCCCAACTACATTCTGCAGCCGATGATCAAGCGCTACGTGCAAAACACGAAGATTACGCTTGTGCCTGGCTCTGTGCTGGTGATGGGCGGGTTGAAGGAGGCCAAGTACGTACGCTTTGAGGATAAAGTACCCGTGCTGGGGGATCTTCCCTTGGTGGGGCGCCTCTTCCGCTCCGAAGGTGAGCAACGTGTTCGCAAGGCCCTGATTTACTTTGCAAAGGTAGATGTGGTTGACCCGACCGGTCGCGATGTCAGAACCGGTGAGCGCCCGTCTCAGGCTACGGATAATCCCTGATGACTGAATCCCATGAGTAAAATAGAAGATGATAAATACACACGTGAGGGTGACGACTCTCAGGTGCGCAATATAATTAACCAGCTTAATAATGACCGCCCCTCCAAGGAAAAGAAAAGGGAGGTGGTGGTGCGCCCCGACGGTACGAAGGTGGTGCGCGTTACAAAAAAACGTAAGGTAATGGTGACCAATGAGGAAAAGAAGGTGCGCGCGCGCCGTCAATTCCTTATTTCTCTGGTTGCCCTTTTGCTGATTTTGGGCGGTGCTTTTGCCTTCATGTCTTACCGCATGTCTGCCATGGCTTCAGAGTCTTACCTGGCGGAAAAACAGCAAGAGCTGTGCCAAGCTTGGGGGGCTGAGTCTGTGCGTTTGGTGAATGCCCGTATGGATGGTATGACGCTGAGCGTGGACCGCGTAGAGGCGGTGTTCCCGAAGAGCAGCGTGCTGCAATCCGTTGAGTTGGATGGCGTGACGATGCCGCTCTCTCTCTCCTCGTTCTTCACCGGTTGCTATACCTCTGACAATGTGGAAATCAGTTCCGCTCACATTCGCCTTAACCGTGCGGTGAAAACGCTGAATATCCCGCGCTGGCAGGGGGAAGATTCCCTGTGGAGTGTGCGCAATGTCCTCTGCAAGAAGTTTAACCTCACCATGGGGGAGGACTCCGCTTCTCCCGTGCTCATCCGCAATGCTGAGGCTCGCATGTATGAGTCTTCCGCTTCCAATCACGTCGTTACCTTCAATGGCGGTACCATTGCCTTTGCCGGCATGGGTAAGGACCTCGCGCGCGAGAAGTCCTACAAGTTCAACCTCTTGGATGCCAAGGCTTTCATCACCTCGGTTTGTGTGGAAGATATCCGCATCAACTGCCAAGAAATCAACAAATCCCTCTATCCCTCCGGCTCCAAGGGCGGCGCTGATGCCTCCTACGCGGAGAAACGCGAGCTTGCCGTGTCTGACTTTACCTTGTTGGGCCGCATCGGCGGTGGGGAAAGCCTGTACGGCCCGTTCAAGGTGGAGGCCTCTGCGCTGCCGTTCAGCTTGCTGACTCAGGGCTTGTTTGATCGAATTTTCGATGCGGAGCTTCTTGCAAATGCTGTGGAGAGTGAGACCACGGTGGAGATGCGCCTCTCTGAGGATGGGGCTCCTGTGCAGTTCAGCGGTGAGATTTTCTTGGCCAATGTCATTTTCAAGGATGCCGACCTCAAGGGCAGGTGTGTATACTCGAAGCATATTGTGGATGAAATCCAGAACCGCAAGTACTCCTCCCTGGCGTTCACTCAAGCGGTGGTGAAGCTCAGCCAAGACGCTCAGTCCATGACTCTTACCATAGCCCCCGGCGGTATGGAAGAGAAGGGCACCACGGATGTTGCCCTGCATGGTCACATCACCATCGGCAAGGCTGCCGGTGACGCCGGTGCGGTGGATTTCCCCCTGAGCGGTCAGCTGGTATACTCCCTCCCCAAAAAGGTGCTCAGCTATGAGTATGAGGATGGTATCATTGACCCCATCTTCGCGGAAGACCCCGCCAACAAGCACCGCTGCACCTTCACCACCACGCTTTCCGGTTCCGCGCTGCTCCCGCAGGATGACAGTGAGGCGCTTGAGCTCGCTCAGTCTGATTCCCGTAATCAATTGGTGCGTAAGAAAAATATCAACGTGGACGAAATCCTTTCTCAGCATGAGCGCTCTAAGCGAGAGGCTGAGCGCGCACAGCGTGAAGGTGGCAGTGCTTCCCCCTCTTCCCCCGCTCCGAAACCCGCGAAAAAGAATGATGAGGATGACATCTTTGCCACCCCGGGGCAGAGCGATAAAGACATCTTCGGCCATGAGGACCCGGATGATATCTTCAAGTCTACCCCCGGTTCCGGCTCTCTGCCCACGGCTCCGTCCACGGTGCCGGTGGATCCCTCCGTTAAGTTCTGATTTGCGTTATGTCCAGTGAATTGCGTAAAAAGTGGTGGACGGTGCCGGTTGGGCACATCGTGTGGTTCTTCATCACGCTGATTTGCTTTACCCTGCGCAAAAAGGTCATTGTGGAGGCGGAGTATGAGGGCAAGAAGATGGGCACTTTCCAGTGCATCATCGCCCTGTGGCATAACCGAGTGTTTGTTCCTTGCTATGTGTACCGCTATGTGCTGAAAGGCAAGAAAGTGCCCATGAGCATGCTCACCAGCGCCAGCAAAGACGGCGCCATGCTTGCCACCGTCGCTTCCGACTACGGCATGCGCGCCGTGCGTGGCTCCAGCCGCCGACGTGGTGTTGCCGGTTTCTTGGACATGCTGCGTGAGCTCAAGGACGGCTGCAGCATGTGCATCACCCCGGATGGTCCCAAAGGCCCCATTTACCGCTGCCACCCCGGTGTCATTAAGTTGGCTTCCGTCAGCGGTTTGCCCATTATCCCGATTTGCATCAGCTATTCCTCCTGCTGGCGCCTGAAGAAAGCTTGGGACGGTTTCGCCATCCCCAAACCCTTCTCTAAAGTGGTTGTTCGCTTGGGCTCGCCCATTACCGTGCCTAAAGAGCTTACCCCTGAGCTGCAGGCGGAGTACATTGAGAAGCTTGAGCAGGCGCTTGCCCATGGTGCGCCTGATTTTGAACCCATTTCCCCGGAAAATAAATAATACACTCTTCTTATGACCACCACTATTATTGACGGTAAAAAAGTAGCACAGGACATTCGCGCCGGTCTCGTTGAGGAGATTGCAGCGCTGAAGGCTCAGGGACACACCCCGGGGCTCGCTGTTGTGCTTGTGGGTGAGGACCCCGCCTCTCAGGTATACGTCGGCTCAAAGGTGAAAGCCTGCGAGGAGCTCGGCATCTACTCCCAGAAGTGGGAGCTGCCCACCGAGACCACCCAGGAGGAGCTCGTCGCTCTCATCCACAAACTGAATGCGGATGACCGCATCCACGGCATTCTGGTGCAGAGCCCGCCCCCCAAACACATCGATGAAGAGGCCGTCATCCTCAACATCGACCCCCGTAAAGATGTGGACGGTTTCCACCCCATCAACGTGGCTAAGCTCGTGCTGGAGGATGAAGAGGGCTTTGTTCCCTGCACACCCCAGGGCTGCATGGAGCTGCTCAAGGCTTACAACATCGAGACTGCCGGTAAGCATGCCGTGGTGATTGGCCGCAGCATGATTGTGGGCAAGCCCATGGCGAATCTGCTCGTCAGCAAGAAGGCAAATGCCACCGTGACCATTGCTCACTCCCGCACCAAAGACCTCCCCGCGCTTTGCCGCACGGCGGATATCATCGTGGCTGCCGTCGGTCGCCCGGAGATGGTGACTGCCGATTACGTGAAGGAGGGCGCCGTCGTGCTCGACGTAGGCATCAACCGCATCCCGGATGCCTCCCGCCCCCGTGGCTACCGCATTGTGGGTGATGTGGACTATGAATCCGTGAAGGACAAGTGCTCCGCCATTACTCCCGTGCCCGGTGGTGTTGGTCCCATGACCATCGCCTTGCTCATGGCGAATACCGTGAAGGCTTGCCGCCAGCTCACCCGCTGAGCCTAGCCCGCCTATCTTTCTTGCCACCGAGGGGCTTCTTTCTTACCCCCTCGGTGGCTTTTTCTACCCCTAATTCCACTTTTTTTACAAAAAAATAGCTGATTTGTAAAATAAAGCTTGCAATCTCTCCCGAAAATGTGTAAAATGCCTCCGCACCCATTTAGGTGAGTGCGCAAAATCTTCCGACTGGGCAGGTGTCTGAGTGGTCGAAAGAGCACGATTGGAAATCGTGTGTACGTCAAAAGCGTACCGAGGGTTCGAATCCCTCCCTGTCCGCTAAATCCCGTAGGCTTAACCGCTTACGGGATTTTTTTGTTGAGTGCATTTTAGGCTTATTATCTTTCACATATTGAATATAATTGGCATATAAACTGGAATAAACTGGAATAAAAGGAGAGGAGTGAGCGATGCGTTTTCCGAGTTTTCTGAGCTGAGGCAGGAGGGGTGAGAAAGGGTGAGAAAGGGGCGGAGAGCCTGAACATCAGCCTTTTATGCAGCCCGATGCCGTGTGAGGTGTATTTGAGAAAGCGGGCTGCTGCCGGAGGCTGAATTTGCAAGTAAGTGAGAAACGGCAGGGCAAAAAAAACCGCCCATCATGGGGCGGTCTGCTGAGGGTCTGCCGAGCGTTTGCGGCGGGTTGGCCGAGGGCTGGCATCGATATCGCCGCGCCAGTCTTTGAGGCGTGAGGGCGGCACGGTGGAGCGGGAGGTATGAACCTCGGCGGGAGCGTCCACCTCGAAGCGTTCGGCGGTCTTGGCGGTGTTGCGGCGGCCACGCGCCTGCACGGTGTAGAGGAGCTGAGTGAGCTGCCAGCAGTCGAGGCCGGAGAGCATGGTGTCAAGGCTCATATCAGCGCGTGCATCCACGCAGAATCGGTCGCGCACGATGGCGGCAATGTAGGCGGTGGAGAGTTCCCAATGCCTGGCGCGGTCGCGTATCGTCCATATCAGGGCGGCGGCATCGGTCTGGGGTGTGTTGTCGGCCATGGGTTTGAGGCCAATGATAGCGCGGAGGGCGTTGCAGAGCGGCACATAGTGTTTCTGGCTGAGCTTGCGCCATGAGTCAATGCCGCCGCAATGGTCGGCGGTGAATTCGTGTCTCCACTCGTCATATCCGTTGGAGGGGTAGCCCACCGCCACGAGGTGGCGGTAGGCTTTTGTGGAGAGCTGGCCGAGGACGGACAGCTGGGTTTTGGAGAGGTTCTTCATGCCTTGGCGGTGCGGGCACTTGTCACGGTGCCGTTGGTGGGTTCAATGAAGAAGTTGGTTTTCACCTCCCAGCGGAGGCCGAGGTCAGCGAGGGCACCCGCGCCGAGGTTGGCGGCCTTGATGGCGGGGATGTTGATTGAGACCTTGGGCTCCTCGATGGTGAGGTATTCTTTCTTGCCCTGAGCGTGGAGCGTGGCGGCCACATCGGTGAGCTTGCCCTGCATGGCTTTGAGAGCCGGTGCGGAGTCACGGTAGCCGAATGTGGCGAGCGTGGAGTGGCCGGAGCGGTTGCCCTCATCGAAGAGAGCTTTCTGGTTGGCGGTCTTTTTGAGGTATTTCTGGAATGCGGCTTGCAGTTCCTTGAGCTCGGCTTTCAGGGTATCAATCACGGTTGCAAATCGTGAAGCCACGGCGTTCATCTCGCGCTCCTGAGCGGATTCCTGCTCGGTGATGGAGGTCATCAGGGTCACGATTTTATCGGCCACCTTGCGGGCGGTTTCGGCATCATTGATGGTTGTAGTATTCATTGTTTTGTTTTTTGGGTTAAGGAAGGGATTTTATCGTCTGCGGGGATGAATCCCGCGTGGGTGAAGTAGTGAGCGGCGCGGTGTGCCAGGGCTTCTTCGGATGCGGTGTAGAGGCGGAGGCAATCCTGCATGCCGGGAGCGTGGCCGCGCACGGAGTAGCCACCGCTGCGCAGGTGCGAGATGGTAGCCACCAGCGGGCCGCGAGCTATGGTGTGAGGGTAGGTCATGAGGGGCGCATGGCACGGCGTGCAACGGGTTCGGTGAGGTTCAGGAGCTGCTGCACCGGGGCTGCAGCTACGCTTTCTTTGCGGTCGAGGAGTTCCTCGAATTTAGCCTTGCCGCCGGGTTTCACGGCGTGAGTTTTGAGCCAGCGGGCTACGCCGAGGGCATCACAGCTCACCACGCGCACGGCACCGAATTTGGGGCTGCGGTATTGAACGGCCACAGCGGTGGCGGATTCCGTGGCCATGGCGGTGAAGCCTGCGCGGTGCCACCCGAGGCGGGCGAAGATATCGCCCAGCTCGGAGGCAAGGAGGTTGGAGCGTCCGTCAATCATGGTATCAGGCGGGGCGGCGAGCCATGCGGGTAGCGGCGCGGATGAAGTCCGGCCAAGTGAGCGTGCGGCCCTCCTGCTGGGCGAAGCTGGCGGCGAGTTTGAGGCGGTGAACGTACTGGCCGAAGCATGAGGAGCGGGCCATGGCACCGATTTGCTGCTGGGTTTCGGCATCAGGTTCGGGCAGGCCGTAGGCTTCCCACACGGCCCGCACGTCTTTGTTGGTGGGCGTTTCCGGCAGGATTTCCCACTCGCCCCGGCGTTCGAGCTGGGCGAGGCGTTCGGCAAAGGGGCCTTTGGTCATCTCTCGTGCGCCGATGTCGGTGACGATAAGCAGCAGCCCGCACTTGCAGCGGTCAAAGAGTTCGCGCAGCACATCCAGCGCGTCTACCCCCTGTCGGCGGGTGAGCGCGAGGTGTACCTCATCGGCCACAATGAGGTGGCGTGGGCTGAGGTGAGCGCGGAGGCGGGTCATACCCTCCCAGGCATTGCGAGCCTTGGGCAAGCCTGCCGCCTCGGTGAGTTCGCGCACCAGCGTGGTGATAGTCGGGCGCGTGGGCATGCGGAAAAAGATGGTTGTCTCCGGGTACATCATCTTGTATTTTTCCACGGCTGTGGTCTTGCCTATCTGGCTCTTGCCGCATACGGTCACGCAGAGGTGGGCAGTCTTGGCTGCATCAGCCGCAGCCCAGATACGGCGTGCCATGGCGGTGGGGATGTGGTCGAGGTCTACACCCTCCACGCGCACCAGGGCGGAGAGGCGCTGGCGCTGTTCCTCCAGCTTGGCCAGCTGGTTGTCAGCGTTGCCTGTGTAGTTGCCCTCAATGAGGGCGTTGAGCACCTTGTGAGAGATGCCCAGCTCCTCGGCTGCCTTGGTTTTGGTCATGCCGGGCTGGGTCATGTAGGTATCACGCAGCCAGGTGCGTGCGGGGTGGTTCAGTTGTGTTTCGGTCATGTTGTTGAGTTCGGGTTCTGCCGCCGCTGCGGAGCAGCTTTGGCGTGAGTACTAATAGTTAAAAGAAGAGGATTCGTAGGCATCCGGCAGGCCGAGGGGGCTTCGCGTCTCGCCATGCTCGCTTGCTACGCCCACCCAGGGTCCGGGTTCAAGGTCTTCATGTTTGGCGCGGGAGGCCAGTTTGCGGGTGGTGCGGGCATCAGCCAGGCCGAGGGGGTCAAAGGCTTCTCCGCGTGTCACGGCGCGGTTGTACTCCAGCTGGGCGAGGTGTTCAGCGGTATCAGGTGCCACCATGTTCTCAATGCGGGCCAGCTCCTCGGCGCGGCGGTGCATCACATCACCGAACACTCGGAGCTTGGCCGCTTCATCCACATGCATGGCGCGGTGGTAGATGGGGGCGGCACCCAGCACGCGGTTCTTGTCATCCAGCACAAAGAGCTCCTCGGAGAACGGATTGAGCACGCCGAAGAAGTCCTGGCCGGAGGGCAGCTGCCATGTGTGGCCGCGAGCATCCAGCACCTCGGTCTTGAAGAGGAGCGTGCGGTGGTGGCGCTGGCGGGATTCTATGTGGAAGCACCCTCCACGCGCGGAGAGTTTGAATTTACGGTGGGCACCCATGAGGGCCACGCATTCGGCGGGGGTGAAGCGCACCAGCTCATTGCCGGGGAGCAGCTGGCTGGCGCTCCATGCCTCAGCGGGGGAAAGTTTACGCAGGCGCATGCGCTCGGGTTTGCGCTCAATGAGCTGTTGCGCTTCGGCGAGATCTTCGGCGCTCATGGTGGTCATGAGCTGCCAGCCGTCCTGCGCGTTAAAGGAGAATTCGGGGGAGCAGAAGCCGCATTCCTCCCAGCCCTCCAGCTGGTGGTCGGTGCGGTTGTTGATGCCACCCACCACCTGCGCGAGGAAGTCACCGAGCTGCGCAAGGGTCATGGAGAAAGGAGCGAGTGCCAGGGCACGCTCAGCAGGGAGCGTTTCGCCCGCTTTGATAAGGGCTTTTTCATGCTCCAGCAGTCCGTGGAGCTTCTCGGGTTCGGTTCTGTTTCGCCCGGCCTGAGTGAGCACACCGTCCATGCGGTTGTGCAGCAGGTTGTGCCAGCTTTCCAGCTCAGCCTTGAAACGCGGGTTGCCCACGCCCCTGCCACCGAAAGCACCGGCTTGGCGGCGCCCTGTCATGCCGGAGCGTTCCACGGTGATTTTGCCGCCGGAGATGATAGCGAGCTGCTCCTCCACCGCCTGGCTGATAGCGGCGGTTCCGTGCTCGCACACCAGCACCGTGCCGCGTTTGGAGTAGCCCACGTTGTAGAGATAATTGCAAAGGAGGTAGAGCATCTCGTCAGAGTTGAGCTGCAGGCTTTTTCCATCCTCCCCCTTCGTGCGCAGCTTGGTGAACCAGGAGAGGCGCATGCCGGTGTAGCGGTCAATGCAGCCGAGCTGCAGCGGGCGGCCAATCTGGAGCTTGCCGTTGCCGTCATAGCCCTGCACATGGCAATCCAGCCACACGTCATCGAAGCTCACCACCGCCGCAGGCCACATGCCCGCGCGGGTGGAGAATACCTGCGCCAGCTCGGCATACCCGGCACGCACGCCCTCATGCAGTACGCGGAGGGCTGCGGCATCAGGCATGCGGCGGCACAGGTTATCGTAGCTCCAGCCCTCGGGCAGCGGCATGTTGGGCGCGTAGTTCATGCCCTCGTAGCCGGGTATGGTCTTGCAGGTGTACCACTCGTTGTACAGCTCCTGCACGGCGGTGCGCATGGAGCGGTTGTGGCGAGCCACCAGCTTGGCAAGGTGAGCAATGAAGCAGCGCTGAGCCGTGCGAGCGCCTGCCCTGTTGGCAGCCACCGTGCGGCGGTCTACCAGGCACAGCCACGTGCGGGGAGCGGCCAGCACCTCGCCCGTCTTCTTGTCCTGCTTGCCATTCTTCCAGTCATAGAAGAGTCGGCGCATGGTCTGCATGGAGAGCGGGCGGCTGGCGGCACCCTCCAGCCCCGCGAGCTTGGCGCTCACATCCACGGCCGCCTGCGCGAAGTGGTGAGTG
>CAJGCY010000057.1 GCA_904501955.1 uncultured Akkermansia sp. | reverse complement strand
TGACATCGCATTATCAATGGGATATTAACGCACAAACAAAACACGCGCCACCCCGGCTCGGAGCTCCGCTTCGCTACGGTCCTCGCACTATATGCCGCCCTCGTCGCCCTCGCTAGCGCTCAGGCAGCTCGGGCTCTATTTTCATTTTTGCTTGTTACCTAGGGCTTACGCCCTAGGCTAAGTTAGGTCACCCGCTGACGCGGGTTCTGATTTAGGCTCGCTGACGCTCGCAATCTGATTTTCAAATTCCGATTTATCGGGCAATAAGGACTACATATTTCCCGTATAATTACGAGCCCCCCACCGTAATCTAATACGGTGGGGGGCTGAAAATCAATGATGAAATCTGCGGAAATCAGTATTTCTCTACAACCTTCATCATGGCATCCATCTGAGCCTCGATGGACTCTACCAGCGCAATCTGAGTGCGGCAGCGATCCAAGTTGTGCTCGGGGCGCTTAATCTTGAAGTAGGTGTCACCCTCAAGGTAGTCCGTCAAGAAGCGCATACCGCACTCCATGGTCAGGAGCTTACCGGAGAACGGAAGCAGCTCCTTCTCAAGCGGGGTCAGGAAGGTAGCAGCCTCGCAGTAGCCCTTGGCAAGAGCCTCGAAGTACTCCATACGCATGGTTACCAGAGAGGTATTCTTCTCATCCTCAGCAGCGGGAGACGTGGAGGTACGGATCATGTCACCGAAGTCATACAGGGAAGAACCGGGCATGGTCGTATCCAAGTCAATCACGCAAATACCCTCACCGGTCACGTCATCAAGCATCACATTGTTCAGCTTGGTGTCATTGTGCGTGACGCGCAGGGGCAGCTCACCGCTGGCCAAGTAGTTCACCACCTTGTGGCAATCAGCCTCACGGGAGAGGAACCAGTCAATTTCCTTCTGCACGGAAGCGGCACGGCCCATCGGGTCAGCAGCCAGAGCAGCCTGGAAATTCTTGAAGCGCTTGGTCGTGTTGTGGAAATCCGGAATGGTCTCGAAGAGCGGCTCACCGGGAAGGTTAGCACCGAGCTTCTGGAAGTTACCGAAAGCACGAGCCACCTCAATGCACTGACCGGGGTTCTCAATCATGTCGTAAGTACGAGCACGATCAATGAACGGATACACACGCCATACATTACCCTCAGCATCCTGAGCGTAGGGCTTGCCATCCTTGGCAGGAACGATGGTCAGCGTACGGCGATAAGCTTCCTTGCAGCCTTCGGCAAGCAGCACGCGCAGAGCCTCATCCGTAACTCGCTTCACGTTCTCCATGAGCGGGATGGGCTGCTTGAACACGTTGCTGTTGATGCGCTGCAGGATGTAGCTTACGCGCAGACCGGACTGGTCCACGATAACACGGAACGTATCATTAATATGACCGGAGCCGTAGGGAGCACCGCAAACGTAGTCGCCACGGAGATCGAACAGACCGGCAATGGACTTGATATCGTACATAAGACGAAGAGGAATCAGATTAGCCGAGTTTTGCGGGGTATACCCCATCCTCCACGAGCTTGGCAATGCTCTCTACCACAGCGGGCTTGTCGCTCGGGTAGGTCACGCCCAACCAATTGGCGGTGGTCTTGATGACGCTGCAATCAGCCTTACCGTTGTGGATAAGCTCATCAACAACAGTCGGGATGTAGCACTCGCTCTTCAGCTCAGAGCCGTGCTCAGCCATGAAGTGAGTGAAGTGCTCCTGAATGCGGGTAATGAAGCTGGCGGGGAATACCCAGAAGTTCATGGAAACAAGCTCCTCCGGGTCAACGGGCTTACGCTCACCGGAAAGGCTGTCGCCACGGCATACGCCGTCCTCTTCCATCTTAATCTTAGTGTACTCCTCCACGCTGTCGAGGTAGCCATCCTTGATACCACAGATACCGCGGTTCACATCACCGTGGTCGCTGAGGGTGTTCTTAAGCGGGTAACCAATCATGCCGTAGTGCTCCTTGCAGGGGCAACCGGGCTCAGCAGTAAGGAACTCAGCAGCCTTGGCGAAGGCATCAGCACCGTAGAAGTCGTCAGCGTTCACCACGCCGAAGGGCTCATTCACCACGTTGCGAGCGGCAAGAAGAGCGTGAGCGGTACCCCAGGGCTTTACGCGGCCCTCCGGTACGCTGTACCCCTCGGGAAGATCATCGAGGCACTGGAACGCGTAGTCCACCTCAATCTTGCCGGCAAAACGAGCACCGACTTGGGTCTTGAAAGCCTCTTCAAAGTCCTTGCGGATGATGAACACAACCTTACCGAAACCGGCACGGATGGCATCATACACGGAATAATCGAGAATAACTTCACCGTTGGGCCCCATGGGGTCCAGCTGCTTGAGGCCACCGTAACGGCTGCCCATACCTGCTGCGAGTACAAGAAGTGTAGGTTTCATGATAATAAAAATTGTAGTACTGACTGTACGGGAGGCATTCTACAATCTTGCCGACCGTTTTGCAAGCAGAAAAGCACATTTTATTACACCAATTCCTGCATATCATGCAATTTTCAAGGATAGAGGCAAAGATAACCGCTCTTAACCATCTGCGTTTTTAAGGCATGCAAGCAGTTAAAACTTGTCAACAAGCCACTAATCTGTGATAATACTCCGGCAATCAAATAATGGAATCAATCATCATAGAAGACGTGCAATTATTGTGCCACGCAGGAGATTCGGCGGAATCCGTCCTGCAGGCCGTTCAGAATGGAACATTAACGCCACTCGGGCAAGTTTCGGTCGGCGGGCAGACTGTTCCTGCCGGAACGGTGGCGGCCCCCCTGCCCATCATCGAGCACGCGGCATACGCCACACGCACCAACGCACTGATTCTGCATTGTCTCCAAAGGCTCAAGCACTTGTCCAACGTATCACCGGAACGCTTGGGCGTCGTAATGGGCAGCAGCAATGCCGGAATTGAAGAGTTCCATAACGCATTACAAAATAATTCCGTCACCGCGCAAGATTGGCAACGGCTCGAACCCGGCACCGTATCGGACTTTGTCGCGGCGTACACAGGAGCAAAGGGGCCTGCATTCACCCTGAGCACCGCCTGCTCCTCCTCCGCAAAGGCACTGGCCGCAGCAGCACGCTTGCTGGAGGCAGGGATATGCGATGCAGTCATCGCCGGCGGGGGCGATGCCCTTTGCCGTTTTGCGCTGGAGGGATTCCACGCCCTGCAACTGATTGCTAAAGACCGCAGTGAGCCGTTCACCATGAACGGAGGCGGCATTAACCACGGGGAAGGAGCAGCGCTGTTCTTACTCACCAAACGCGCACCGAAAAGTGGAGACATCATCCTGAGTGGCTATGGTGAAACGGCAGATGCACACCACACCACCACCCCGGAACCCGGTGGCAAGCAAGCGGCAAGAGCCATGAGGCAAGCCTTGGCCATGGCTCACCTGCAGGCGGATGATATTGACTACATCAACATGCACGGCACCGGAACGGATGCTAATGATTTAATGGAAATGAACGCGCTGGCGGAGGTGTTCGGCACCGATTGTCCCCCTTGCAGCAGCACCAAGCCCTATACCGGCCACACCTTGGGAGCAGCGGGCGCTGTAGAAGCCGGCATTTGCGTTGCGCTACTGCGTGCAAACACCGGCCACCTACCGCGTTCCACCACGCAAACGCCACCTCCGGGCTTCCCGCACATCAACTTATCCGCGACAGCTACGCGCCCCGTCAAGCACTGCATCAGCAATTCCTTCGCCTTCGGCGGTAATAACTGCGCACTCATTCTCTCACGCCATGATTAACTTCACCCCTGAAGAGCTATTACCTCACCGTGGCAACATGCTGTTGGTAAACAAGCTGGAACATCTGGACTTTGAAAACGCCACCGGCACAGCTCTGGCGTATCTGGATGAGGGCAGCATATTCTATGACAGCTCGCTGGGTGGCATCATCCCGGAAATCAGCATAGAAATCATGGCGCAAGGTATCGGCCTGCTCACATGCGCACGCGAGCGCATGGCCGGATTACCACCCATGGAATGCGCAAAACTCATCTCCATCAAAGGTTACGAGGTATACTGTGACGCACTGCCTGCAGGCGTATTGATGCGAGCCATAGGCAAAATCACCCTTGAGGCCTCACCCATCTGCGCATGCGAATGCGAGTTATACCGAACGGATACAAACGAGCTTTTGGCAAAAGCTGAAGTAACCGCTTACAAGCCCTGATTCCGTCCCGACCATGCTCAAGAAAACCGTCCTACACACAGTATCGTTCAACGAGCTCGACCCCATGAATGTGGTCTGGCATGGCAATTACGTTAATTTTTTTGAACTTGCGCGCGCAGCTCTGCTCAATGACATCGGATTAAGCTATACAACCATGGCAGAGCTGGGCTATGTTTTGCCGGTGGTAAAACTGAATTGCAAATACATACGCTCTGCGCGCTTGGGACAAACCATTGCCATTTCTGCGGAAATCATTGAATACCGCAACTCCCTCAACCTGAAATTCGTCATTCGAGACCACGAGCGCGGCACGATACTGACCAAGGGAGAAACCATGCAAATGGCCGTTTCCACAACTACGGGCGAAAGCTCCATCGTACTGCCGGATGCATTCATATCTAAAATCGAAGCACACCTTCAGCAAGTGCAGCAATGAGCAATACCCCCAAGCCAGATTTCAAACTCTGCATCATCATTCCCTGCTACAATCACGGCAGAGAAATCAGTGGCTATCTGCCGATTGTTGCAGCGCACGGGATTCCGATTATCGTGATTGATGACGGAAGCGCGGAGGAAGAGGCTCAACAAATAGAAGCAGCTTGTCGAGCAACGGGCGCTACCTACTTACGCTGCGACCGTAATAAAGGAAAATGGCAAGCCGTCAAAGTCGGCACGACTTACGCGAAAGAAGCGGGCTTTACCCACATGCTGCAGTGTGATGCAGACGGCCAACACGACGCCTCCGTCATACCGGCTTTTGCCCAAACGGCAAAAGAACACCCGCAAGCCATCATTTGCGGTACCCCCATTTATGGAGATGACATTCCGAAGGCTCGGTTGAAAGGCCGCTGCATATCCAACTTCTTTGCAAAATGGGAAACAGCAGGAGCCTGCACCATCGACACGATGTGCGGATTCCGCCTTTACCCTATCGCCGCCTTGGCAAAAACACTCGCAGCCAAAAGCATCACGAACGGTATGCCCGGCGACATTGAGACCTTAGTACACCTTTTCTGGTGCGGCTACGAAATCATCGCCAAAGGGGTGCGAGTCATTTACCCTGAGGGAGCACGTTCCAACTTTCACATGCTCAGGGATAATCTGCGCATTTCTTGGGCGCACACCAAGTTGTGTACAGCAGCTCTACTCTGCCCGTGGAGATTGTTCAAAACTCGCAAAGTGACGTATATTGACGACTCACCTACCGGCTGAGTCTCGGTATCGCATCGGATGCTCCAGGTATAGCTGCTCAAACCTTGCCACGGTGGCTTCATCCATAAACGGGCGACTCAACAAAAGCAAGGGGATATCCGGCTGACCGACTTGATAGGCAAGTTGCACATGAGGCGTGGGTAATTCCACAAAGCCGCACGACCGGTAAAAAGCCAAGCGCCTCGCCGTGAGTGCATCCACCACAGGTTCTATCTCCAAAATCACGGGGGAAGTCAACAATTCCAACGCAGCATGGCCATAACCGCCCCCTCTGAGTTCAGGAACGATGGCCAAATGCTCTACATACACCACCTCCGCCAACTGCCAGTACGTGAGCAGCCCCACAAACCCGGAGTCATCCGCAAGGTACAAGCAGTGAAAAAGCGTTTCGCGCAAAGCCGCGGCATGTACCGCCCAACTGCGGCGTTCGGTGGCAGGAAAAGCGCTTTCATACAAAGCCCACCACGCATCCGTATAAGGATGCAGCGGTGAGGTCATGCGTGTGGCTGTCAATCTGCTCATTCTCCCCAAAACGGATAGAAATTAAACCAATTTTGAGGATACATCACGCACCATTCTTCAAGCGTGCGAACGTACGCCTCCGCCAAGGATTGCGCCGGCGCCGTTCCATCGGCAGACAAACACCTCACGCGCAAGTCGTAATGAGCACCCTGCTCCGTCAAGCAAAAGGTGTACACAGGGCACTGCAAGGCTGCAGCCCATTTGAAACACCCGCGGGGAAAATCCGCCTCACACCCCAAAAAAGGCACGCGAATGTTCGCCTTTGCTCCGGCGCGCCACACGCGGTCACCTGCCATCACCACGATGGCGCCTTCATCCAACTTCTGCGCCATTTCCATGGACAAAGCGAGCCCCAATTCTTCCACGGAGTGCACGAACAAGTCGCTGCGAGAGGCATAACGGCTCTGCATCCGCGCAAACTGCACCGTTGCAGCAGTATCCATGAACACATGGATTTCGCCCCCCTGCCCCTGTGCCGGGTCTTCAAACAGCACTCGCAGCATGTCAAAGCATCCCAAGTGCGATGCTATGCAAAACACGCCCTCGTGGCGACGGTATCTCGCACACAGCTCCTCATACTCAGCGCGGGTACGTACTTCCACCTTATCCATGCCGAACAGGTGGTCGCGGCATGCGAGGCGATCCGCCATCGTGCATGCAAAAGTGTACAAATGAGCAAAGCCTGAGCAGCAGGGACGCCCCGTGTGCTCTCTCCAGCGCTGCTGATATAGGCGAGAAGCTCGCCGGGCTTTTCGCAAAAAAGGATAAGCACAGAGCATAATCCCCCCCACCAGCCACACAGCCACTCGCCGCCCCAAGTGAGCATACACCCACAGCACCAGGCGCACTCCCCATTCACACACGGGCACTTCGCGTTTTTCCGAGCCCTTGCTTACGGAAGGCTGCATTGCATGAGGGAATATTGATATTTACCGAGGGCATGCCATTCCTGCACAGGCACCAAGCCGGCTTCGTGCACACACTCAGTCATTTCCGCAGCAGTATAGAACTTACTGTTGCCATTCGCCATGCAGGTAAAATACAGGGAACCCTGTGCCAGAGAATACGCAGCGGCTTCAAAGGTCTGCTTATCAATAAAAGGCTCCGCTATGAAAATAGAACCACCGGGCGCGAGTGCTGCAGCAGCCTTTTTCAGAATCTGCACGATTTGCTCATGCGAGAAACAATCCAAGAATTGAGACATCCATACCACCGTAGCCCCCTGAGGCCACGGGGCATCACTCAGCACATTCACATCGGCAAAGGAACATCTCTCCCCGAACTCCGCCAAATTATGCCGAGCTACGGCACTCTGCCCCGGTAAATCCACGATGGTCACCTTGGCAGTTGCAGAGCGCTCCATAAGTGCACGAGCAAACTTACCGGTATTGCCACCTACGTCAAACACCCGGCTCAAATCCGCATGCTCCGTCATCAGCTCTATCGCCTGCGGGAAAAAGGCATCCGAGTACAAATGATCAAACCCGAACCAGCTATCCTTAGCCGGTTGCGGCAGTTGCGACAAGCCTTCATAAATGGTCGGCCAAGTGCCGAACACCTCCAGCCCGGCAGGTTTCCCGCTTGCCAAGGCCTCGCCCAAGCGCTCCGCGCCAAGGTAGCACACATCTGCCACAAAATCAAAATTGCGACGCGTCATCTCATCCTCCAGTAGGCAATAGCCCACATCAGATAATGCCACCCCGCCCTCGGCATCCTCCAGCAGCACGCCGGCCGTCACACCGGACTCCACCAGCACATCCGCCACATATCGCCCATAGCGAGTCTGCAAGTCTTTGCGAGGGCAAACTTTGTTTTCCTGCAAATACTCAAGCAAGCCCAACCGCATCATAGCCCGCACAGCCTGAAACACCATGGGTCCGAATGCTATCCTCTGGGCATCTGCCAAGGCCTGAATAATGCGCGGCGTTTTTCGTCTTTTTCTGCTCATATATGTGTCGGAATGCGGGGCATATTCTACCAACAGCCGGCCCTATTGTCAACGTAATTATATGATATTTCAATCCTTGCAACAAAAAAGAGCCATTAAGCCACTAACACCGTTTGACAATCATGTGTTAGGATGTTATACTAAAGGCAGTCATGACAGAAACAAACAACACAGATAAGCTCATCTGCGAGCTTCGCTCTCTCATTATTGACATTCTTGATTTAGAGGACATCAGCCCCGAAGAAATCGGCGCGGACACCCCGCTCTTCAGCGAAGACGGCTTGGCGCTGGACTCCATTGACGCCATGGAAATCGGCGTTGCGCTCAAGCGCCGTTACAATGTTGTTTTGGACAAAGAGACGCAGGACGTTGACAAGCATTTCACCAGCCTGAGCACACTTGCCGCATTCATTCAATCTCAACAGAACTAAGACCATGACCCGCGAGGAAATTGACGCCCACGTACGCCACCTTCTGCAGGAAAACTTTGACTGCGATGTGAGCATTCTCAACGATGAAACGAACATGTTTGAGGCCTTCGATTTGGACAGCATTGACGCCGTGGATTTGGTGGTTGATGTGCAAAAGAAGTATGACATCAGTCTGAAGCCGGATGACTTCAAGGAGGTGCGCAATTATGGCGACCTCATCAACGTCATCACCGCTGCATTTGCCGCAAAAGACGCACGGTAACCCCTCAGCGCGCCATACGGCTGCAAGCATGATTCTTCCCTCCCGTTACCTTCACTCCGACATCCCGGCGGAGCAAGTGGTCTTCCGTCGCAGAGACGGCGTGGTGACATTTGCGCAATACCACCGCGATGTTCAAGCTCTCTGCACTGCCATGCAGGCAAAGGGCATTCGCACTGCCGTACCGGTAACGGAAGATAATTATCACTTTGCCGTGGCGCTTATGGCCTCGCTCCACGCGGGCGCAGACCTTATTTTACCAAGCAACCGCAGCACCTCCACCTGCGATTTTTTGCAGGCAGAAGGTGCCGTGTTGCTGACAGATACTCCTACAGAGGGCAGCGTTCTCATCATTGACGGTGAAAGAGGCGCAGGTACAGCTCCGCTTCCGGAGTTTGACCCGGCAAAAGCATGCGTCAGCTTTTTCACCTCCGGCAGCACCGGCACCCCCAAACGCATCGTTCGCAGTTTTGCCAATATAGAGGCAGAATTGCAGCTTTTGGAAGAAGCCATACCGGAAGGCTGCCCCACGGAAGTGTTCTCCACCGTCAGCTTCCACCATGCATACGGCATCATCTTCGGCCTATTGTTACCGCTCAGTCGGGGACAAGTCACGGACACGGCAACATTTGCCGGGCCCATTGACTTCCTTCAACGCATAGCCCAACTCACCACACCGGAGCACCGCACATGGGTGGTTACCACGCCGGCCTTCATACGCGTGTGGGCGACCAACGCGGAGCATACCCCCAGGCTACAAGATTCACTGATGATTCAGTCCGCGGGCTCCCCGCTCCCCATGCAAGCAGCACGCCATTTGGCGGAGCTCCTAGGCGCTGACTTTTTCGAGATCTTCGGCAGCTCCGAAACCGGGGTAGTCGGCTACCGCTCACCGCTGCACACGGAAGAATGGACCCCCTTCCGCAGCGTCACCATACAGCAAGAACCCGAAGGAGGGCTCAGTATTTGCAGTCCCTGCACACCTATGGGGCAAGCAGTGCACACCGGCGACAGCGCGGAGTTCTTGACAAACGGTAACTTTATCCTCAAACCGCGTACGGACAGCATTGTCAAAATTGCGGACAAGCGTATCTCTCTCATCGAAATTGAGGAGCACCTCAGACAAAGTCCGCTTGTGGATATGGCCTCCGTGCTCCAAATCGAAGGCAAAAGCCGCCCCATTCTCGCCGCAGCCGTCACCCCTACCGAGCTCGGTCGCGAAGTCTTGCTCACGCAGGGCAAACAAGAATACCGAAAACGCATTAAACAACAACTTTCCGCACATCTCCCCGCCGTATTACAGCCCAAGCGCTGGCGTGTTCTCGGCGAACTCCCCTGTGACAGACAGGGCAAGACGCGTAAAGATGTCATCCGCAACCTTTTTGCCACCGGTGATTACCTGCCGGTACTCACCCCCGTATTCAAAAGCCCGGATAAGCTGGTGGTAAAAGCACTTTTCGAGCCGGATGCTCTTTGGGTGCCTGGACATTTCCCGAAATATGCCCTCGTACCGGGCGTTATCATCCTGCGCAGTATCTCCGCTGTGGTAGAGCGCTACTGGGGACGCAAAGTTCAGGCTATTAAGCGTCTCAAATTCAGTGAAGAAGTGCGTCCCTGCTCTGAAATTTACATTACGGCAGAGAAAAAGGACAATCGTCTCTCAGTCGTGCTCAGTTTCGATGAAGACGCTTGCCACACCTCCGGAAAAGGCAATTTTTCTCTTCGGGAAACAGCGGAACACCCCTCATTCTGCTTATAAACACCCTTGCCCCGCTAATATAAGGCTCTGCTAAAGTTTATGGTTGATGCCTCTATTTGCGCAGCGCGATAAATCAACTAAAATCTTGCCCCGGTAAAATAAAATCGGCCACGGTGCGGCTGATGCGTACGGCTGCGGAGTGGCGCGTCTCCCCCTCCTGCACCTGAGCCACGATGGGGTCACCCAGTGACAGCGTAAAGTGCGGGCAATGCTCGCCCACATACCACCAAGGATATTCTTTTGTCAAAAAGGGGCCATCCGTATGTATATGAATGGGCACCAAGGGATAGCCGCTCTGCAGGGCAAGTTGGAAAGCCCCGCGCTGCAATTTGCTGACCTTGCCGGGAGTAGTGCGCGTTCCCTCGGGAAAAATGATGACGTTGAACCCATTATCCAGCGCATGCTTTGCCTGCGCCATGAACTGCTCCGCCCCCATGTCATTCGTGATGCATAATCCCTTCAATATGGGGCGCAAAAAGCGCCAGCGCTGCAACTTGGAATTAGCCACGAGTTTTGAACCGGGGATGATGGAGGTAAGAATCACCACATCAATGAGCGAGGGGTGATTTGCCACCACAATGGAACCGCGAATTCGCTGCATTTTTTTCTTATCCGGCACGCGCAGCGAGAGGTTACGCGTCATGCTCATCATGCAGCACAGCAGCTTCCATGAATACTGCAACACTTTGCTGCCCACGCGCACCCTCGCGCACTCAGGCAAGAAAAAGCATAATAGCAGGAGAACAGAAATCAAACTACCGCCTATACCGAACGCAAGATAGCACATCACTGCCAGTACGCAGCGTACGCGTGTGCTCACGCTCATCGGCGGTACTTTTTTCAGCATAATTGCAACAACTCCTCTATCGTTTGCGGCAGCGAGCGCGGCTGTTCATCCGCCACAATCACAGCAGCAACGGCTTGCACGCATTCCTGCTCCATTTGCTGCTCATCGCCATACACAAAAAGGCACGGTTGAGTGCGGGCATTCATCACCGCCTCCAGCACCCCCATACGCAAGGTATCCGCCCCGGCAGCCAAGGTGGAGCTGCTGTTACAATTCTCGGAGGCTAAGCCCAACAGTGAGGCCGCGGCATTATGCACGGATACGGAAAACCCGGCGGGTGAAACCTCACCATACTCCGCCAGCTCTTCAAATAATTTCAGGGTACGCGCAATCTCGCCATACCGGCTGGCATACACCACCGGGTACTGCAGCACCTCTGCCCCCAGCTTCTCAGCCAAGCGAGATACACAACTGAGCACAGCGCGGCTCAAGCGCCCCATGCGCCGTGGCAAGGCTCGCGGCATGGGCGCCATGGGCGCTTTCTCCTCTGCGCGCTCAGGCAACCACACCTCCGCGCCCAGCACACGGAACGGCAGGCTCAGTTTTTCCATTTACGGAAGATAAGGCTCGTGTTAATACCGCCGAAGGCGTAGTTATTATTCATCACGCACTCAGCATCAATGCAGCGCCCCTCACCGGTGATGAGGTCTAAACCGGCGCAATCGGGGTCAAGCTCGCGCAGGTTAAGATTCGGGTGGAACCACCCCTCATGCATCATCAAAATGGACACCATGGACTCCAGCGCACCGCATGCACCGAGCGTGTGCCCGGTATAGCTCTTCAGGGATGATGCCGGCACCGGCTCCGTAAAGACGGTGCGCGTTGCCTCCGCCTCCGCCTTGTCTCCATTAATGGTGCCCGTACCATGCAGGCTGATGTAATCTATATCCGCCGGGGTGAGTTGCGCCACCTCCAGCGCTTCAATCATCGCCCCCTTCATCGTTTGAGCGTTCGGGGAGGTAATGTGCAAGCCATCTGAGCAGAACCCGAAGCCCACCACCTCCGCATAAATGCGAGCCCCACGAGCCAAGGCATGCTCTAGTTCCTCCAGCACCAGGGTGCATGCACCCTCACCCAACACCAGGCCATCACGCCCGGCATCATACGGAGCGGGTGTCAGCTCCGGGCGGTCATTGCGCGTGCTGGCGGCAAAAAGCGTGTCAAACACCGCCGTTTGAAGCACATTAAACACCTCCGCACCACCGGCCAACATAACCGTCTGGCGCCCCATGACAATCGATTCATACGCCTGGCCGATAGCCAAACTACCGGAAGTACAGGCCGTACCGCTGTTAATGATGCGCCCTTTCGTACCGAAATACAAGGAAATATTCACCGCAGCAGTGTGCCCCATCATCTTCACATAGGTACCGGAATTCAACTCACGTGTTGATTTCTCATACACCATGGCATGGCATGCGGCAAACTCACGCACAGAGCCCGTGCAACTGCCATAGGCCACACCGGTCTGCGAGGTCTGCAAAATGGGGTCATCCAGCAAGCCGGCATCTTCCAAGCTGCGGCGCGTGCTGTCCACCGCCATCACGGACAGGGTGGACATGGTGCGCAAATTCTTGCGGGTAAGGTATTTCGGCGTCTCATAGGGCTCCATCTTGGCATAAAGCAAGGAGCGTAAGCCGTGGTACTCCTGCCACTCCTCAATATATTGGGTAGCATTCTTGCCCGCACGCAGTGAGGCCAACATCTCTTCCGGCGTATTTCCCAAGGTGGAGATACCGGCCATGCCTGTTACGACCACGCGCTTCATGCCATACCTCCGTTCACGTTAATAACCTGGCGGGTGATGTATGCCGCACCCTCAGACATCAGGAAGGACACCGCAGCTGCGACCTCCTCCGGGCGTCCGGCTCGGCGCAGAGGTATCATCTTCTTCACTTCATCCATGGGCAACTCTGCCGTCATATCCGTCTCAATCACGCCGGGGGCCACACAGTTCACCGTTATCTTGCGCTTGGCAAGCTCAAGGGAAAGCGCTTTCATTGCGCCGATGATGCCCGCCTTCGCAGCGCTGTAATTCACCTGCCCGCGGTTACCGACCACGCCGGACACCGAGGAGATGACCACGATTCGCCCACCGCGACGAGCCTGAATCATCGGCATCACGCAGGGCTGAATCACATTATAAAAAGAATCCAAATCCGTTCGCAGCACGCGGTCCCACATATCGCCATCCATCACGGGGAACGGGGCATCCGCCGTGATGCCGGCATTGTTCACAATGGCATAGTATGGGCCGTGCTCCGCCATATCAGCCTCAAGCGCTGCGCGCGTAGCCTCGCGGTCAGCCACGTCAAAGGTAAGCACTCGGCTTTCCACCCCCTGAGCGGCAAATTCCTCCGCCATTTTCTCGCACGCAGCCCTATTTTTCAGCGCGTGCAACACCGGCGAAAAACCATCCTTGACCAACTGCTCTGCTACGGCTTTGCCGATTCCACGGCTAGCACCTGTTATCAGACACCATTTTTTACTATCCATACCTACTCTCTACGCGCTTGATATTTACTGCATGTAAGCGCACTCCATATACCACGAATTGAGCCTGTTTGTCAATCTTATTTAACGCAATCATGAAATTGATAAGCACGTATCCCGATAAATCGGAAGTTTGCGATTTGTTTGCGAGCCGCAGGTAAGCCTAACTCGGAGCCCCGGAGGGGCGCCATATAATAGCCCGGCGGTGGAGCCCCGCAAGGGGCGGAACCCCGGGAAAGGCCCCCAAAAAATAAATGCGAACCCCGGAGGGGTGGCATAAAGCGTGGCGCAAAAATGCCGCATTGTTTCAAAATGACGCAATCACCAAAAACACGCGCCCACAACGGCTCGGAGCTCCGCTTCGCTACGGTCCTCGCCATTATATGTCACCACAGGTTCCCTGGGTTCCATTTCCTTTTTGGTTGATATACAGGGGTTCCGTTCGCTGGCGCTCACTCCACCGCCTGCCTCTAAGAGCCGTCGCCCCTTACGGGGCTTCAAGTTAGGCGGGCATGCGCCCGCGGTAATACACATTTCAGTTCGCCTACGGCTCACGCGAACGTTCGTTGTCACTCACGCGAACGCTTGGGGCTTACGCCCCTACACGCGAACGCTCGC
>CAJGCY010000056.1 GCA_904501955.1 uncultured Akkermansia sp. | reverse complement strand
ATCCTCGCTGTCCTTTACGGAGGTCTCCAAGTCGTAAATCTTCTTGAGGGCTTCCTGCTGCATGACGTTGCCGTTCCAGTGCGTGGTGGTGCCGAAGGTGGAGCACGTTACCGGGTTCGGGCAATCGATGGTGCCGGTGGACGGGAAGGTGCGTACGGCCTCCGTCGGGGTCATGAAGGTATTGCCGTTGAAGAGCGTTGCCATAATCATGGTGCGCCAGAACTCGAATACGCCGGTGGTGTCAGGCTGGCGCTCACCCAGTGTCTCGTAGTCCATGGAGAGGTTGACCACCTGACCCTCCTGCTGGCCGAGCCATTCCGCAAAGGTGTAGGGAGAGAGCGGGTACTCGCTCCAGCTCGGGTCCGTGCGGCGGTTTGCCAAGTCGTTAGAAAGGTGACGATTACGGATGAGTGTCTTGGTCTTGGCGATGAGCGGGGCGCACTGAAGGTCATTCGTGTGGCGGTTGGACATCATGCGGCTGTTGCCGTCTGCCATGATACCCTCGAAGCCCATGTCGTATGCCTGGGCTGCAATGGCGTTGGAGTACAGCATACCGGTGTTCCAAAGTACCGTCGGGCGCTGGCCGAAGAGCTCTTCGATGAGGTCCATGTGCTCGTTCACCTGCTCCGCAAACTCGCCGGTGGAGTACAGGGAGGAGAGGGAACCGTAGTACGGCATGGCCAGGAACTCTACACAGCCGGTCTCCGCCAGCTCTTGGAAAGAGGCGATGAGGTCGGGGCGGTGGTACTTGGCCTGCTCCAAAATAACGCCGGAAAGCGCCAAGGAGAACTTAAACTTGCCGTCAGAGAGCTCAATGAGCTGCTTCATCAGACGGTTGGCAGGCAAGTAGCAGCGCTCTGCTACTTGGCTGAGCACACGCCCGTTCAGCTCGTCGTCCTCATAGAACGCGTGCTCGCCGATTTTGAAGAAATCATACGGCGTCAGTCGGTTGGGCTGATGTGCGTGAAATGTTAAAGAGATATTCATATTACCTTATGGAAGTTTGAAAAAAGGTTTACCAACCGAGCACGTGGTGATAGACGCGCAGCATCTTGTCCGCGGCGGTCTCCCAGTTGGAGTTCTTGATGTCCTGAGCACTCTGCTCAGCCACTTGCTTGTAAAGCTCTTCGTCCGTGATGAGGTTGACGATGTGCTTGGCCATCATGTTCACATCCCAGAAGTCGGCCTTCAGGGCACCCTTCATCACCTCGGCTACGCCACTCTGCTTGGAGATAACGGCGGGAATGTTGAACTGAGCTGCCTCCAGCGCGGAAAGACCGAAAGGCTCGGATACGGAGGGCATGCAGTATACGTCCGTCATGCTCAACAGCTCATTCACCTTCTGCTTGTTGAGGAAACCGGTGAAGTGGAACTTGTCGCCCACGCCGTGGAAGGCGCCCGTCTCAATCAGCTGGCGCAGCTTCTCACCCGTGCCGGCCATCACAAAGCGTACGTTGTCTGTCTGCTCCAGTACCTTAGCGGCAATCTGCAGGAAGAATTCCGGACCCTTCTGCGCCGTTAAACGGCCGAGGAAGAGAACGAGCTTCTCCGGGAACTTCTTCTTGGTGTGGAAGACGTGAACGGGATCCGCACCGTTGTGTACGGGGAAAATCTTGGAGGGGTCGATGCCGTAGTGGCCTGCTGCAACCGTGCCGGTGTACTTGGAAACCGGAATCACGGCGTCAGCGTGCTCCATGCCGTATTTCTCAATGTCGTAAATCCAACCGCGGGCATCTGCGCCGGCTCGGTCAAACTGGGAGGCGTGCAGGTGCACGACCAAGGGCTTGCCCGTGGCGCGCTTTACCTCTACACCTGCCAAGTAAGTCATCCAGTCATGTGCGTGCACCACGTCAAAGTCATAACCGCGGGCCATCACAGCGCATATCTTGGAGAACTCGATTACCTTGCGAGCAAGGTCACCGGCGTACAAGTCTTCCTTGCCGGTGAAAAGCTCCAAATCAGCCTTGTGGACCTTGGAGAACAAGATCTTGCCTTCTTTTGTAAAGGTGATGTTGCCGGGGGTGCCCTCCGTGCAGGCGTAGGGATCCAGGTTCACCGGGGCTTTGCCGACTACGGTAAAGCTCTCGTAGGTGTACCCCTCGCTCTGGGTCTCCATTTCGGAGTACTGCAGGTTGTTGATGCCTGTCAAGCTGAAACCGTCGTACTCAGCACCGGGCTTTGCCTTGGGTACGATTACGGAAAGGTCAACCTTCTTGGCGAGCGCCTTAGAGATGCCCATGCATGCAACACCGAGCCCACCGTTAATCAGCGGCGGAAACTCCCATCCTAACTTCAGTACTTTAATTCTCCTCATGACTTTGCGTATAAGCTAGTTGTCAAACGTCCTTCAACAGGTCGCCCTGTCTCGCCCTTATTAAACACGATGAAAAGGCATTTGTCCAGCACAAAGTGTGGCAACTTTTGAGTTGCTTTTATGTAATGCTTTGTTTCTCAAGATAACGCGTATCTTTTGAAAAAGTTATAGCATACTCCCACATTTGTGCGTAGCGAGGGCGGTGATGCTTCAGTTTTCTTGATTGGCTTTGCGGATGTCTTGCAGTGCTGCAATGAAGTCATCAAGAATCTCAGCAGGCACCATGATGCGATCTCTGTTGGAGCTTACCTTTTCCGTGATGCGAACCACGCGACCTCTGGCATTGCGCTTGAGGTCAATGTAGAATGTTTTGCGATCCGCTATGATTTTTTCCGTGCAAATGATATCGTCGTCCACTTTAGTATTCCGGGCTTGTTCGTTTAACCCTTAACACGTACTATATCATATTATGCAGTTGAGTCAACTACTAATCAGATTTTTTCTTGAAAAAACGCTGAAAAATCACGCAAAATCGACTTTTTTGTGCTGATTGTATAGGTAAGCGCTCAAATCAGCTCTTTGAGTCGGTTAATTGTTATGCCCGGCACTCGCAGTGTTGAGCCGTCCGCCTGTCGCAAAATGGGGGAGCCGTCTTCCTCCACGCCGATGAAGTGTCCGCAGATGCGCTCAGTATCAGTAATGGCAACGACGGGGCGTGGTGAGCCCCAGGCGGATTCGAGCATGGAAATGATGGGCGCAACGCCCTCTTGCGTGAAAATGAGGTATATAGCGGCAAGCTCCGCTGCAAGTTCATCCCTGAGTTGTTGAACGGAAGGGCATGCTGCGGGCAGTAAATCCGCCAAACGAACGGGGTAATCGGTGGTCAGGCCGTGCAGTTTGATGATGTTGTTGTGCATGTTGACCCCGATGCCGACGGTGAGCATATTCGCGGCGGGTCGTTCTACCAAGATGCCGGCTAATTTATGGCGCCCTACGAGGAGGTCGTTCGGCCAGCGGAGGCGCAAGCCCTCTATCCGGTAACGTTGCAGCGCGCGCATGAGCGCCAGCCCTGCTACCAGTGGCATGAAGCCCCATGGGCAGCTCAGCTTCTCGTCAATAGGGAGGTTGTAGTTGACCCACAGTCCGCCTTGTTCCCCGAACCACGTGCGGTTGAAACGGCCTCTTCCCTTGCTTTGGTGAATGCAGTTGACAATCGTCCAAGCGGGGTATTTGCGCGCTTCGATGAAGGTGCTTTCGCAGGTGCTGAGCTCTTTTATTTGCCAAGTGATGCTCATGTGCGCTATATTACACCAATGCAGCGCGCCTGTTCAATCAAAAAACGCGCCATGTGATACGCTGACTATTATTGAGCCATCCGCCATACTGTGTTGTATTATCTGTATATGATTTGGCGAGCAATAAAATACTATTTTTCTCAATCTTCGGGCAGGCGCAAACCGAGCTTTGACTGTGATACAACACCCGTAGCCGATGTCGATTGGCAGGCTTACCTCGGCCGTTGGTATGAGCTGGCACGTTTTGAAACTCCTTTCGAGTTCGGCTTGGCGGATGTGTATGCGGAATATGCTGCTTTGGAGGATGGTAAAATCAGCATACGTAATTGCGGCACGGATGCCGTGGGTGAGCTGTATGAGGCACAAGCGCAGGCCGTGGTTGCCGGTGGTGGGCAATTGCGGGTGTCCTTTGTGCCTTTTTTCAACTTTATCAGCAGTTTGTACCGCGTGTTGTATGTGGATGCGGATTATGAGTACGCGCTGGTGTCAAATGAATCCGGCTCATGCCTGTGGTTACTGGCCCGGCAGCCGCAGGTTGCACAAAACGTGGTGGATGAGCTGCTGTCCGCTGCGCAGGCACGTGGGTTTGACGTGCGCTCACTGGTCTTTAATCACGCGCTGAAGGGGCAGGTGGCGTGCCCTCAATAAGGTAAACTTCAGAGCACAGCGGAATCCCGTTGGTGCCGTCATGTACGGTGATTTTGACGGCGTACATGACTCCGGGTTCCCCTCTTACCGTGCCGATTTCTACAATGGGTTGGCGCGGTAATTTTTTGTCCTCTCTTGCCGGTATCAGTACCGGTAGGGTTGCTTTTTCTATGCGCTCACCGTTGCGGCTGCAGAGTACGGATTCGTTGTTGCTGAGTCGGCGGATGGTGTAAGTATAGCTTTTGCGTACCGGGTTGCCCCAGTACAACATACGGTAGTTGCCGGGGCTGAGCTCGCAGAGGCGGATGATGGGCTTATCGGAACTGATGGCTGTGGGAAAATCATCCGTGCGCGCGTGCGGCACCTTGCATAAAACTTCATCCGGTATGTCGTGGTGGATTTTCGGCGGCAGTTGCTCCGTTCTATCAGCAAGCATGATGTGCGCTGCCGTGATGCCGGCAGCGGCCAAGCTTGCAGCTATGAGGTGGCGAGCTAACCCGGAGCGTTTGGGGAGTTGGGGGGCGGTGCTCATGATGCTTGTCAGCGCGTCATTTGGCGCAATGCTCCGCGTATGAGGTCATCCGTGCTGCTTTGCGGGTTTTCTGCCAGTATGGTTTTGATGGCTTTGCGTGCCTCCGTTTGTTTGAATCCGAGTGCAATGAGAGCCAGCTCGGCATCCGCTGCTGCGGGGCTGGTGGAGCCTTGTTGCTGGGCTTCCCAAGTAGCGGCCAAGCCGATTTTGTCTTTCAGCTCCAGCACAATGCGCTCCGCCGTTTTTTTGCCTACACCTTTGGCTCGGGCGATGCTCTGGGCGTCACCTGCCGCAACGGCGGATTTGAACGCGTTGACGTTTAAGCCACTGAGTATGGAAATCGCGGTTGAAGGTCCTATGCCGCTCACGCGCTCTATCAGCAGTCGGAATATATCTCGCTCCGCATCCGTCGCAAATCCGTATAGCACCTGTGCGTTTTCACGAATGTGCAAGTGTGTCTTTAAGGTAACGGTCTGGCCTTCAATGGGGTTGAGATGGTCAAATGTGGAGAGCGGTATTTGCACCTCATAACCGACACCCCCTACGTCCAAGGTGATGCATTGGGGGAGTGCTTCTGCTACTATTCCTCTGAGAAATGCTATCATGCGTCTGTTGGGGCTTATTGTTTCGGTTCTTCCGGCTTGGGTTGCGGCAGCAGGTCTTTCATTTCCACAAAAACGGCTTGCTCGCTGATGCCGCCTATTTCGGAGAGCAGTTCGCGGCAGCGGCTGTTCAGTCGTTCATAGTCAATGGGGCCGTTTTCCGGTTCTTTCGTGCCCGGGAAGATGATGTATGAGGCTTTCAAATCCGAGACGGGGCGGCTGTTGATGCCGGCGTTTTTGTTGATGGTTTTGCAGAGTCTCAGGGAGGCCTCACCGGTCTTGTAACGGGGGCCGAAGTCACCCACAATGGCGGGGTACACCTGGTTGTCTACAATAACGACGGCGTAATCACCCGCAACGGGGCGGTAATCCGAGTTTTCTCCTTCGTTGACGGTCAGCGGCACTACGATGAAGGGGTCATACTCCGCCAGCAGGAAGCTGAACAGCTTCAAATCTGCTATGATGCGCGTCGCTCGCTCTTCCCCGGCCTTGTCTTTGTTCTTTTTGTACTTTTGCAGGCGTTCCTCCCAAGCGCTGAGCAGCGGATTGGGCGTTTTTGTCTTTTTGCGCCAGCGGTACGAGGTGGAGGGCTGGTAATGCTCGCTGTCCCGTATCTTTTTGGGCATGGTGGGCAGTCTATCCCCGTCGGAACCGTCGGATACCACATCCATATCCGCCTGAATCCACAGCACCTTGCGGTGGGTGTTCGGGTCGCTGAGTTCCAGAATGGTGTCCGTGTCGTAAAAATTATGTCGGTCAAGCAGTCTGGTGAGTGTAGCTGCTGTTTTCCTTAATCTGTTCTGCTTATGGAGGTAAAGTGAATTAAACCACAGGGATACACGTGCGTTTTTCATCAATGCATCGAATCCCGGCAGCACGTTTTTGAGGTTCGGGTTCGCGAGCAGTAGCTCGTCTCCCTCCGCTGCGTGCGGTAAGAAGAGCTCCAACGATACTTTTACCTGAAACGCCTGCTTTTTCTTGCGGTCTTGGGTGGCGGTGGTGCCTTCGTGGAAATGGACGTTGCTGCAGATGTCGATGCCGCGAGCCATCGAGTTGATGTGCTCATAATTGCCCGGCTCCACGCGTTCCGGTAGAGCCGGAGGGAAGGGGGGTAAGGTGATTTTGGTGGTGGTGAAGCGAGTGTCCGGTTTCCACGGTGTGGTCGGAATGGCGCACAGCCCGGTGTTCTCTTGCTTCGGCGCTGTGTCCGGCGTTGCGCTCACGGGGGGCGCAACCTCGGCTTCATCCGTGGCGGAGGTGGGTTCCGGTTTACAGACGCTGCAGCGTAGCTCGCGCAGCAGTTCTGTAGGGTAGGGGGTGTAAAGGGATGCTGCTCCTACAGCCATGACTCCCAATAGCCCCAGCTTAAACCAAGTGATGAAACTCCCTTTGCCTTTCCTTTTATCTTTCTTCATGATTCTGCTGTAGGAATAGCTTTTCTCGGTCTTCTGCCCATGATGGCACGCAGCAGCCACAGTGGTGCGCAGCGTACAAATAACCCCGCCATACGGATTTTGAAGGACGGGTAAAAACGCGGCTTGTTGCTCAATACTGCTTTAATAGCCCCCGTTACAACGCAGGGAATGCTCGTGTAGAACCACTTGCGGAACGGTACTTCTTTCTTCTGTGAACCACTGCGGCGCGCTACATCACCGAATGCGGTGTGTACCGGCCCCGGACATACGGCTGTCACGTGTATGTTGGTTTTCTTGAGCTCCAAGCGCAGAGCTTCAGAGAATGATGCTACGAACGCTTTGCTGGCGGCATACATGGCAAAATCCGGTATGGCTAAGTCCGCCGCCAGTGAGGCTATGTTAATGATGTAGGCCTTTTTCGCTTTCGCCATAGCCGGTAACATGCAGCGGGTGATTTCTACCGGCGCGGTGATGTTTACCTCCAGCATTTGGGTGTTGCGCTCCGGCTCAGCGGTGATGAACTCGCCGTAGTCACCCAGCCCCGCGTTGTTGATGAGCCACATGCTGTCACTGCTCAGAGCCTGAAGTTTGGTGAGCAGTTGTGTGCGTTGCTCTTTAGAGGCCAAATCGCAGGGCAGAGCTTCCGCGCAGCAGTCATACTGTTCTTGCAGCTTGTTTGCCAATGTTTGCAGTTTGTTCACACTGCGAGCTATCAGGAGAATACGCGTGCTCTGCGCACGGTTTTGCGCTACAGCTCGTTTTGCCATCTCTTCGGCAAATGCTTCACCGAAGCCGGATGATGCCCCGGTGATGACGATGGTCTCTTCTGCTAACATGTACTTATATTCCCACGCATTCGGGGTAGATGCAAGCATAAAATGAGCCAGTACGCCCCTCTGCCGCTTTTTTTGCTGGAATTGAGCCGCCAAAACTGGTATAAATAACCCCGTTATGGCAACACCTCCTTTTGTCTATCAGGAAATGTTCCCCATGGGGGAAGATACCACGAAGTATCGTTTGCTCACTAAAGATTACGTGAGCGTTGGTGAGTTTGAGGGTAAACCGATTCTCAAGGTTGAGCCCGAAGGTTTGAGATTGCTGGCTGAAACGGCTTGGCATGATGTGTCTTTCTACCTGCGCCCGGAGCACCTGCAGATGGTGCGCGACATCATTGATGACCCCGAAGCTTCTGAGAATGATAAGAGCGTGGCTCTTACCATGCTCCGCAATGCTGAGGTAGCCGCCCTCGGTGTGCTCCCGCTGTGCCAGGACACCGGTACCGCCATCTGCGTCGGTAAGAAAGGTCAGCAGGTGTGGACCGGCTTTAATGATGCCGAGTACATCTCCCGCGGTGCGTATGATTGCTACACCAAGAATAACCTCCGTTATTCCCAGAACGTAGCGCTCGATATGTACAAGGAAATCAACACCGGTACCAACCTTCCCGCTCAGATTGACCTCTTTGCTACGGATCACGGCATGGAGTATGATTTCCTCTTCATCGCCAAGGGTGGTGGCTCCGCCAACAAGACCTACCTCTACCAGGAGACGAAGGCTCTGCTTAACCCCACCTCCCTTAAGAAGTTCATGGTGCAGAAGATGAGCACTCTCGGCACCGCTGCTTGCCCCCCTTACCACGTGGCGTTCGTTGTGGGCGGTACCAGTGCGGAAATCTGCCTCAAGACGGTGAAGCTCGCTTCCACCAAGTACTATGACAGCCTGCCGACCTCCGGCAATGAGCACGGCCGCGCTTTCCGCGACGTGGAGCTGGAGAATGAGCTCAAGAAGGAGGCTGAGAAGCTCGGCCTCGGTGCCCAGTTCGGTGGCAAGGCTTTCGCTCTGGATGTTCGCGTGGTGCGTCTGCCGCGTCACGGTGCTTCCTGCCCGGTGGCTCTCGGCGTTTCCTGCTCTGCAGACCGCAACGCCAAGGCCAAGATTACTCCGGAGGGTATCTTCATTGAGGAGCTGGAGTACGACCCCGGCAAGTTCATCCCCGCTGAGCTGCGCGAGACGAAGAGCGCCGGCGTGCCTATCGATTTGGACCGCCCGATGCCCGAGGTGCTGGCAGAGCTCACCAAGTATCCGGTGAAGACCCGTCTTTCCCTCACCGGTACCATTATCGTGGGGCGCGATATTGCCCACGCCAAGCTCAAGGAGCTGCTGGATGCCGGTAAAGAGCTTCCCCAGTACATCAAGGACCACCCGATTTACTACGCCGGTCCCGCCAAGACCCCCGAGGGTTACCCCTCCGGTTCTTTCGGTCCCACCACGGCAGGCCGTATGGACTCTTACGTGCAGCTCTTCCAGAGCAACGGCGGTAGCATGATTATGATTGCCAAGGGTAACCGCGACCAGTGCGTCACGGATTCCTGCAAGCAGTACGGTGGTTTCTACCTCGGTTCCATCGGCGGCGTTGCTGCAGACCTCGCCAAGAACTGCATCACTTCCATTGAGTGCATCGAGTACCCGGAGCTGGGTATGGAGGCCATTTGGAAGATTACCGTGAAGGATTTCCCTGCCTACATCTTGGTGGATGACAAGGGTAATGACTTCTTTGCCGATATCCGTGCCGGCTGGGCTTGCCCCGGTTGCGCGCACTGATTGGTCAGCCCCTGATTTCAGCCCCCGCCGCCGTGCCGGCGGGGGCACTTGCTAAGAATGGATAAGGAAAACGGCTCTAACAACGTGAATGGTGAGCTCACCGTCGTCATCTCTGCTACGACGGTAGATGCCATGCTGACCATCGGTTTTGCCGTTGTACTCATTGCCGTCGCCTTCATGACAGCTTATGTCCCGCTGTTGTTTTCTTTGTCCATGGGCGGTTTGTCGATGTTGCTTTTGCCCTACTTGCGTGGTAAGATGCAGGGGCAGCCGCGTCTCCGCCTTTTCCTTATTGCCTGCTCCTTGTGGCTGGGGTTCCATACTATTGTGCTCATTGCGGAGTATACTCACGGTGAGGCTCTGCCCGATTTGTCGCTTTGCTTATTCCTCTCCGCATTGGTCGCTGTGTTGTGTTGCAATCGCTTGGCGTGGCTTGGGGCATTCCTGTTCCCTGTGGCTACCGTAGCCATGTGGTCGTGTGGTGGCATGATTGACTCTTCCGGTTTGTACGCCGCCATTCTTGCGTTCAGCTCCACGGCATGCATCATCATCGGTTGTTTGTGCACTCTCTGCCGTTTGCTCTGGAGCGGAACGGGTAAAGTTTGGCCGTTTGTGGTGCCACATATCGTCTTGTGGTTGATTGCGTGGTGGTGGTCAGCCGGTTTTGAGCTCTGTGTGGCTGCGAGTGTGTGCGCGATCTTGGTGGACGCGGCCTCGCGTCTGTGTTGGCATTCATATGTCGCTTGTGGCGTGCAGAATAAAGTTGTTCTGAGCGCCCTGTGTACGCTGAGTTATCTCACCCCCATGGGGATACTTCAGTATTTGATTTACATGGGAGAAAACCTCTGAAAATTATGACACCTAAAGTAAAAACATTCCTCGAACGTGGTTTCAGCACCATTATCCTGCTTGGCCTTTTGGGCGGAACGGTATATTGGGATAACCCCCTGGGTTACGCCATTTTGGTATGCTTGTTGTGCAATCTGACCACGTATGAGTGGTTCAACATGCTGCGCGAGCGCAAGGAGGAGTCCAATCGTCCCCTTTCTCTCATCTTTGGTTTGTTGTATCCGTGGGCTATGGCGGCGGGTATGTTGTATTACCCGACGACGGCGGATGCCTCTTGTGGCGTCATTTGCTCCTATGCTGCGGAGTTTGATTTCTTTGCCGTCTCTTTGGGGGCTTTGGTGTTTTATGTGCTGGCAGCCTTCTTTGCGGAGCTGCGCAACATGGATTATCGTGGTCGAACCGGTGCACAGGCTTTGTCATCCATGGGTATTACGGTGCTTTCTTTCGTGTACCCCGTGTGGTTGTTCACCTTCGCGCTTTGCTGTTTGGATGACCCCTCCGCCATCAAGACCCTGCTGTGGCTGGTACTGGTCACCAAGATGAGTGACATCTGGGCATACGTGAGCGGTGTGCTCCTCGGCGGTAAGTTCATTAAGGCTCGTTTCAGCCCCGTGGTTTCTCCCAAAAAGACGTGGGAGGGCATCATCGGCTCTTTCATCATCACTTCCGTATGCGCTTGGTTGCTCTTCTTCATGGTGGAAGGCAACACGGAGCTGTTCCACCTGAGCACGGCTCAGTTCTTCTGCGTGCTCATGCCCTGCATCTTCATCCTCAGTGTGGCAGGTGACTTGGCCGGCTCCCTTATCAAGCGCGGTCTTGCGGTGAAGGACAGTGGCTCTCTGCTGCCGGGTATCGGCGGTATCTTCGACCTTATCGACTCTCCCGCCTTTACGGTGTCTTTCTTTGCTGCCGTGCTGGTTATCCTCTGATGCTTTCTCTCGATGTCTCGTCCTATTCCTCTACTGATTAACCCGAAAGCCGGCAGCCTTTTCCGCTCCGGACTGAAAGCGTGGTTGGATACCCACCGCGAGGCCTTTACCTTGGTGCCCACCAAAAGCGCGGAGCACCTCACGGAGCAGGCGCGTGTGTTGGCGGAATCCGGTGAACCCATAGTGGCCGCTGCCGGTGGTGACGGCACGCTCATGGGCGCGGCCCAAGGATTGATTGGTACGGATGCCGCGTTGGGTATTTTACCTTGCGGCACCATGAATGTCTTTGCTCGCGAGCTCGGCATCGGCTCTCGCCGCTTCGATATTGCGCTGGATGCCATGCAGAACGGCACGCGCCAGCCCGTGGATATCTTCACGGTGAACGGCAAGCCCTTTTTGCAGATGGCGGGGTTCGGTATGGATGCCCGCGTGGTACGCCTCATTACCCCCGGCATGAAGCGTTGGCTGGGGGCAGCCTCTCACATTATCACGGCACTCAAGGTGGCGGTGGAACGCCACCCCGTTATTACCGTCACCCTGCCGAATGGTGAGGAATTGAGCGGCACGCAAGTTATTTTGGGTAATGGCCGCCGTTATGGCGGCGAGGCTCACTTGTTTGCCAATGCTCAGTATGATGACGGTAAGTTGGATGCGGTAATCATACACCAGGAGAGCATGGCCGTGTTCTTTGAAATCATCAGCAGCATGTTGATGCGGGGCGCCACCCAGCGCAACACCAGCCCCTTCACCAATGTGCGCGCCTTTGAGTCATGCGTCATTACGGCGGAAGGTAAGCTTGATTACCAGCTGGATGGCGATTACGTCGGCACCATCATGCCGGGTGAATCCGCCCGCATCGAGCGCCTGCCGAATCAGCTCAATGTTTGCGTGCCCTCCGTCCCCGTGCCTCTCACCACCCTCGGCCGCTTCATGGGGCATCCTATGGTGATGGCCCTCAAAGCCCGCCTCAAACAACTGAGTGAATTTTAAGGCTTTGATTTCACCCCGCGCGATAACTGCACTAAAAAAATCCCCGCAGACGTAAGGCCTGCGGGGATTGCTGCAAAGGGATATTGCCGCGCGTTTACTTTTTCGGGCCGGTGCCGGCCTGAATGCGCAGCACCTGCACGGCGTTCGGCGTGGTCGGTACCTCGAGCTTGGCCGTCGTGCCTTTCAAACGCAGGTAGTGTTTACCGGCGCGGGGCATGGCAAAGACGGCAAACTTGCGCACGTCATCCGTCTTGATGGGCAGGGGACGCGTGTCCATCACATTGCCCTCCTCATCCAGCATTTCGAGGTACAGCACCTCAGTTTCCGGGCGGGGAACCAGCTCCACCATCAGGCGCTGCTCGTGCGGAGCGGGGCCATATTTGGCGTACCAATCAGCTGCAAGCTTGTTGTAGCGCTCCGTTACATCCGTAGCGGGGATGCGGTGCTTCTGGTACACCGGGAAATCGCGCGTGCCGGCGGGGTGCACGGCCAAGATGCGCTGGTTCGGGTCGTTCGGATCCAGCATGCCGATGTTCTCCATCACCCAACCGGTGTTGAAGTCCTTTTCATTGAACTCAATCATGTGCCACTCGCCGTCCAAATACACTTCCGGCCAAGAGTGGTTGCCGCGGATGTGGTTCCACGTGGGGATACCCACCGCGCGGGCGGGAATGCCCAGTGAGCGGTAGGCGCATACCATCAGAATGGTCTGCCCGGAGCAGGATACCTTCTTCTCCGCCAATGCCTCCAGCGCGTTCATGTCCGCACGGCGGCGCTCAATGGAGTAGTATACGCCCGTCAGGTTGGTCATGTTCGCGGCGATGTACAGCACAGCTTCGCGGGGGCTGTTGCAGTGCTCTACAGCGGGGCGGAAAATGTTGCCCACCGTCTCGCGCCAGTCGCAGGGATCCTCCGAGATAACGAGATTGGAGTCAATGTAGAGGCGGCGGATGTCATCCGGCACTTCTTCCGGTTGCCAAGCTGCTTGGGCGGAGACTAACATGGTTGTAGCTGCCATAAGTGTTGATAATATCTTCATGTTGTGTTCGTGTAAGTGTGTTTATTGTTCTACCTCGCCGTAGAGGGTAAAGCCTGTGCACTCGCTGATTTTCACGGGTACGATGGTGCCTACCTCCGCCGTGCCACCCTCAATGATGACAGGCTTGTTCTGCGAGGTGCGGCCCTGCAGGCGGTCAGGGTTGTTTTTGCTGGGACCTTCCACCAAAATGGTCTGGCTGCTGCCCACCAGGGCTTGGTTGCGGGCAATGGCAATCCTGTTCACGCACTCCAGCAGGTCGTGGTTACGCTCTTCTTTCACGCGCAGGCATATCTGGTTCTCCATCTCTGCAGCAGGGGTGCCACGGCGCGGGGAGTACTGGAAGATGAATGCGTTGTCAAACTGTATGCGCTCCACCGCAGCCTTGGTCTGCAGGTAGTCCTCATCCGTCTCACCGGGGAAGCCCACAATAATGTCCGTGGTAATCGCCAAATCCGGGCGTGCCTCGCGCATGTCCTCGCACAGCTTGAGGTACTTCTCATTCTTGTACGGGCGCAGCATGAGCTTGAGAATGCGGTCGCTGCCACTCTGCATCGGGAAGTGGATGTGGCTGCACAGCTTCGGCAGGTAGGTGTAGGCATTCACCAAATCTTGGCGGAAGCCGATGGGGTGAGGTGAGGTGTAGCGTATGCGCTCCAGCCCGTCAATCTCGTGCAGTTCCTCCAGCAGGCGCACGAAGGCACCGCGCCCGTTGATGATGGGCTCCTCGCGCCCGTAGCGATTCACAATCTGCCCCAGCAGGGTGATTTCCTTAATGCCGGCAGATACCAAATCTTTTGCCTCCGCCACAATATCCGCCATCGGGCGGCTGCATTCCTCACCTCGCGTGCTGGGCACAATGCAGTAAGAGCAGCGCATGTCACACCCTTGCATGATGGACACAAAGGCCGTGCAGTTGCCGGAGGGGGGCAGGTGGTCGCGGATGGCGTTCTGGAAGCCGTCTTCATGCTCTGCCGCGCAAATGTGCGCACCCTTGCGCAGCGGCTCGGTGATGTTTTGCCCTAAGCGGCTTTTGAGCAATCTGTTGCAAAGTCTGTAGACGTTGTGGTATTGGTGCGTGCCGGTCACGATGTCCAAGCGGGCAATTTCGCGGAACAGGGAGCGCTGGCGGCTCTGGCTCATGCAGCCCATGAATCCATACACCACCCACGGCTTAGCATTCGGGCGAGAGCACAGCAAGCCCATCTTACCGAGTGCCTTCAGCTCCGCCTTTTCGCGTACGGAACACGTGTTTATCAGGATGATATCCGCCTCATCCTCATCTTTGGTGATGCTGTAACCGCCTGCGAGGAACATGCTGAGAACCTGTTCGGAATCTCGCTCATTCATCTGGCACCCGTATGTTTTTATCAGTACACTCGGCATGGTTGTATATCTTAGTGCTACCTACAGTTCCATCTGTACGTGCTGTTGCTCTGAGAGTACCATTATCATGCCCCATATGCAAGCCTATTTTCTTGCTACT
>CAJGCY010000055.1 GCA_904501955.1 uncultured Akkermansia sp. | reverse complement strand
TGCCCGATGAACATTGATGTGGCAAACACGGAATTCGTGCGCCACCCGAACTGCATCGGCTGCATGTCCTGCGTATCCGCCTGCCCCAAGGGATGCATTGCATACAAGCACATGCCCTGCCCCAACAAGCAGACGAAGAACGCAAAGTAACAGCGCACAAGCATTACTCCTGCCACTTTGCTGAAAGACTGCGCGTGCTGACACAAAAAGACACGCTCAAGACTGGCAGAGGAAGAAGAAAAGGAGTATTATAAGACTTGTGAAGAAGTGCCAGATATGCGGAAAACGCGCGTCGATGCAGCTGACGCAGATAGTGAACGGGGAAGTAACGGAGCTGACCCTGTGCGAGAGCTGCGCCAAGAGCAAGGGATTGTTTGACCCTCAGTCTCTGAGTTTTGCAGAACAGTTTTTCCCGGAAGAGTTCAAGAAAAAGATTGACGATTTGGTGAAAGAGCTGGTACAGCAAAAGAGCGAGGAAAAGAGTCTGAGCGCCCCCACACACAGCCCTGACATGCTGACGCGCTGCCCGGTGTGCGATTTCACGCTGGAGCAATACCGCAAGACGGAGCGCTTGGGCTGCCCGGACTGCTACAGCGTGTTCAGCGCAGAGATAAACGCAGGTGCCTCTGCGCAGAGCGACCTACCCACCGAAGAAGCAGAGGAGGAATCCCCTGCCATTATGCGCAAAAAGCTGGAGCAGCAACTGCAAACAGCCATTGAGCGCGAAGATTACGAGACCGCGGCAAAACTCCGCGATGAGCTGAAAAAAATGCCCTGAACAGACGTCCGGCCATGATGAGTTTCAAGACATTGATGAAAACGCCCAGCACGTGGTATGCTGCCCCGGGTGCCGGAGGTGACATCTTAATCGGCATGATGGCACGCGCGGTGCGCAACCTCAAGGGGCACAAATTCCCGGGGTGGAGCACGGATGAGAGCCGCAAAGCCGTGGCAGACATCATCTTGCCGGTACTGCGGAGCTTACCGGGCAACAAGAACGGGTTCGAAGCCGAGATGAGCGAGCTGAGCTATGAAAAGCGACGCATCTTGCTGGAGCGCAAGCAGCTCAGCCACAGCATGGCTGCGCGCCAGGGTGGCTGCCACCTGCTTATCAACAAAAAGCAAGACACCTCCTTCATGGTGAATGAAGAGGAGCACCTCGCCATCCACTTTTACATGAGTGAGGCAGAAGGCAACCATACGGAAAAGCTCCTCAAACGCGTGCACAAAACGCTGAGTCCCATTGAGAAAAAGCTCGATATCGCGTACACTCGCAAAGACGGCTACCAAACCAGCCTACCCGCAGAATGCGGAACCGGCATACAGCTTTACGCCGTACTGCAACTGCAGGCCATGAGCACTGCGGGCATGATGTCACAAATTGAGCGTGGGCTGGAAAAACTCATGCTCAATATCTCCCCGTTCTACTCCGAGTTGGGGGATGACGCGGGCTTCCTTTACGTCATTTATACCGCCCCCATACCGAAAGACGGAGAGCAAGAGCTCGCAGAGCACCTGCAAAGCACGGTGGAAACCCTCATTGAGCGTGAGCTGCAGGTGCGCCTCAAACTGGCGTCCTCAGATGACGGCGCGGTCATCCTACCGGATAAAGTGGGGCGAGCATACGGACTGCTGAAGTACGCTCGCAGGCTGGAGTATACGGAGTTCATCAACGCGCTGTCGATGATTCGCATAGGCTTAATCGGCGGTTATATTGAGCACGCATACGCCGACCCCGGGGCGACGATAGCGCAGATAGCGAGCGTATACCCGGTGGCAGCGCCATACCACCTGCAGCACATCTGCGAAAACCCGGAGGCAAATCACGCCGTACTGCGCACCTACCTCATCCGCGGGTTGATGGAGCACCTGACCTTTACCCCTGAATCAGACACTTTCGACGATATAGAACATGAATAACTTTACCCCCAGAGCGCAGCAAGTGCTCAACTTAGCCCGCCGCGAAGCGGACCGCTACCACCACAACTACATCGGCGCGGAGCACGTGTTGCTCGGCATGCTCAAGCTCGGGCACGGTGTAGCTGTCAGCGTGATAGAGAATGCGGGCATCAACATACCGGAGCTCATCCGCATGGTGGAGGCCTCGCTCGTGCAAGGTAATGCCTCCGGCACTGAGGGCTCCCTGCCCTACACACAGCGAGTGCGCCGCATGCTTACCACCGCAGGCACGGAGGCAAAGGAGCTGAAGCACACCTACATCGGCACCGAGCACATTCTGCTCGCCATGCTGCGCGATGATGACGGCTTGGCCAAGCACGCCCTCAGCTCCGCCGGACTTACCTACACCGCTGCCCGTGAGGGGGTGATGCGCGAAATCGGCACCAAGTTCGGCCCGGAAGAGGGCGCAGGCCCGGCAGATGATGACATTCGCCCCATGAACCGCCGTGAGGAGGAAGAGGAAGACGCCAACGCCTTCCTGCACGCCCGTGGCAGCCAGCGCAGCCGCAACAGCGAGAAAACGGACACCCCCGCCCTGCGAGCCTTCGGCCGCGACCTGACGGCACGCGCCGCCAAGGGTGAGCTGGACCCCGTCATCGGCCGCAAGGCGGAAATCGAGCGCGTGATTCAGATACTGTGCCGCCGCACCAAGAACAACCCCGTATTGCTGGGTGAGGCAGGCGTGGGCAAAACCGCCATCGTGGAGGGGCTTGCTCAAATGATTGTCTCCGGGGATGTTCCGGAGTTCCTGCTGGACAAAAAGATTATCTCCCTGGACTTGGCACTGATGCTGGCAGGCACAAAATACCGCGGGCAGTTTGAGGAGCGACTCAAAGCCATCATGGAGGAGATTCAGCGCGAGCGCAAAGTCATTCTGTTCATTGATGAGATGCACACGCTCATCGGCGCGGGCTCTGCTGAGGGCACGATGGATGCGTCCAACATCATCAAACCCGCCCTTTCCCGCGGTGAGTTGCAGGCCATTGGCGCTACCACGCTCAATGAGTACCGCAAGCACATTGAAAAAGACGGTGCCTTCGAGCGCCGTTTCCAACAAGTGCAGGTCAAAGAACCCGGTGTGGAAGATACCGTGCTCATTCTGCAAGGTATTGCCCCGCGCTACGAGGAGCACCACCACGTGCACTACACCCCCAAAGCACTGGAGGCTGCCGCAAACTTGGCCAAGCGCTACCTGACCGGAAGATTCTTGCCGGACAAAGCTATCGATGTCATTGATGAGGCCGGCTCCCGCCACTGTGTAGCCCGCATGACCCGCCCGAAGGATCTCAAAGACCGCGAACAGCAACGCCGCGAGCTCGAGGAGCAAAAACAAGCTGCCGTGAAGGAGCAGGACTTTGAGCAGGCTGCTAAACTCCGCGATGCCATGGCAGAGCTGGACCGTAACTTCCAGACGGCGGTCGACTCTTGGAAAGAGCAGATGAACAGCTGCAGCCAAGAGGTGACGGATGAGGACATCATGGCGGTGATTTCCAAGTGGACCGGTATTCCCCTCTCCCGCATGGAGGAGAAAGAAACGGAAAAGCTGCTGCGCATGGAAGACGAGCTGAAGAGCAAGGTCATCGGCCAAGATGAGGCATGCTCTGCCATCTCGCGCGCCCTGCGCCGCAGCCGCGCAGACATCAAAGATCCGCGCCGACCCATCGGCTCCTTCCTCTTCATGGGACCCACCGGTGTGGGTAAGACCTACTTGGCACGCAACTTGGCGGAAATCATGTTCGGCACAGCGGAAGCGCTGATTCAGGTGGACATGAGCGAGTACATGGAGAAGCACAGCACCAGCCGCATGATTGGCTCACCCCCCGGCTATGTGGGCCATGAGGAGGGCGGGCAGCTCACGGAGCAAGTGCGACGCCGCCCGTATTCCGTCATCCTCTTCGATGAGGTGGAAAAAGCCCACCCGGACGTCATGAACCTGCTGCTGCAAGTGCTGGAAGAGGGCAGCATGACGGATTCACTCGGTCGCAAGGTCAGCTTCAGCAACACCATCATCATCCTTACCTCGAACGTGGGCGCCAGCCTGGCTGCCCGCCAAGGTAAAATGGGCTTCGGCGCCATGGATACCGATGAGGCGGACTATGATACCATGAAAGAGCGCATCAGCGAGGCTGCCAAGCAGCACTTCCGCCCGGAGTTCATCAACCGTTTCGATGAGCTCATCGTCTTCCGCATGCTGGAGCGCCGTGATTTGGAGCAAATTGTCGTGCTGGAGGCTCGCAAACTCATCAAGCGCTTGGCAGACAAGCAAATCGAGCTCACGCTCTCTCCGGAGGTGGTCAGCATGCTGGTAGACAAGGGCTACGACCCGCAATACGGCGCCCGCCCCATGCGCCGCGCCATCGAGCGCTTGCTGGAGGACCCCATAGCGGAGGCAATTCTGCGTGGCGACCTCGCTGCCGGTGTCAAAGCCACCGCCGTGCGCCCCGAAGGCACCAACCGCATCGACTTTACCACCCAGCGCCCGCAAGCGGAGCCCCCGGTGGAGGAAAAGCCCGCGCCGAAAGCTACGCCCCGCAAGAAAAAAGCGGAAGCTGAGCCCAAAGCCACGAAAAAGAAGCCTGCCCCGCGCAAGAAAAAGGCAGATAGTTAAACCCTGAGCCCCAAGGATTCACACCATGAGAGCGCCCGTCGTCAAAAAAGTTGATTCCGTGTCCGTAGCCCGCTTTTATGAGAGCTACGGTGGCACCTTGGAACTGCAGCTGTGCAACAGCCCGTTGGGCATGTCGCGCAAGATTCTGCAGCCCACCCTCAACCGCCCGGGGCTTGCCTTGGCGGGGTACTTCAGCTACTTTGCGCACGAGCGCATTCAGGTATTCGGTGCGGCGGAAATGGCTTACATGAGCACCATGGAGGGCCTGCCGCGAGAGGAGCGCATACGCCGCATTTTTGCGGAAAATGTGCCCTGCCTCATCTTCACCCGCGCGGTGGATGTGCCGCGTGACGTGCTGGAGCTGGCGGATGAGTACGCCGTAGCGGTATTCCGCTCCCCGCTACCGACGGTGAAGCTGGTGAACCGCGCTACCATTATTCTGGAGAACGAGTTCGCGGAGAGCACCACTCTGCACGGCTGCATGGTGGACGTGAACGGCGTGGGCGTCATCATCACCGGCGAGAGCGGCATCGGCAAGAGCGAAATCTCGCTCGGTCTTGTGGAACGCGGCGCCTCACTGGTGGCGGATGACATGGTGAAGGTGCGCAACATCAGCGGTGAGCTCATCGCCACCTCCCCCAAGCTGAGCAGTGGCTTCATCGAGATTCGCGGTATCGGCATCATCAACGTTACGAACCTATTCGGTCTGAAAGCCTACCGCAGGCAGAAGAACATTGACCTCGTCATTAACCTGACGAACGGACAAATGACGGAGATGGAGCGCCTCGGCATCGAGCGCAAGAAGACCAACATTCTCGGCGTGGAGGTGGAGCGCCTCAACCTGCCCGTAGCGCCCGGACGCGACATGACGCGCTTGGTGGAGGTAGCCGCCCTCGGCCATTACCTGCGCGAAAGCGGCTATGACATGGCCGGCGAGTTCAACAAGCGCCTGCACAAAGAGATTGCCGTACGCAGCAGCATGAACATCAACAGAGCAAATGACTGATATGAACAGCACCCCCCTGCACTCCATTACCGACCTGCTGGACGCCACGCTGCGCATCCGTGAGATTCGCGATGCCTCCGTTGCCCTCAACGGCTTGCAGGTAGAAAACAACGGCAGCGTGACCAAAGTAGCGCTGGCTGTGGATGGCTCCCAGAAAACCATTGATGATGCCATTGCCGCCGGGGCGGATATGCTCCTCCTGCACCACGGCATTTACTGGTGTGGTCTGCGCCCGATGACGGGCTGGTTCAAGAAGAAGATTGAGAGCTGCCTGCAGCACAACCTCGCCGTGTACGGCGCTCACCTTCCCCTCGACCTTCACCCGGAGCTAGGCAACAACGCAGGCATTGCCAAGGCCTTGGGCTTGCACGATATTACCCCGGAGGTAGACTACCACGGCACCCTCATCGGCATGGCCGGAACCTTTGAAGGCACCGTGGCTGAGCTGCGCGCCAAATATGCGGAAATCACGGGAGCGACGGTCACCGGTATCGTACATGATGGCGCAGCCCCCGCAGGTCGCGTGGCGATTTGCTCCGGTGGCGCAGGTGAAGAAATCTACCAAATGCACGAAAAGGGCTACGGCACTTACCTGACGGGTGAGGAAAACCACTGGGTGAGCAATGCCGCGCAGGACATGGGCATCAACATCCTCTTTGCCGGGCATTACGCCACGGAAACCTTCGGCGTCAAAGCGCTGGGGGCTTTAATCGAGGAAAAGTTCGGGCTGCCGACCATCTTTATTGACAACCCCACCGGCATGTAAGCCATGCTCATCATCGCAGAAGACGGCATCGGGACGCGCTTGGACCAGTTCTTGGCAGGGCAACTGCCGGAGCTTTCGCGTGCGCGCATTCAGGCACTTATCAAGGCGGGTGAAATCACCGTAAACGGCAAGAGCACCAAGGCGAAAACGCCCGTGGAGCTCGGTATGCAAATTGAGGTGAACATCCCCGAACCAGAGCCCGCAGAGGCGCAACCACAAGACATCCCGATTTCCGTCCTCTATGAGGATAAAGATGTTATCGTCATCAACAAAGACAGCGGCATGGTGGTGCACCCCGCCGCCGGCAACCCGGATGGCACGCTGGTTAACGCCGTGCTGTTCCACTGCGGGGATTTGTCCGGCATTGGCGGTGTGGAGCGCCCGGGCATTGTGCACCGCTTGGATAAAGATACGAGTGGCTGCATCGTCGTCGCGAAAAATGACAACGCCCACTTATCGCTCACCACGCAATTTGCAGAGCGCGACACGGGCAAAATCTACCTTGCCGTGGTGCAAGGCTGCCCGAAAGAGCCGGAGGGCACCGTATTCACCAACATAGGTCGCCACCCCATCAACCGCTTGAAAATGGCGGTGGTGAACCCCGGCGCGGGCAAACCCGCCATCACGGATTACAAAGTGTTGAAGCATGACCCTTCCACCAACAGCAGCTTGGTGATGTGCACCCTGCACACGGGCCGCACGCACCAAATACGCGTGCACATGCTGCACCTGGGGCACCCGCTCATCGGTGACCCCATTTACGCGCACCCGCAAAAACAAAAGGCACGCCCCGGTCGCCTGATGCTGCACGCTTGGCGCTTGGCATTCAACCACCCCATCGGAGGTCGTCGCATTGCCATCGAGTCCCCCATTCCCCCGGAATACACCCCCTGGCTCATCGGCACAGAGCTCCCCGAATGGGAGGAAGCCTCTCACCGAGTGAACTGATACCCCACCGCACGATTTATCGTTGACATTGGTCCGATAAATCGGAAATGACCTCACGCCATCTCCCTATATTGGCAGTATGGCACGAAAGGTGATTGACGGCGCGCAAACAAGCTGTAAAATGGAGGCAAGTATGACTAATACACACCAATTTCAGACAGAAGTTCGCCAGTTGCTCGATATCGTGATTCACGCCTTCTACAGTGATCGCGAGGTCTTTGTTCGAGAGCTGGTATCCAACGCCTCTGACGCTCTGGAGAAGCTGCGCCTCAAGCAGCTCACCCAGTCCGCCGTGTATGAGCCGGAGCGCGAGCTGCGCATCTCCATCACCACGGATGAGGAGGCTCACACCCTCACCATAGCAGACTCCGGTATCGGTATGACTGAGGAGGAAGTCGTGGAATACCTCGGCACCATCGCCCACTCCGGCACCAAGAAGTTCTTGGAGGCCATGAAAGAGAGCCAGAGCGGCCCGCAGGACCTCATCGGCCAGTTCGGCGTCGGTTTCTACAGCGCCTTCATGGCAGCCACGGAGGTGGAGGTTACCACCCGCTCTTGGCAGCCCGATGCCAAGGCCGTAAAATGGACAAGCGACGGTCAGGAGGGTTACAAGCTTGAGGACGCCCCCGCCGACACCCCGCGCGGCACCAGCATCCTCATTCGCTTGAAAGATGATGCTCAGGACTTTGCCAAGGCTAACCGCCTGCGCCACATCGTCGGCAAGTACAGCAATTTCGTCGGCTTCCCCATCGACTGCAACGGTGAGCACATCAACACCGTGCAAGCCATCTGGATGAAGAACAAGAAGGACGTCACCCCGGAGGAGTACGAGGGCTTCTACAAGTTCATCAGCCACACGGAGGGCACGCCGCTGAGCTACATGCACTTCAGCGCAGATGCCCCCATCGTGCTCAACTCCGTTCTGTTCATCCCGGAGGAGAACCCGGAGGCAATGGGCTTCGGTCGTTGCGAGCCGAACGTGTCCCTGTACTGCCACAAGGTGCTCATTGACAGCAAGCCTGAGAACCTGCTGCCCGAGTGGCTGCGTTTCCTGACCGGCGTGGTGGACAGCGAGGACCTGCCCCTCAACATCTCCCGTGAGATGCTGCAGGACAACTCCCTGCTCCGCCGCATCTCCGGCATCATTACCAAGCGCTTCATCAAGCACTTGGAGACACTTGCCAAGGATGACGCCGAGAAGTACGAGAACTTCTGGCTGCAGTTCAGCCGCTACCTGAAAGAGGGTATCGTGACAAGCTTGGAGCACAAGGAGAGTCTCGCCAAGTTGCTGCGCTTCGAGTCCACCTTCACGGAGCCCGGCAAGCTCACCTCCTTTGCGGACTACATCTCCCGCATGAAGGAGAACCAGAAGGACATTTACGTGCTCTTCGGCGCCTCCCGCGCTCAGCTGGAGCATAGCCCCTACTTAGATGCCCTCACCGCCCGCGGGTTTGAGGTTTGCTTCTTCACGGACGGCGGCGACCAGTTCGTGGTGGAGAGCCTCATGAAGGTTGATGACAAGGAGATTAAGTCCATTGACCGCGCCAACCTCGACCTGCCCCCGCTGGAGCACCAACCCGACCCCCCCGGCTTGGATGAAAACGAGGCTAAGGGGCTGACGGAGTGGGTGAGCGCTCGCTTCTCCGACTTCAGCAAGATTACCACCAGCGACCGCGTCACCAGCGCTCCCGCCATTGCTCTGCAGGGTGAGCACGACATCTCCCCGGAGGTGAAGGCTTACCTCAAGGCCATGGGTCAGCCCGTGCCGGAGAACCACCCGGAAATCGCTTTCAACCCGCACAGCCCCATCGTGCAGAAGCTGGCTCAGCTGCGCACCGAGAACGAGGAGCTGGCAGACCTGCTCGCGGGGCAGCTCATCAACACCGCCCTGCTCCGCGCCGGCATGCTTGATGACCCCGCCAAGCTTGCGGACAACTCTCAGGCTCTGTTGGAGAAACTCCTCTCCAAATAAAGCATAGCCCCCGCAGCTCAATCTCACACCCCCGCCGTTATCACAGCAATAACGGCGGGGGCTTCTGATTTATCGAGCCGTTTGCAATCAACTGAAAACTTAAACAGAGCGATATATTAACTGCGACACATAATTATCTATCCTTGACACACGCACTTAGCAAACGTATACTCCCCTTTAGCTACACATTGAAGATCCCCCCTACAAATATGAAAACCCAAGACGATTTTACAAAGAAGATATTTTACGCAGCGCGCAAAGGTGATGCAACAGCACTGCTTTCACTGCTGGGTAACGGAGCAAACCCGGATGTTTACGATGAGGAAGAGGATTATCTGGGACGTCTCCCTTTAAGTATTGCTGCAAAACATGGTCATCTTGAATGCATTAAAATCTTATTACAACACGGAGCAGATGTAAACGACACTGACGCTGAAATGGATGCGGCAATTACGCTGGCTGCAGCAGGAGGTCACACGGAATGCGTGAGATTTCTGCTACAAAACGGAGCGGATGTCAACCACCATTCTGTCAATGGCACGCCTCTAATACGAGCAGTTTTCAGCGGCAACATAGAGTGTGTCAAAATGCTGTTAGATGCTGGCGCTGAAGCAAATCACGCTGTCAGTTACGGCTTAACGGCGCTGAAAGCAGCAGTCAGCGAGGGAGATATACCATGCACCGAACTTTTAATTAAACACGGCGCCATTGTAACGGAAATAGATGGATTAGGATTTGACGAAATGATGTGTGCCGTATTACACGGGCACGAGGAGTGTGCTGCATTGTTAACAGCTGTCGGCGGCAATCCCAAATACTTGGGACAAAGGGAAAAGCTATTGCAATACGAACAGGCTTGGCTGAGCTGCGAGTACGATGATTTGCCGGATTTCGAATAATTCGCTGATTGAAAAAGCTCCGAGCCTTACGACTCGGAGCTTTTAGCATCCCCACGCGGATTCGAACCGCGGTTCTATGACTGAGAATCATATGTCCTAACCCCTAGACGATGGGGACATGGTTAGTACGCGAATCGGGACTCGAACCCGAGACCAATAGATTAAAAGTCTACTGCTCTACCAACTGAGCTATTCGCGCACTGGTTGCCACGTAATGCAGCGGGGAGATATTAGCTTATTTCACGCGGTGTGTCAAGCACATTTCCTCAAAAAAGGTAAAATATTTTTCTAAGCGAGGCAAAAAGCACAGTAAATGACACAGTAATGCATTTTCTTGCTTGCCAGATGAAGCCCGGAAACGTAAAATAACCGCGTTAACGCGTACACACGCATAAGTCATAGAAAAATAAAGCCATGACATTCCTCGAATTCATCCGCAAGAACCTGTTCATTGCCGTGATTGTAATCGCCGGCATTCTGGCAGGCCTGATTATGATGGACTACAGTGACTCCGGCAGTGCATTCTCCGGCGAGTACCGAGTAGAAATCAACGAAACAAAGTACAAGGCGCAAGAGACAGCCACCCTCGGCATACAAGGCAGAGGGTACTTGGAGGCGCTCGCCCGCATGTCCGCCAACGCCGCAACGGAGATGTGCCGAAAGAACTCAGACATGAACGGCGACGGCAAGCTGGACGAGCAGGAAGAGATGATGTACCGCATGCAGATAGCATACCTGATGTCCATGCCGACCACCGCATACACCAAGCCGGCCTACCTGCTCAACCAGTGGACAGGCACGGGTGTATTCAAAGAAAACCAGGAAGAAAACATCGCGGTGAACCGCCTGCTCATCCGTGAGGAAGGTAAGGCCCTGGGCATCGTCCCCTCCAAGGAGCAGATTGACGCGTATATTCAAGCCATGCCTGCTTTCCAGAAGGACGGCAGCTTTAACGCTGAGTTGTACAAGGACATCGTGCACTTCCGCAATGGTCAGGCAGATACCAACAGCGAGCAGGCTTTCCGCTCCCTCGTGTCCGACATGATTATTTGGGATACGATTTTCTCCCTGTACACGGCAGAGGTTTACGGCATCGAGGATGCTGACAAGAAGATTAACGACGCACGAGAGCAGATGCTCAAGGGTGTGAGCGCTTGGCTGCCCGCTACGGCCGTGGCACAGCCCGCAGAGCCGGATGAAGCCGCGGTCAAAGCATATTGGGAGACCGCTCGTGACAACTACAAGTCCGAAGAAACCCGCGGTGTCACCCTCATTTCTCTGGTGCCCGGCGAGGGCATGAACGAGGAGCAGCTCTACGCCATTTCCACGGAGATCCGCGACACGCTGACCGCCACTCCGAACGCTGACCCGGTGGCCATCATTGAGGCGGCCATGCAGAACACCGAGATTTCCGCAGCTCCCTTCACCTATGAGAAGAAGACGCTGCCCGCCACCACCATGAACGCAGCCCCGGCTGAGTTGAATGCCGAGATTTCCATCGGCGGCGAAACGAAGACGCTCAAGCAGGTGGCTTTCTCCGCTGAGCTGACCGCCACGGGTGGTAGCCGCTTCAGCAACTTCAACATGACGCCGAACAAGCACTTCGTCATGATTCAGATTGACAGCATTACCCCCAGCGCACCCCTTCCCTTCGAGGAAGCAGCTGCTCGCGCCAAGGAGGATTTGATGGCTCAGCTCAAGCTCACGGCAGTGGATAAAGCTGCGGAGGAGCTGCACGCCGCTATCTCCGCCGAGCTTGCTGCCGGTAAGGACATGAAGACCGCTTTCGCCGCAGCTGAGGCCATCGGCGCTGAGGTTAAGGAGTTCGGCCCGACCGCTATCGCTGAGGTTGCGGACGGCACCAAGGGCATCTACGAGGCGGACCTCCGCCGCACGCCCTCCGGGCAGTTGGCTCCGGCCTCCAAGACGGCAGAGGGTGTGGCCATCACCGGCATCACGGAGCGCTTGGTGAACGACAACGCCGCGATGAATGCACAGCGTGCCGCCATCAACACCGTATCCCTGCGTCTGCAGGTGATGGAGGAGTGGCTGCGCACCGCCTACACACGTTACAAGGTCAACGTGCCGAAGGTAGACGCAGAGTAAAGCCACCCTACGGCCTCACTTTTAACTCATGAGCATGAGGGCTCCTGCCGGCAGACCTCATGCTCTTTTTATTTCACACAAAACCACAACACACACATGGCAACATTACCCCCACAGACAAAATACATCATCGGCAACGAAGCCTGTGAGCGCTTTTGCTTCTACGGCATGAAAGCCATCCTCATGGTGTACATGATAGATGTCCTGTTGATGAGCAAAAACTCCGCTCAGGAGATTGTGCACCTCTTCAACGCAGTCATCTACATTCTTCCCTTGCTCGGCGCTTGGATTGCGGACCGTTTTTTGGGCCGCTACAAGACCATCCTCTACATCTCCCTGCTCTACTGCGTGGGCAACGGCGTGCTGGCAACAACAGCTCTCACCCCGGACATTGAGCTCAAGAAGATTATTCTCTTTGCCGGCTTGTTCATCATTGCTCTGGGTACGGGTGGCATTAAGCCCTGCGTCTCCGCCTTCGTGGGCGACCAAGCCAGCGGTTATGACTCGCAGACCATGACGCGCGTGTACTCCGCATTCTACTGGTCCATCAACTTCGGCTCCTTCTTTGCGATGCTCTTTATCCCCTTCATCCGCGACAACTGGGGCTATGGCATCGCCTTCGCCATTCCGGGCGTATTCATGGCACTCTCCACCTTGGTATTCTGGCTGGGGCACCCCACCTACCGCCACAAAGAGCCCGCGCAGCCGCATTTCTTTTCCATCCTCTTCTGCCGCATTTTCAAGGGTGCCAAGCACGCTTGCGAGGTGCACGGCGGTGAAAAAGTGGCGGAAACCACCTCTTCCGCCATCCGCATTGCGGCATTCATCGTCGTTGCCCCCATCATCGTAGCGCTGGCCGTATTTGCCTACAACGGCGCTTGGGACATCGCCACCCTTTCCGGGCAAAGCGAAACGCAGGCCAAGCTGTGGGCTCTGCTCGCCGTCTTGCTCTACGTCATTGCCATCACCCTGGCCGGGCTGAAGCTGGCCGCCACCCTGCAGGTGAAGAACTTCTTCGGCACGGTAGGCAGCATGATTTTCGGCAAAAAGGAGCAAACAGCGCAGCTGTACAGCGAGGAGGAGCGCAAGAGCTCCCGCAACATGGTGCGCATCATCGTCACCTTCCTGCTGGTGATTCCCTTCTGGAGCTTGTTTGACCAAACCGCCTCCAGCTGGTTGATTCAGGGCAAGAGCATGCAGGAGCTCTCCTTCAGCCTCTTCGGGCTGCAAGTCAACTTCGGCGCGGAGCAGATGCAAAGCATCAACCCGCTGCTGGTGATGGTGCTCATCCCCATGCTCACCCTACTGGTGTACCCGTACATCGGCAAGTTGGCACGCCCGCTCACCCGCATGGGCATCGGCATCATTCTGGCTGGTCTTTCCTTCGGCATCGTCGCGATTCTGCAGAATGTGTTGGACAGTGGCGTGCAGCTCTCCATCCTCTGGCAGGGCATCCCCTACCTGCTGCTTACCGTGGCGGAGATTCTGGTGAGCACCACCGGCTTGGAGTACGCCTACACCGCCGCGGGTGAGAAGCTCAAGAGCACCGTCTCCAGCTTCTGGTCGCTGACCATTGCTCTGGGTAACGTGTTGGTGATTTGCATCACCTCCGTCATCGACGGCGCCAGCACGGAGGCATTCCTCATTTACGGCGGGCTCAGCCTCTTGGTAGGCGTCCTCTTCATGGCCGTAACAAGCATGAAGTGCATGAAGCCCGAGCACTGAACACCATAAATAACACACCCGCATGACGGCTTTACCTCAGGACGAACGCAAACCGCTTTGCGAGCAGCTGCTGCGCTATCTGGACAAACACCCGGAGAACGCTGCCAACGCCCAGCGACTGCTGGACTTCGTCCTGACCACGCCGGACTGCTTTTGCCGCAGCCATGCAGAGGGGCACATCACCGGCTCTGCATGGCTGCTCAACCCCGCGGGCGACAAAGCCCTGCTCACCCTGCACCACAAACTGCGCATTTGGGTGCAACCCGGCGGCCACGCGGATGGCGATTCGGACGTGCTGCGCGTTGCCCTCAAAGAAGCGCAGGAAGAAAGCGGCATCTCGGGCTTGGTTGCACTCAACCCGGAAATCTTTGATGTGGACATCCACACCATCCCCGCCCGCCCCGCCTCCGGCGAACCCGAACACCTGCACTATGACGTGCGTTACCTCGTGCGAGCCCCGCACGAGCACTACACCATATCCGATGAATCGGATGACCTCGGCTGGTTCCGCAGAGACCAAATAGACACCCTTACCCCTCCGGCGGATGCCGCCACCAAACGCCTCGCCGCCCTTTGGCCGTAATTTTCAGTCGCCCCGAGCACCCGGCACGATAAATCGGAAGTTGAAGGGGGAGTTTGTAACATTCATTCACTCGGAGCGAGGGACTTTAGTCCCTCTTATGGATTAGCCCCGCACGTATTTGTGGGACTAAAGTCCCACGCTCCGATAGATTTTTTTGCCCTTCAACTTCCGATTTATCGAGCTTATGGGTTGG
>CAJGCY010000054.1 GCA_904501955.1 uncultured Akkermansia sp. | reverse complement strand
GGTAAACTCCAATTCCAGAGCTTATGCGGGAGTAACAAAGGCACACAAGTCCGGCTTGACCGGCTGAATTTTGCCGATTAGGCTCAGCAATTCGGCTTTTTCTGATTCGGTTAAGGGAACTTCTGTTCCTTGCAAGATAAGGCCGGTAAAAAGGCTCCATTTAATAACCACGCGAACGCTCTTGCACGAACTCGCCAGCGATTGCAATGCGGCCAACCGCTCCCGGCTGGATTGTTCCAGCTCTGCATCCCGCAAGGGTGAGTACGTCATTTGTCGGACATACGGCTCTGTCGGCTTTTCTGCAGAGGGGCTTTGGCAAGATTCCGCTGCTATAGCTTGTGGGCTTGTGCACGAACTAACACCTACAGCTGCAAGGGTGAGGGCAACGGAAGCTAAGATTTTACGTAATTGGGGCATGGTCATTCTGTAAAATAGCGTCTCAAAATATTACCGGTGTTCATATCGATATCCAAGGTCTCACCTCCACCGAGAGAATCTTCTGGGAGCCGGGGTTCGACAGAATAGCAGAAATCTTTAGCGTAAACAGCAAGAGAGTCCGGGCATGTCTGTAATTCCCGGGCAGCGATTTGCAATGCCTGTTGTGGATTGATGGCAGGCTGAACAAAAACAGGCGTGAGCTGTTGGCTATGCTCGAAAGAATCGGTGAAAGCATCGCGAATGCCGTCTCCTAACGTGACACTCTGCAAGGCTGCAAATTCATTGTCTGCTCGTACAACAACACGGAAGACACTACGCCCGGTATTCAGCTCGCAGGATGTCAGCCTCTCAGCTGGAGCTTCCGGCTTCTCCCGGCAGAAATACACTTTTACTTTGCCATCAGGTAACTTGAACACACCAGCATATACCTCGCTGCAGCTTTCTTTGCATGTTATGCTGCACAGCTGAATGTAGCCGTCTCCTGAGTCCTTACACATAAAATCAAGATGGGTGATGGGAATCCATTGAGAATCGTTAGTTGTTGTTTCTTTCGCATAGGTTCGAATATAGAACAGGGTTACGGCAAAAATTCCCGTAAGAATAGCGTAACACACATTGCGTTTCAGACCAATCTGCCGCAACACCAGGTATATGCAGATAAGAACAAAACCTCCGGTGGGAACAAGAGCGGAGATAACGGGAGTTCCCCAATCTGCAATATCATATGCCACATAGGCAGCACAGAATAGCAGTAGAATCAGCAGCGCAATCAGGCTTTTCTTGTTACGCGTCTTATTTTTCATATAGTTATCTCCTTACACCTATGTTAACACATCTCGCTGGCGAATCCGCAGCAAAAAATTGCAGAAAATGCATTTAATTATCGGCAGCCATACTGAGAAGAGCCCGAACATGCGCCGGAAGAGAATCGCCTTGCTTCCGGATGTGGTAAGTTTCCGTAGATTCGGTCAGGTACAAGGCCACGGTTATTTTATCCGGGTAAGCAGTGATAGAGAATTGCCCGCCCGGCACTCTATAATACAAGCGCAGGCTACCGGTTCTTTGCGCTGAGGGAAGGATGTGGTGGATTTCACGCACCACAGAGCGAATGTCCGCAAGACTCGGCACATTGGCACTCAGCAAAATCGCCAGTTCTTTCTGCTTCTGCTGCAACTCATCGCCACGGCGTAATTCACCTTGTTTAAATGTGATATAGCCCAGAACTCTGGGCTGTGGCAACGCCCCGACAAGCACGGGTAGCGGCATTCTGGCACCCGCTCGCCAGATATCGAAGTGACCATATTCCCCCGGCTTTGTGTTTCTCATAGCCAGCAGTAGATCCGCAGGGCATTTAATGGACGCGCCGTTATACTTGAGGATGTAATCACCCACTTGCATTCCCGCACGCTCTGCAGGGCTTCCCGGGGCAATGCCCACCACTTTCAAGCCTTGACGTTTCGGAACTCCGTAGCGTACCAAGTCTTGCCGCTCCTCCGGGCTAAGCTCGTGGGACTGCACACCGAGATAGATTTCCGACACAATCTCCCAGCGACAGGGTTCAGGCTCCGCTGCGGCCAAGGAGGTGGAGCATCCCCCGCACAGCAAGACGAATAATAAGCAGATGATGGAAAATAATTGATTCATTGTAAAAATCTCATAACGTATCCACACACACAGTAATCCGGAATTGCCCGGAGGAAATTGAAGCCCCCTCATCCTCAGATTGAGGCAAACCGGTAGCCGGCGGCATGCCTTTTTTTAAGGCGTCCAGCTCGTTCAATGCAATCTGGCAAGGCAAAGGCTGCTCTACAATTTTCTGCTCAGGGGCTTTAGTTAATGATGCTTCCGGTGTATTCTCAGGCGAGCGCATCAGAACCACGCCAACCACAGCTAATAGGGCAACGCTTGCAGCTACTTGAGCCATACGCTTATAGAGCTTGCGGTTCAGGCCACGCTCCACCTCGTCATCTATCAGCCGCAGCATTTTTGCCGTGAACTCATCACTCATAGGGGAGCGTTTATCTTGCGCGGCCATTTCCCGCAAGATGTTTTCAACGTCTTCTGTGCTGTATGGGGGCTTGTTCATGCTAAGTCTTCAGTATAAAATTTTCTGAGTTGGAGCAATGCTGATTGGTAACGAGCTCTCACGGTGGATTCCGGCATATTGAGCTGTCTGCCGATTTCGGCAAAACTAAGCTCTTCCCATATCCGCATACGGACAATGCGCGAGGTTAATTGAGGCAAGCACGAGAGCTGATGCCGCAGGTGTTCGTAAATATCGCTATCCGGGAGTTCAACGGCACTTGGCTCATTTGCCCCGTATTTCAGCTCCGCTTCGAGGCGCCGTGCGTTTTTCTTTTTCTGATTAATGGCTGCATTTCGGATAGCCGTATAGGTATAGGGCAACCATTCTTCCTGTGGCAGATTACGACCCACAATGGCTGCAATCACCTTTCCCATTACCTCAGACAGCAAATGTTCTGCATCAGTCATGCTATCCACCTGCTGCTCAGTATAAGCCATCAGGCGATGGCGACACGCCAGAAACCACTCCGCGCATCGCTGCGGGAGCTCTCGGCTGTGTCTGGTAAAGAAAAAGCGCATCCGTATAAGTAACCTGTCTTCATTATATATAACTACTCCGGAGAGGTCAATCCGCCACTTTTTTGCAAAAAATTGCTTTTTTCTTAAAAATCCTTACTTCCTGGATAATTACTATGGCAGAGAACAAGTATAACGGAGCTTGGTCTGCCAGGGCTCCTTCCTACCCCGAAAGGTGGCTTTTTGGCGCGTTGTTGAGCCGGGGCGCAGCCTACATCAGCCCCTTCTGCGGTAGCGGATTCGCTTGGTGGCGCGGCGTTTTTTTCCTAGGACTTGGCGCGAGAAAATGTACCAAGTCAGGCAAAGCGCACCCAGCGAACCTACTCCAAATAGTATAGAGTCAGCCCACATGTAGAAAAAGAGATTGATGAGGTTCGTCTGTGGATTTTCCGGCAGGTAAAGGACCGGTATCATTTGCCCCCGGTGCATATCTCCTGAGCTATGGCAGAAGGCTTCGCTTCGATAGGAGACTCCATCGGCAGAAGCAAACTCGTATTCCACTCGTGGTTCCCAGCGTTGCTTAATCTTCTTTGAGTGAAACAGAAAAGAGATATCCTCCGTCTCTCGCATATAGACACGCACCACACGTCCTTGGGTTTCCGTACCACGCAACAGCAGCGGCAGGCGGGACTCCAGCCTCTGAACAAAAGACACGGCAAAAGAGATATTCAAATTCACGAAGAAAAGCACCCCCAGCAGGGACAGAAGTATGCTTTTGGCTCGGGTCTCTGATAGATAATTCCAATACCCCACCGCAAACACAGCGCAAATCACCGCCCCGAATTGGTACATAAATACCGACCAACCTACGGCATCCCAACAGGTATAGCCGGATAGCCACAATGCCGTATACCATAAAGCCCAGCCCAAGCACACCAAACCGGCTAGGGTTACAACTAACAACATGATGATTTGCGCGAGCATAGGCTTTTAAGGAATTTCTGTTACGGGACATTATACCAATTCCTCCCATCTTGTTCAAGCGTGGAGGGGCTATTCCATGCAACTAAGCGCAAAACAGGCCCGCAAGCCTAGGATGCCCAGCCGCTGGAGCCCTTGGTCTTCCGGGAGGCAGAGAGGTGCGAATCATTAAAAAGCTTGCCGATTTTCGGGCTGGAAAAGGGGCAAAAGTATAGTCTTTTTATGGGTCAGGCTCATAACGTATTCATTATCAACTCCACTTTTATTTGAGAGGGGTAAACTATATACTTTTATCCAATCCGCTCATCATTAAGACTTTGCATCAAAATAGGGGTTTATTGTATGCCGCGCCCCCAGTCCTTTAGAGTCCCCGGGGAGTAAGAAAGGGCAAAATCAGGGCGTTTTGAGCCTTTTAATATACATTCTTTTTAACAATTAAGGACTCCGCAATTCGTTAAATATCAGCACATAAACAGAAAAAGGCTGCATCCCCTCAATTTCAGGAATGCAGCCTTTGGCAATAGCCTTTGAGAAGGGTACGGCAACCCACTGTTTTGTACTCAAAAACGGCGTTTTCCCACCCAAAACCCAAGTCCTTTTCCAAGTCCTGCGAACTATTCAGCATATAGGTTCTCTGAATAAAGCCAGAATAAAATACATGTAGGCATTTTTGCCTCAAGATGTTACATGTATAAACATAAATATAAATCCGCTTGAAGAAAAAGCCTAAATGGAGGATAATAATACTTCCTGCCCCTTATATTCGAACACTTCCTGCATTATTTTTTTTATAACGCCATTCTGAAGCTTATACACCGTATTTCGTTCTTGAAATTTGTCGTTTAAGCTATCATATTTCAAATGGTCAGCATCATTGTGTATAGCGTTCACCATGTAATAAACTGGAGGAATAAATACGTTGTGATTCTCACAGAACTCAAACTTTGCCTTAGTTGTATGAGTATTTAAAAAAGCCTCCTTTAATTCTTCGGTTGGCAATTTTTGATATGCTAGTTTTTCTACTCTTAGCCGCAACGCCAAGGCTACAGCATAGGGATCATATTCTGTATCTATAGAAAAATATTTATTGATTTCTTGTATTAAGTATTCTTTTAAGACTTTACAATTTCCCCAGCTTGTTTTAATTCCCTGTTTTCCATCACTAGCTTCTGTTATATCTTGTGTTAAATTGATTGGATTAGGGGTATAATGAAATAGATTTAATGATAAGCTATCATATAACACTTTATTAGATGGCAACTTTTTATCTAGCCCTTCTCTGAATGAAATGAATCTCATCATTTGTTTATTCGATTTCGCCTGAGAGTTGTCCAAGAAAACGGGATTGATTACTTTAGGCGAAAAAACATAATTTCTAAAACAATAAGGATTCAAATGCGTCAATAGCATGATATAGACTTTGCCTTTGTACTTGGAAAGAATATCCGACAAAAAATATTGTGCTGCCATGACGTTGGCATCGTCTAGGTAATCAAAAACCTCATCAATGATGAGCAGATATTTCTTTCTCGGATTGATAAATGCTTGGAATATTATTAGTTCTGCAGCAAAAGTCATTACATCCCGTTGGCCATTCGATATCAACTCAGCCTTCGGAAACTTTATTACTAGAGAACCGTTCTCGACACTTGTGCGTAATCCCATAAAAGAAGTGTTCAAGTGCCTTAAATTTTCATCTAAACAGTTCTTAAGTGCAACATAAGATAAGTAATCTATTTGCTCTTCTAAATACGTCCTACGATTCTTATACAGATACAAGAGCTGAAAGAAATCGCAAAATACATTTAATTTTCTTTTATTTGAATAATATGGAGCTACCGTTTTATGAAATTGTGCATAATATTTGTCTCCCTCCAGCGAATCAAACAAGGAATCGGGAACAAGTGTTATTAAGTCTGTAATTTTCGAATCAATAGAATTTATTTCAACCAGCACATTGTTAACAATATTTGCACGTTTTTGCGTAGTCGCAAACTTATTCAACATATGTAAAATTTCAGCAAAGCATTTGTTCTTTGCGATGTATTCCAATAAAGGAGTTATTTCACAAAGCAGTCTTCCATTTTTTCCAAAATCACTTTGTATATCCGAAATTTTATATTTATTATGAGATGGTTGTGTCTTCTTCTCACAAACATGAACATCAGAGATATTTATATATGATTCAACATGAGTAGTATAAGGCGTCTTCTTCTTCTTACTATCAGCGTAGATGCGATTGTTAATCACATAAGTTTCGAGCACTTTACTTATCTCATTACACTTACTATCAGCATGATACATTTTTGAATCCATGCACATTGATATTGAGCTCTCATCCGTCGAGTGATGCACATGCTTATCATTTTGCTTAACTTCCAGATGCCTAGCTTTCAAACCTTTAAATGCTGTAGCAAGTGAGGATTTACCAAAGCCATTAGAAGCGACACACAAATTAACCTTAGTTGGAAACAATGCAATATCTAGTGTTTTGCCAGGAATTCCATATCCCTTTACATTCTGAATTGATATTTGGCTTATCATTTGCAATTTTTAGTAAAACTCTTCGGTTACATGAACGCGATAAACTAGAATGTCACGAGAAAGTTCTCACTTACAACTAATAAAAAAGTCATCTTTTTTATCTCGGTCCTAAAAACCGGTCGCCGTTAAGATGAATCATATGGTCGGGCATTTCTGCAATCCAGACTTCAGTATCCCATGCGAGCTGGTCTGCAAATTTCTTGTACGTTTTCAAATCTAAGAAAGCGGTGACAAATATGCGCCCTGCATGACTACCTTCTGTCATTTCTTGAATTTGCTTTACTCGAGCAGGAGTCATGGGACCAACAGATGTGACAGCCTCTACAAAATACAGCCAATTCTTGTCAGGGGAATAGAGCATAACATCAGGCAATTTGTCATGAATCGTCATTTCCACCCCTAATTGCGAAAGGCGAGCTTCATCAAAAACAAGGTCTTTTTCAATTGTATCCCCTACATACAGACACTCGACTCCCGGAGCAAATCTTGGAGCAAACTCTTCAATGATGGCTTTTTGAAGCTCATTGTGCTTACCCGGACTAAACGAAAAAGACGAACCATTAATAACAACAGGAGTTTTGGTAAACTTACGCTTCGTATCGTATAAATCCATCAATCCCTGATGAAGTTCTAGGAAAGCTTTTCGATTCGAGTTCCATTGGCGTTTGCCATACGAACGCACAAGTTCCAACATTTCATCAGTCAAACGATAACGATAATTGGGGCTATTGGTAGCCATTCCATTGTCTTCTATGAATGCAGCATTCCTAAAATGATGCATAGCTTGTTTGCGTATCGTTTCTCGAGAATTCTCCGCATATTTCACACCATAATGTTCATCTACGAACGAGATGATATCGTGTATTCTCTTCCAATTGTTTTGAGCACACGACCATTTTGTACCCGGCATCAAATCAGCCATCGCCAAAAGAACTAGGCAGCACATTTGATTGCGCTGCCTCTCAGGCACCTTCATCGATTCTAATAAGGAAAAAGCCTGTTCAAGATTATTGTGTTTAGTCATGATGCATTTGAAATACTAGAGTTGATAATTTTATCACATACGTTAACGGACTCCCAGTCAGGCTCTAATCTTAACATCCGTCCCATTCTTTCTATTTCCTCAATAGGAGGAACTGGAATCTGATTCATCTCTGTTGAATTTACCTGCGTCGACCCATTAAGAATTCTATAATACTGATCATACACAGTACTATTAAACAGTACGTACAGGCCATATACCATATCCTCAGAGAGAGACTTGTGACTACATCCTATGAAATTAATTTTATTCTGCGTGCTGATATGCGTATAGTCCGGAAGTGTTGATGACAAGTAAACAGCACATTGCAATCTTCTCTTTTCTTCTTTGGATGTAAACCTCTTAACAAAGAGGTAGTTACAATTCTTCTGTTTCAAGGAATTCTGATTAGATACCAAATACTCACCAGACTTTCCTACAGGAAACTTCACACGGCCATGACGTAAATGCTGAGAATACAAAAGAGGCACAGCATCCGGGCTGTATTCATCCCTTAGAGCCTCTCTTGTCCTGAAATCGACAGTTAAGCCGGTCTTCATTCTTAATCCCAATTCCGGTAAGGTACAGGGCAATGCATTTAAGGTTCTCAAAATCTCTACATCATGTTCATCGGTAACCAAGTACACATATTTTTCCGCGCCACTCACAACTACGTGATATGGCGCATCAAAAGATGTCATCGAAGAGAAATCCTTGTTTGAATTTGAGGTAGTAACACGTATACAGTCAGGAGTCTTTTGTGATTTCTTTATCTTTACAATCATCGTCTCCTGAAGAACACTTTCTGAATCAAAAACTTTATCTCTACTGACAAAGAGATGAATATGTGTCAACACTCCGGTGTTCAACAGTTTCTCCCTGAACTTAGCAAAATATGCACCGGATACCCAAGATCTAGGAATAATGTACACGAGTTCACCATCATCACGGAGATTAAACATCCCCATAGAAGCAAAAAGGAAATATAAATTGGGTGCACCATAACAAACATCGGACATAGCCTTCGCTTCCGGTGCCTCTTTCGGAATCTTCATGTATGGTGGATTTCCTATTACCAAATCATACTTCTGGGACTCAAATTGGCAGAGCCTATCATTATACTCCAAACTTTGGCTCAATATATAATTATCTTCAATAATACGATAAGTTAAATCCTTACCGCACTGGGTCCTCAACCATTCTAAGTTTTCTCGCAGGAGCGGTAGCACATTTTCGTCAGTATCATAGCATGTAATTTCTATGCTCTTTACCGCCTTTTCAAAGGATAATCGCTGAACTAACGCCGCTGTAAGAATACCAGAACCTGCACCAGCGTCCAAAACGGTAATTCGTTCCTGCTCGGGCACAACAAACAATGAAGCCATAAACGAAGCAGCCTCTTTGCTGGTAAAAAATTGGCCATAAGCTTTGCGAATTTCTTTAGGCATAGCAGATATATAAGCATCCGTCCTCGAAGCGACATGTTCGAGGAGCCCGTTCTTCAAACTCAGCAAATCAATTACCATAAAATTAGTTATAGTCTTATAGCGTCAGAGACATTTTAGCAATTTCTTGCTCTACTTTCCAGAAAAAAATGGGCAAAACGCACCTTCAATATCAATACAACCTGTATGCCAGCACCCTAGTCCTTTTGAGTCCCTGCGAAGTGCAAAAGGTCGTTTTTGGACGTGTACAAGCTTTTTATGAGTGGTATTATTTGTATATCAAGGACTTGTAATTTTATAGTTAAGTCATTGACATTTAAGAATAATCATTAAAACCCTCTAACGCATTGAGCGTTAGAGGGTTGTGTATTTAGCTAGCCCCGGCGGGGCTCGAACCCGCGACCAAGCGATTATGAGTCGCCTGCTCTAACCACTGAGCTACAGGGCCGGGTTGATGGTAGCAAGAGCGGGCAGGGGAGTCAAGCGGAAAATGAGGGCGGGTGGGGAAGAATGGTGTCATACAGAGAAAAAACGGTTTTTTGGTGTCATTATAGAAAAGAGGGGTCGACAAGTGATATTCATTGTGGTATGGTAGGTGTAAATCAGATTTTTGATTATGAACAGAGCCATAACGACAACGCTAATGGTCATGGCCGGCACGGCAGCATTTGCCTATGCCCAGGCCCCCGCTCCTGTCGAGACTCAGCCGGTAGCCAGCGAGGCAACGGCCGCCGCCCCGGTGCAGGATATGCAGCTCAAGCAAGATCCGCAATTGATTGTGGGTAAGTTGCATAATGGGTTAACATACATGATACGCCCCACCAAGGAGCCCGCCGGCCGCGCCAGTGTACGCCTTTTTGTGCGCACCGGTTCATTGGACGAAACGGAGGAGACGAGCGGTATCTCCCACTTCCTGGAGCACATGGTGTTCAACGGAAGCCGCAATTTTGAGCGTGGTGAGTTGATTCCGGCCATGCAGCGTTTGGGCTTGGGTTTTGGTGGCGATGCCAATGCCTACACCTCCTTGCAGCACACGGTGTACATGCTGGATATTCCGAATCAGAAGCCTGAGACGGTGAACTTTGCCTTCACCATCATGCGCGATTTTGCCGACGGTGCCAAGCTTGAGGACGAAGCCCTTGACCACGAGCGTGGCATCATCGTGAGCGAGCTCAAGAGCCGCGACTCCGAGAACTACCGCGCCATGATTTCCACCATCGAGCAGCTTACCGAGGGCGCCAAGCTTGCCCACTACATGCCCATCGGCCGCGAGGAGGTGATTAAATACGCCCCGTACCAGCTGTTCCGCGATTTCTATAAGAAGCACTATGTGCCCGAGCGCATGACGCTCATTGTAACCGGTGATTTTGAGCCCGCTACTGCCGAGAAGTGGATTCGCAACCACTTTGTCAGCATGCCTGCCGCTGAGAACCCGGAGCACCCCTCCGTAGGCACCATCACCAACCTGGGCCGCAGTGTTAAGGTGCTGCCCGTTAAGGAGCAGGCCACTGTAAGCATTACCGCCAGCACCGTTAAGCCTTATGTAGAGAAGGAGGATACGCTGGAGCAGCGCATTAAGGACATGCCCTTGCAGATTGCCTGCGCCATCGTCAACGGCCGTTTGAGCCGCATTTCTCAGCAGGCAGATGCCCCCTTCAACCGCGCCGGAATCGACAACGGCGAGCTCTACGGCACTGCCGAGGTGTTCAGCCTGCAAGTAGCCTCCGCCCCGGAGAAGTGGCAAACCGCCCTCAGCTGCGCCGAGCAAGAGCTGCGCAAGGCCATTCAGTACGGCTTTGAGTCCCATGAGTTTACAGAGGTACTCTCCGGCATGGCTGCCAACCTTACGCACTCCATCGAAACCTGGGAGAGCACCACGGCAGATTCCATGGCCTCCTACCTCGTTAACGCCGTTGGCGAAAAGACCGTGCACACCGCCCCTGCAGAGGATATGCGCGTGTTCCGCATGGCTGTAGAGTACATTCTGCAGAACCCGGATTGCTGCCGCGCCGCTCTGGCAGAGGCTTACAATGCCGCCAACAGCAAGCTTACCGCCAATGGCACCATCCCCGCCGACCTCACAGAGCAGAGCCTCGAGGCCGTGTTCGATGCCTCCACCAAGGTAGCAGTAGAAAAACCCGTGCTGCGTGCCGCCAAGCCCTTTGCCTACGACACCATCGGCGAGCCCGGCAGCATCGTTAAGCGCGAGCACATTGCAGATATTGATGTTACCACCCTCACGCTTTCCAACGGCGTTAAGGTAAACCTGAAGAGCACAGACTACCGCAAGGGCGCCCTCACCGTAAGCGCCGCAGTAGATGGCGGCAACCTTAAGCTGCCCCTCGTGCCCGGTCTTGGCACCGTAGCCGGTTCCGTCATTAGCCTGAGCGCCCTCGAGGCTCACGATTTGGATGAGCTCAAGCGCATCATGCTCGGTCACAATGTGGACCTCAACTTCGGCATGGGCGACGCCAGAATGAGTTTCTCCGGCGGCACCACAGAGGAAGACCTTGAGCTGCAGTGCAAACTCATTGTAGCCGGCATCATGCACCCCGGCTTCCGCCAAGAGGCCATGGCTATGATTCACCGCCGCCTGCCGGCCATGTACCAGCAGCTGGCCACCACCCCGCAAGGTGCTTTCACCGTGCACAGCTCCAAGGCTCTGTATGGTGACGACATCCGCTTCAATGTACCTGCCCAGCAAGAGGTAGAGGCCGTAACCCTTGAGCAAGTGAAGGCCGCCCTTGAGCCCGCCTTGCAGCACGGCGCTATCGAGGTAACCCTCGTGGGCGACTTCGACATCGAGAAGGCACTCCCCGTGCTCGAGCGCACCTTCGGCGCCATGCCCCAGCGCAATGCCGAGTTTACAGAGCTCACCCCGGAGCAGCGCACCGTCAACTTCCGCCCGTGGGGGCAGGAGGAGTTCTTCCGCTATCCCACCACGTTGGATAAAACCATCGTAGCCCAGATTCGCCCCGCCGGCGATGGCAAGGATGTAAAGCGCACCCGCCGCCTGCGCGTGCTCACCTCCATTGCCCGCGCCAAGCTGTTTGACGGCATTCGCGCCAAGATGGGTGAAACCTACTCCCCCTCCGTATCCCTCACTGCCCCGGCAGAGCTGGATAACGCCGCCATCATCACCACCTCCAGCGCCGGTGTAAAACGCAACCGCAAGAAGGTGAACGATGCCATGATGGAAATCCTGGATTCCGTAGGCCGCGGCGAGTTCACGCAGGACGACTTCGACTGCGCCATTCGCCCCATCATTGCCACGGCAGAGAAGAACCTGCGCCAAAACTCCTTCTGGTGCGGCGCCTTGGCAGACCTGCAGAGCGACCCCGAGAAGCTGGACAGCATCCGCACCGTGGTAGATGACTTCAAGAGCATCACCTTCGATGAGATTCAGCAGCTCGCTAAAGAGGTGTTCGGCAACCGCAACGTCAACTGCTACTACGTAGTGCCCGAGGACTACACCCCGGCAGATGAAGAGCAGCCCGAGGCCACCCCCGCCGCAGAGGATGCCACCCCCATCGCCAAAGTAGCCCCCACTGTTGAGGACTACACCGTCATTACCACCGAGAGCACCGTGGCAGACCCCGCCTGGGCTGCCGTGGCAGATGCCCTCGTGCAAAAATACCCCGGCGCTCAAAAGGTAGTCATCCCCTCCGTCACAGAAAAGAACGTAACGGAAGCCATGCGCAGCACCGGCGCCCGCTACGCCGGCCTTGTGCTTAAGCCCGAGGAGGTAGGCCGTGTGGCCATCAACGATATACACCGTGCCGCCCGCGTGGTAGACGAAGACCTGTGGGGCGACTGCATGTGGGGTATCATCACCGGCTACAGTGCAGACGATGCCATGCGCATTGCCACCGCCACAGAGCCGCTCGTCATCAAGCGCTTGCTCTCCACCACCAACATCGGCTGGCACCACTTCGAGTACAGCTACTGCATTACGGACTGGACCAACTGCCCCATCTTGGAGCAAACCGGCAACGTAGAGCCCACCACCACCACCTACGACGAGACCACCCCCGAGGGCACCCAGCTCTTGGAGCAGGGCTTCCAAAGCCTCTTCGCAGAACGCCTTGCCAACGCCAAGGCCCACATGGTTGTAAGCTCCAGCCACGCCACGCAGTTCAATCTGGAGATGCCGTTCTCCCGCGGCCTCATCTTCCCCTCCGGCAACCGCTTCTACCAGCTCCGCAAGCCGCAGTTGGGCTACTTCTACCGCCCGCTCTCGCAGGCCAACCGTGGCAACACAGAGGGCCTGGCCAAGCTTGCTAAGGACCGCGAGTGCCCCGCCATTGAGCCCGATGGCACCACCCGCATTTGGCTGGCTGCCGGCAACTGCCTCTTTGGCGATGCCTGCAACACCAAAGACAGCATGGCCGTAACCGCCCTCTCTGCCTACACCTGCAATCAGGTAGTCGGCTACACCGTACCCTCTTGGTATGGCGCAGGCGGTTGGGGCACCCTCAGCTGCTTCTTCGACTCCGCCAACGGCACCCCGCTCTCACACGCCTGGTTCCTCAACAACCAGTTCATCCTCGACAACACCCGCAAGATTGACCCCAAACTGCTTGATGTTCGCTTCAACGACGATCAAGTTAGCGGCCGCCTGCAAAATGCTGTCGTATTCAGCGGCGCCGCTCTCACGCAAGACAACGTGAAGGACGCCTTGGGCTACGTGCACGATCGCGACGTTGTTGCCTTCTATGGCGACCCCGCCTGGTCCGCCTCCTTGGATTGCTCCAAAGCCCCGTGCCCGGTAACGGTAGAGTGGGTCAACCCCAAATCCTTCACCATCACCGCCAACATGGACCACAAGGGCCGCCTCGGCGTATGGTTCCCCACGGCAGCCACAGGGCAGGGCGCCACAGAGTGCAACGTGGAAGGCGCTGTGCTCACAGATGATTTCATCCTCATTCCCGAGCTCAAGCTCCAAAAGGGTGAAAGCAAGACGGTTATCATCAAGTAACCCCTTGTCATAACTCATATCACACGCAGCTCGGTGGAGTCCTCCACCGAGCTGCACTGTTCATACCACCGGCGCATTTTTTTTGCCGGCTAAACCGCAGCTGTGCGCGCGCCCTTGTGTTATAATTGCATTTTGCGCCCCCAACCACCCCTCGCGCAGCATTAACACCTTGCAAACCGCGCAGAGGATGCTATAATATAAAGAAAAGCAACACGACCAGGCATGAACTCTAATAGATGGGATTTTTCGCACACCACCTCCACCCGCCTCATCTGGCTCTTATTGCCGCTGGGCGCATGGCTCATCAGCTACGCCCCTGATTCTTGGGGCTACGAGAACGGCATACTGGAGAACACGCAGAACATTCTCCTCATGCTCAGCATCCTCTTTTGCGTCACTGCAAAGCAGCACAAATCACTCTACCTGTTTTTTGCTACCGTTTGCCTCTTCCTCCTGCTGCGCGAGGTAAACTGCGGCCGCGTGCTCCTCTGGAGCCGCAGCGGAGAAATCTTCCATTGCGGTCCGGTGCAAGACTACCTTAAATGGAAGGAAATCCCCCACGGCCCCGTCATCCGCATCGCCGTTTATATCTTTATGGGGCTCCTTTGCCTCACCGCCTTCTGCCGCAAAGGCAACCTGAGCAGCCTCTACCACACCCTCATTCGCACCCGCATCCCCGTGTGGGAAACCGCTTTCCTCATCATCGGCCTCCTCGTCGGCGTCATCTCCGAGCGCGCCAACATCTGCTTCATTGCCGAAGAAATGGGAGAAATCCTCATGTATTCCGCCTTCACCTCCGCCATTTATCGCTATTCCCGCGGCATCCAGACCCCCATTTTGCCAAAAAATTAAAGAAAAATCACAATTTTTCACACTTTTTACTTGCCAAACACAGTGCAAACCTGTATAATTCGCCCGTCCGCTAAGGACAACATAAACAAACGGGGTATTAGCTCAGCTGGTAGAGCACTTCAATGGCATTGAAGGGGTCAGCGGTTCGAGTCCGCTATGCTCCAGGCTTCGTAAAACAGCGTATCAGGAAACCTGATACGCTGTTTTTCTACGCCCAGGCAGGCCAGAATGGCTGCCGCAGGCGTAGGCGCTTTGGTCTTTCAGACCAAAGCGATAGAAGCCTAGCCTCGGCGTTCAGGGTGGGCGTAGATTGCGTAGCGAACGAAGCCCCCAGAAAGCGAGCGTCAGCGAGACTCG
>CAJGCY010000053.1 GCA_904501955.1 uncultured Akkermansia sp. | reverse complement strand
TGAACAAGGCAACGGTGCTGTCGCCCTACGCTGCGTCGCTGACGCTCCGTCGCACCGGGCTCAATTTTATTTTTTCCGCTAACAGGGGTTGCGCGGCTACGCCGCTCCACCCCTGCCTAAGGGCTGACGCCCCTATCGGGGCTTCAAATTCCGCTCGCTTGCGCTCGCCAACTTCCGATTTATCGCTCAGAGCGAGTAGGGGTACCAAGTATAAACGTTAACATCGCTTTTTCGTATTTACCCTTGGACGAATCAAAAAAGGGAATCAGAAGCCGGAATAGGCTTGCATTCTGTGGCAGAGTGGGGTAAGGTACTCGTGTTATGATACGTCTTGCTGTACTTGGTTCCGGTTCCGGCAGTAATTGCCAGTCTATTTTCAATGCAATCAAAGATGGCCGCTTGGATGCAGAGGTGGTTATCGTGCTGTCTGATAACCCGGATGCCTACATTCTGGAGCGCGCTCGCCAACACGGGGTACCTGCCGAGGTGATAGATTGCTGCGGCTTCAAAAACAAGTTCCCCCTGGAGGTGCAGGAGGCTGTGGCTAAAAAGTTGCAGGAGCTGAAGGTGGACATGGTATGCCTTGCGGGCTTCATGCGCTTGGTGAAAGAGCCCCTCCTTTCCGCCTTCCCGAACCGCATCCTGAACATTCACCCCGCGCTGCTGCCCGCTTTCCCCGGGGTGGAGGCGTGGAAGCAGGCGCTGGAGGCCGGAGCCAAGCAGGCCGGCTGCACCGTGCATTATGTGGATGCCGGTATGGATACCGGTGAAATCCTCATGCAGGCCTATGTACCCGTGCTGCCGGGGGATACGGCGGAGTCCCTCCACGCGCGCATTCAGGTGCAGGAGCACATCTTGTACCCGGCCGCCATTCTTTCCGCCCTTTCCAGACTGTAATCGGGAGCTTGTGCTCCCTTACTCCCTCCTAAAAACGCGTTGCGGTGCACCGGATTACCTCCGATGCACCGCGGTGCTTTTTCTCAGCAGTCTTCCGTCTTTGTAGGCGGCCTGACCGGAGCGGGGGTATATTACTATAATAACAGATATACTTCAAGAAAAATATAACGACTATCGGTATTTTTTCATAAAGGACGAGAAATCAAGCCCTGAGAGACGCATTGGCGACAGGCATACGATGGCGCTTTCCCTCAGTGCTGCGGGGTGATTTTTGCGCGGATGGCTTGGGAATAAGATTGGTGCTGCTGCTCAGGCATGATGTCGTAGCCGAGGTAGGTGCGGCGGCGGAAGGCATCGTATGTTTCACCGGGGAGGGATTGGAAGGCTCCGTTCTCAAAAAGGATGCGCGAGATGGAGCCGTTGTGAATGGGCAGCATGTAATGCCCGTCCGTCATGTGCGGGTTAATACCGGCGAAGGTGTTGATGAGGCCGGTCGAACAGTTATGGGTGACGGTATTGTAAGGGGTGTTGTTGCGGGCGGTCTCTTGCTGCAAGCTCACGAAGTGCAGCAGCATGGAGCGCGCTTGCGCCGGGGTGCAGCGCAGCGGCATGAGGTAAAGGTCCTCGTGCCTGTAGTCCGTGCGCAGGCGGAAGATGTCATCCTCTGTGCCGAAGATGTAAAGCAGCCCGTATTGCTTGTAGAGGCCACCGATGGCGTTTTGCTCCACGCCCTCAGGCAGGCGGGTTTCCGCGGATACGACCAGGTTGCGCCCATCCGCGAAGTGGAAGCTCATCATGGTATGGCAAATGGCTTCCATGCCGTCCCAGTGGCACTCTGCAAAGTCCGCGCCGGTGAGTTGGCTCAAATCATAGTGCTCCGTGCGGTATACGGAATCAAAATCCTGCACAGAGCGGTAGCGGAAGTCGCGCAGGTTGTGCACGGTGAGGGTATTGTTCGTGTGGTTCAGCTCGAAGGTGGGCGCCTTCGCCCATGAGCGTTGCCACTGCACCTGAGCGGGGCCGGGCAGGGCGCAGAAGGTGGTGATGCAGCATACCACCAGCGCCCAAAGCCAGCCAGCCGTGTGCTGTGGGCGGCGCCGGCGGTGCAGGTAAAGCGCACCCCAAGCACAGGCTACTGCCGCTACGGTTATGAGGCTGATGGGCAGGTAGCACCACAGCCCCGCGCACCACAGCAAGGCAATGCCAAGCACTAAGGCATGCATGACTTGCAAACAGCGGCAGATGAGTTTTTTCATTTATTTGAAGCTGATGATGAGCGCGGGTTCGCTCTCTTGCCCGGCGGGGCTGAGGGTGCTTGCTGCGCCGGTGGGTATCCACCCGCGTACGCCGGTGAAGGTTTCCACATAGCTCCAGCTGCCACGCTGTGAGAGCAAGCGCACCGGGGTGGAGGCCGGTAATTCTGTAACGGCTGCGGCTTTCTCCTCCGCTGCGGTGCGGGCAGTGGTGGCTGTGGTGATGTAGGCGAGGCTGTCCGGCGGTGTGGCGGTGAGGTCCGGCACGGTGCGGGTCATATAATAAACGTAGTCCGCAAGGCAAAGCAAGCTGAGTACGAAGAAAATGCCCGTACCGATGCGCGTGGCGGTGCGGTAACGTGTGCCCAACCATACGCCCAGCGCAATGCTCAGCAGTAGGGCTGCCGTGCAAATGACCGTAGTGAGCCAGAGTTGCTGAGCGCTCAGGTAGGTGAATACCTCTTCCGTGGTGGTTTTGTGCGGCAGGATTGCCCCTTCTTTGCGCTGTATGAAGGCCAGGTTTGCCTCCGCCTCCGCAAAACCGGGTTCCTCTTGCAGGGCTCGGGCGTAATACAGTGCTGCTTGTCCCGGTTTGTCGAGCCTGTAGTAGCAGTTGCCGATGTTGTAGAGGGTGTCTGCCTTGTTGCGGGGGGGGTCCGCCTGTGTGCTCTCTTGCTCCAAGAGTTGCAAGGCCTTGCTGTATTGGCCGGCTCGGTAGGCTTGCTGTGCAGCGTCTTCCTGGGCCTGAGCCGTGGCGTGGCTGAGCCCGCACAGCATCATGGCGAGGAGTACCAGCCCGGACAATGCCTTGCGCACGCTGCGCAGCATGCCGGCTTTCTCCTCCGGGGTGACACTGGGAGCGGCATCCGGGCGGAACACCTCAGCATCGCGCTTTTGCAAGATGGCCTGCAGTTGCGGGTTGTTCTTTGCCGTGGGTATGTTGCTCTCAATAAAGGAGCCTATGCCCTTGAGGAATGCTATGGCGTCAGGCTCTGCTGCCAAGGCATGCAGGGTGCGCTCTTGGCGGCGGGCAGCGGACTTGAGCAGCCATTTCTTGCGCAGGTGGCTCCCCAGTAACCACCCGAAGATGCCCAGCCCGGGCAGGTACAGCAGGTACCACAGCCCGCGCGGCAGCTCCAGGCTCACGCTCTTGCCACCTTCTGCAGCGGTGGGCATGAAGTGGTAGATGTCCGTCAGCTCAGCCACGGGTACGGAACCCGCAGGGGGCGGGGCAGCGCCTCCGGCTACCATTTGGCCGGAACCGCTGGCCTCCGTTTGGCGCCACGGCAGTACGATGGGGGTGCTGGCGGCAGTTTTGTACTCCTGCTCTTCATCATTGAAATAGCTGAAGCTGAAGGAGGGCACGGCGCTTACCTCCGCTACGGGGCGCATCATTTGTGAGAAGACAACGGCGCTCACCTCGCCCGTGGGGGTGGTGATGATGTTGCGGGTGGGTGACATGAGCTTCCACTGCTCGGCATCCTGCACCTGCGGGCAGGTAAGCAGCTCCATTGCGCCCTTGCCGCGCACGGTGATGCTCACCTCTATCATCTCATTCATGGCGAGGTCTTTTGCCGTCGTGGTCGTGGAGATGCTGAATTGGCCCACCAAGTCCGTGAAATCTGCCGGCGGGTTGGGGGGCAGGGGGCGGGGTTTGCTGAGCGCCAGCTTGGGGAGCTTCAGCGTTTTGTTGATGTTTTGCACCGTGGTGCTGCTGAAGCTGAAGCCCGGAGTCTGCCGGGAGGTGATGGTGTGCGTCTCACGGAAGGAGCAGGGGATGCTGACGTATACATCATAATCCGCATGGACATTGTTGGTGGCGGGCAGGGGAACCAGGGTGGTTGCGAGGTCCAGCACGTACCACTTTTGCCCACGGGCTTGCACGGTTCTGTTGCGCAGCGGCAGCCACTGCTCCATCATTTTTGCCAGCACGCCGTTAGCTTGGAAGTGGAATTGCTCCGCCTTCACATTCGCCGCGACTACCTGCGGCAGCTGGGTGATGTTGACAAAGCTTTGCGGCAGCAGTAGTTTGAGGGAGGCCTTGATGCACTGCCCGGTGTAGTATTCCTCGGGCGTGGTCATCCAGAAGGTGCCGAAGGTAGTCGGCTGCTCTTCGCTGTTGTTACCCCCGGAGCTTTCCACTGTGCGCCATTCCACCTTTGCCGTGGTGTAGACGGGCAGCGGCGGTACCTTCACCATCTCTTTTTGCCCGGTGGAGTATGTGACTTCCACTTGGTTGCACTCCACGGTGCCACTGCGGCCTGCCTCAATGAGCAGGGCGCATACCTCCATGCTGCCGGCGGGGTTGCCGGCGTCATCTTGCATGGCTACGTTCTCGTTCACTTGGCCTTGGTAGGAGCCATTGACCACGCGCCCGTGATCCACGTTTTTGATGCGCGTGGGATTCGCCGTGCTCTTGTTTTCACGCAGGATAAAGAGCAATACCTTTTCTCCCGGCAGCGCGGCGTTGGTGGACCACACGGCTGTGGCATCTGCCCGGGCGGGGCAGCACAGCATGAGCAGCAGGTATATGATGAATGCAAGTCTGTATTTCATAATGGCGGGGGGCATCAGTAATCTTTATTGGGGCGGCGGCGCTGCCCGGTGGAGTATTCGTAATGGCGTTGAAGCCTGCGCGACTGGCCTTCGTCTTCTTCGTCGCGGTTCATGTTAAGGAGGTCGTAGGCGCGTTGCTGCTCGCGGCGCTGTTGGCGGGCTGCTGCAGACTCGCTCTGTTGCGGCCGGGGCCGGCCTTCTTTCTCACCCTGCCGTTCTTGCGGTTGGTCTTGTTTGCCATCCTGCTGTTGGTCGCCTTGCTTATCTTGCTTGCCGTCCTGCTTTCGGTCGCCCTGTTGGTCCTGCGGTCGGTCTTGCTTGCCATCCTGCTGTTGGTCGCCCTGTTGGTCCTGCGGCCGGTCTTGCTTACCGTCCTGCTGTTGGTCACCCTGTTGGTCCTGCGGTTGGTCTTGCTCACCGTCCTGCTGTTGGTCGCCCTGTTGGTCGCCCTGTTGGTCTTGCGGTTGGTCTTGCTCACCGTCCTGCGGTTGGTCACCCTGTTGGTCCTGCGGTTGGTCTTGCTCGCCGTCCTGCGGTTGGTCGTCCTGCTTATCCTGCGGCCGGTCTTGCTTGCCGTCCTGCTGTTGGTCTTGGGGGCTGTCTTGCTCGTTTTGTTCGTTTTGCTCTTGTTTCAGGCGCTCAATTTCTTGTTTGATGGCCTCCTCGAGCTTTTTGAGCTTATCGCAGTTAGCTTTTGCTGCGGCCAAATCCGGCTGCATGACTAGGGCGTCTTCAAAATAGCGGCGGTCTGCTTCCAGTTTTTTGATGATATCCTCCAGCTGCTCAATCGTGGGCTGCGGGGCGGGTTGTTCTTCCGTCGCGGCGTAGAGTTTGCGCAAGTCGGCAAAGGTATCCTCCGCGCTCAGGTTGCCCAGGGCCATCATGGCTGCTGCCTGCATGCGGGGGTCGGCATCCATCAGCGCTTCCGACAACGCCACGCGCGCCTGCTCCGTGTTGCCGGCTGCTTGTTCCATCGCCGCGCGTGCGTAGGCATCCACGGATTCCTCATCCGGTGCGCCGAATGCCTGGGGCAGCAGGCATGCTACCACCACGGGCAACAAGGTGCTGCCGGAGGGGCGCACGGGCATGCGCTTCCACTGTGTTTTGAGGATGATGGCCGCCAGCAGCAGCAACAGTGCCAAGCCGGCAAAGTATTCATACATGTCATTCGGGGTTTTATTCACGGAGAAGGTCTCCTCATGGCGGTTCAGCCTCTCCGTGGCTGCTTTGGCGAAGGCGGCGATGTCCGTACTGCCGTCCATCAGGAAGTAGGAGCCGTTTGTCTCTTGCGCCAAGCGGTTGAGCATCTGCGGTTGCAGTTTGCTGATGACGTGTTTGTTGTCACGGTCTTTCCAGAGACCGTTTTCGCTGTTTTCATCCGGTATGGGGCCACCGCCCTGGGTTCCCACGCCTACGGTGATGATGAGGAGGTTCTTTTTGCGTGCTTCGCTGAGCAATTCCGATGAAAAATCCATGGTGTCTTCACCATCACTGATGATTACCAGTGCGTTGGTGCCATCCGGGGCTGTTTGGGCAAAGTCCTCCAGCGCAATGTTGACCACATGCTCCAAATTCGTGCCGCCGTAGCTTTCCCAATCGCGGTTCACGCGGTTGAGTATCTCTTGCAGGGCTGCGTGGTCATAGGTGAGCGGTACGGTGAGCTCCGCCTCGCCGGAGAATATCATCAAGCCGATTTTATCCGTCGGCAGGGCATCGATGAGCATCTGCGCGGCGGAGCGCGCTGCCCCTAAGCGTGAGGGCGCCACATCGCGCGTCTCCATGGAGCGCGAGATATCCAGAGCAATGATGAGGTTGCGGCCGTTCACGGAGGCTTCCGCATTGCGGTAGCCGTTGAAGGGGCGCGCCGCTGCTATGATGCAGCTGCACATGGCCAAAAAGAGGAGGATGGCCGGCACGGTGGAGTGCCACACGGAGGTGGGCTTCACCAGCTTTGCCCTATGGCCGGCGGAGACGAGCTGCTGCCAGTTGTTTTTGCGGTAGTGGCTGAGCACCACCAGCCCCACCCCCAGCAGCAGCGGGAGGATGAGCGCAAGCAAAACGTACGGATATAGAAAACTCATGTGCGTAGGGGTGGTGTTGTGTCGGTTATCAGGGGGCGGACCTCGGGTATATCAGCATGCCCAGCGCCGCAAGTACCAGCAAGATGGCTGCTGCCCCCATGGGCCAGTAAAATAGCTCATCATACACCTCATATTTGCGAGGGGCGGAGTCCGTCTTCTCCAGCAGGTCAATGCTGCGGAATGCCTCTTCCAAGCTCTCACTGCTGCCCGCTAAGTAGTACGTGCCGCCGGTGAGTTTCGCTATCTCTTTGAGGGTCTTCTCATCCAGCGTGTCCACGCGTGCAACGTTGCGCGACAGCCGGCGGTCTTTGCCGATGGCGATGGGGTAGATGCGGATGCCGAGTGTGGCGGCATTCTGCGCTGCTTCTATCGGGGTGATTTGGCCGCGGTTGCTCATGCCGTCCGTCACCAGGATGATGATTTTGGACTTCGTGTCCTTGTTCTCATTGAGGCGGGTTGCGGCGGAGGCAATGGCGGAGCCGATGGCCGTGCCGTCCTCTATGATGTAACCGGGGCGAATCAGCTCACCGAAGGGGTTCACCTCCGCCAGGTAAAAATCCCTCAGGCGACGGCGCACGATGTTGTGATCCATGGTGAGGGGGCTGCACAACTTGGCCTTGCCGGCGAAGGCTACCATGCCCATGCGGTCATTCGGGCGGTTTTTGATGAACTCCTCAATCACGTGCTTTGCTGCCACGAGGCGGTCCACCCGGCGGTTGTTGATGACCATGTCACGCTCCGCCATAGAGCCGGACAAGTCGCAGGCAATCATGATGTCAATGCCGCTGGCAATGGGCTCCTCATGGTGGGTTTTCCACTGGGGACGAGCCAACGCTGTGATGATGGCCGCCGTAGCCAGTACGGCCAGCACCGGGCCTATGCTGCCCGCTATGGTGGAGGGGCGGGGCAGCAGCTCTGCAATGATGCGTACCCCGGGGTGCTGTACTGCTGCGGCCGTTCCCTTGCGCCGCCGCAAGAGCAGCAGCGGGATAAGCAGCAACAGCAGCCAAAGCCAGTGCGGGCTCGCAAACATAAACTCGCGGGCAGCGGGCGCGTGCTGCGCTATCACCGGCAGGCCTGTGGTAAGATGGTGCATCATGATAATTTCTTCATTTTGGCTAACTCTCCGGCTGCTGCAGCCGCGCGCACCTGCGCCTCCGCAATGGCGGTGATGATGGCGCCGGTCTCTTGCATGAGCGTGCTGATGAGCTGTGGTGTGCCGGGTTGCTCACCGGCATATTTGTACTCCGCCAAGGTGTCCAAATGCTTGCGCGTGCGGAACTGGCACTCTGCCGGTATGCAGGTGAGGGCATCCATGCGCTGGCGGAACTCCTCTTGCGTCTCATACAGGGCGGGGTCTTGCGTGCTGCCGCTCAGGTAGCGCCGCAGTATCAGTGATAAGCCCTGGCAGCACTCACGCATGGTGGGAGCCTGCGCCTGCAGCTCCTCTATCTCGCGGTAGGCCAGTTCCTCCGCCGTGGGGGGCGGGGGCAGCTTGCGCTTGCGCAGGGTGAGGTGCAAGATGATGGCCGCGGCCACTGCGCTGAGCACGACCACCGCTGTGATGATGATGACGAGCGCGTACCCCTCCTCGCGCAGGCTCTCGGCAGGGGGCTCTTTTTCCAGCGTGGGAATGCATTGCAGGAGCTGTGGCTCCGGGGTACTGGCTGGCGTGGTGGGCATGGCTCCGGTGATCTGTGTTTTATCTGGCAAAGTGGCTGCTGCGCTTGGTGAAGAGCCCACGCAGCGTGGCGATGAAGTCCGCATCCGTGCGCAGGTCACACATATTGATACCCAGCTGGGTGAAGATGAGCTCCCACTCGCGGCGGTGGCTGAGCATGGCCTTGCTGTAGGTGTTGCGCACGGCGCTGTCCGCCATGTTGATGTTGTAGAACTCACCGGTTTCGGGGTCTTGCACGCATACACGCCCCGCCGCTGCCGGCAGCTCCAGCTCCATGGGGTCGCTCACACGCAGGGGAATGAGCTCATGCCGGAAGTTCAGCTTGCCGATGGCTTGCTTGTCCGGCGCCATCATAAAGTCGCTGATGAGGAAGCACATGGTGCGCTTGCGCTGCGTGCGCAGGATTTCCGCTGCCACCTCTTCCATGCTCATCTCACCTTCGCCACCCTCCGTCGCGATAATCTCGCGAATGATGCGCAGGCACTGCTTCATTCCCTTCGCCGGGGGCAGGTAAAAGTGCGGGTTGCGCCCGTAGAGCAGCAGCCCCACGTTGTCTCCGTTGCGGGCAGCACTGTAGGCCAGCACGGCAGCTACGCGCGCGGCGTACTCCAGCTTGCTGTCCTCAGAATTACCGCCGGCGTAGCGCATGCTGGCACTGGCATCCACCGCCAGCAGCAGCACCTGCTCGCGCTCCTCGTGGAACTTGCGCACGTACGGCGTGCCGGTGCGCGCCGTCACCTTCCAGTCGATGAATCGGGGCTCATCCCCGGGCTGGTACTCGCGGAAATCATCAAACTCCAAGCCCTGCCCACGGAAACTCGCCCGGTACTGGCCGGACAAGGTGCTCGTGGTGAGCCGCCGCGCCTGTATCTCAATACGGCGCACCTTTTGCATGATTTCCTGCGTCCTATCCATGGCGGGGAATTCGCTTTGCTGCGGAGGGGGTTACGGCACCGGCACCTTGGAGAGGATGCTGTCAATGATGTTGTCGCTGGTCACATTTGCCGCCTCTGCCTCGTATGAGAGCAGAATACGGTGGCGCAAAATGTCGTGAGCCAGGTCTTTCACATCCTGCGGGGTCACGTACGAGCGCTGGCGGGTGAATGCCAGGGCGCGTGAGGCGAGCGCAATGCTGATGGTGGCACGCGGCGAGGCGCCGGCGCGTACCATGTTCTCCAAATAGCGGTCCACCTTTTCCGGGGCGCGGGTGGCGCGCACCAAGTCCACAATGTAGCTCTCCACCGCGGGGTCGATGAAAATGCGGTCCATCAGCGCGCGTGATTCCTCAATCTCCTGCACGCTCACCACCGGGTTGGTCTTCGGCGTGGCTGTGGTGCGGCTCATCATGCCCAGCACCTGCAGCTCCTCATCACGGGTCGGGTAGTCCACCACCACCTTAAAGAGGAAGCGGTCCAGCTGAGCCTCCGGCAGTTGGTAAGTACCCTCCTGCTCAATGGGGTTCTGCGTTGCCAGCACAAGGAAAGGGTTGGGCAGGGCATAGCTCGTCTCACCCAGCGTCACCTGGCGCTCCTGCATAGCCTCCAGCAAGGCACTTTGCACCTTCGCCGGGGCGCGGTTAATTTCGTCCGCCAGAATCAGGTTCGCGAACACCGGACCCTTCTTCGCCGTGAACTGGCGGTTCTCGGGGTTATAAATCATGGTGCCCAGCAAGTCCGCCGGCAGCAGGTCCGGCGTAAACTGTATGCGTGAGAATGCCGCGTGCATCGTGCCTGCCAGAGCCTTCACGGACAAGGTCTTAGCCAAGCCCGGTACACCTTCCAGCAACACGTGCCCCTTGCACAGCAGACTCAGAATCAGCCGGTTTACCAGCTGCTTCTGCCCCACCAGCACGCGCGACATCTCCATCTTAACTGCGCTCACCCACCCGGATTTTTGCGCAATCTCATCATTATATGCCTGTGTGTTCATCATCGTTATTTACTCTATAAATACCACGCCACACAGCGACTTTCAAGCCATATGTGTGTCCTCCACCCCATTTTGACACCGCTCCCAGCGGGTTTGTTGAGTTAAAATAGAGAGAGCTGCGCATTTTTTTGCTCACGCACGTGCTCTCTGAGGCAGTTCAGAACTCCTCCCCCAGCTTGATGATGACATCTTGCCCGTCATGCTGCACACTGCCCGGTGCAGGCCAAACCGGCATTTGTTGCAGGGTAGGGGCGTGGCGGGCGCGCTCCTCTTTGCTGCCCACGCTCATGGGCGCCATGCGGTAAGTTCTCAGGTAGAACTTCATCAAATACAGGCAAGGTAATTGTGCTTGATTTTCCGCATCCTGCTTCGGCTCGCCGAATATCAGGATGCGGTACTCCTGCGGTAAGTGTTTTTCTGATGCCATGGCTATGCCTTGGCTGCGTATTTCTCGCAGCTCAGCCATGCACAGCTCATGCTCATGCGCCTCTGACTTGGCCATGTCCGCACTGCGGTACCCGGCTTTCAGCAGCATGAACGGTATGATCACCAACATGCCTTTTTTGAACAACTGCGGCAGGTAAGCCGCACTCATGCCCCACAGCGTAGCCACTGCCAGCGGCTCTGCCAGCAGCGTGTGCGGGGGCTGTTGCTTGAGCAGCATGAAAATAAGGCAGTGGGGCAGTACCCACACCATAGCCAGCATGCCGTATTGCAGTAACTTGGCCGCCATGCCCTGCTGCTTCCATGTGTGCCATGCCAGTAGCGCCACCGGTATCAGCGCTGTGGCATATACCCATTGCCCCGTGTAGGTGCGCCCCAGTTGGCTCCAGAATAGGTAGCGGAACGCATGCTCCAGCAGCGCAAGCTTATCCCCCCAGCTTCCTTGTGTGAACGCCGCCCAGTTGGTCAGGCTCTTTTGGTAGCTCTGCGCATATTTCAAATGCTCTTCCGTTACAATCGGTAACTGAGTCGTGGCTTGTTTAAGCGCCCACCACAGCACCAGAGCCGCACCTCCTACCACGCAGAGCTTTTTGAGCTCTTGCCACGTGCTCACACCGGTGCCCACCTGTTGCATCCGCAGCTGGTAGGCAAACCAGAACACGCCTATGTAAAAACACGTCGCTTGATATGTCCCCAGCGCAAAAGCCAGCAGCAATATACTGTACAGGCTGTTCATCTTGCCTCCCCGGCTCAGATAATAAATCCCCGCCGTTGCCGCCAGCATGGAGACTGCAATCGCGTCCGACAAAAAGGCATACCTTATCATGTGTGCATACTGCGTGCACCCCACGTAGAACGCACAGTACAGCAGCTTAGCGTACACATCATCCAGCTTTAGAATCTTGGTTTGCCACACCACCGTTATGGCTGTTGCAACACCCGCCGTTATGCCCGCGGCGTACAGGCTGGCACCCTCGCCGAACACATAGCGCCACAGCAGCACTCCCCACCTACCGGCGGCGGCATACAGCCCCGCTTCCTCCCCGCAAAAATCATACACCTCATCTTGGTGCAGCCCCAAGCGCAGCATCAGGTACCCATGTATCAGCATATAAATACCCGCTATTGCCGCTACCCACAGTAGCTCTCGCTTCAACGTATCCTTGCACCATAACGTGCCACTGCCCGCTTGCTCTGCCATAACTGCCTTATTCTATGTTTCTCTTTTCTCGCTGTCAACCTTTTTCTTGACACCTCCGCTCCCTTTGCGGTATCATTCTCCACGTGGCTCAGTGTGCATCAGTTTCAGAACCTCTCTTCAGCGTTGCCATCCCGGCTTATAAGGTGGAGGCGTATATCGAACAAACCCTCCGCAGCGTTTACAAGCAGACTATTCAGGATTTTGAAATCGTCGTCGTGAATGACGGCTCCCCGGACCGCACCCTCCAAGTCCTCCAAGCACAGACCGACCCCCGCCTGCGCATTATCGACCAGCCCAACGGTGGCGAATGCTCCGCCCGTAACCGCGCCGTCGCGGAATCCCGCGGCAAGTTCATCGCATTCTTGGATAGTGATGACGCCTGGCTTCCGGACCACCTTGAGCGCGCCCTCGCCTTCTTCGAGCAAAACCCGCAATACGATTGGTACGCCACCCGCTACACCCGCGTGCCGGATATTAAAGATGCGGACCTCACCCCCGCCTCCGCGGAAAAATCCTCCTACTACGCCATCAACTGGTTCTTGGAGGGAGATGCCGTCACCTCCAGTTCCTCCACCGTCATCCGCCGTTCCGCCTTGCCGGAGGAACCGCTCTTCCCCCTCGGGGTCAAAATGTTCGGGGATGGCATCGGCTGGAGCCGTTTTGCCTTGCTACACCCCATGCTTGGCACCACGGATTGCTCCACCGCACTCTACAGAATATGGGAGCAATCCGCCACCGCTGCCTATCTCCGCATTGGGCGGGGTGCCAACTCCGGGGCGGAGTTGGATGCCCTCCTCATCCAGCAGCAAATGTTCCTGGACCCCGCCTCCCCGCCGGAGGCCAAGCTCTACCTCCGCTCCGTTGCCCTCATCAACTGGTGGCTGCGCATTCGCTCCGCCTCCCTCACCCCTTGGCTGTCGGAGGTAGCCATCCGCCGCCCCGTCACCGGCCGCTTCCTCTCCGCTTGGCTCTCCCTCTGCATCTACCTCCTCCACTTCGGCGTCCTCTGCATGGGCAAGCTCATCCGCCTCCGCTACAACCGCATCAAATCCCGCATGGATCGCCTCGCCGCCCAAGCCCGCGTCCAGCTGTGAGGGGGCTTCTCTGTTGAAGTTGACCTCAACGGGGCATTATGGTAAATCAGGTAGGTATGATGCATTTCTACCTTGCGTGTCGTGGAATTTTGTGCTAGTATCACGCTGTAATAACCGAATATCAGACATATGCCCCAACTGAATGAATCGCCCTCTGTTGAAATGCCTCGCTCAACAAGTCAGGAACGCGCGGAATTGCACCGTACTATTTGGAAAATTGCCAATGAATTGCGTGGTGCTGTAGATGGATGGGATTTCAAGTCGTATGTGCTGGGGATTTTGTTTTATCGCTTTATTTCTGAAAATCTGGCAGAATACGTAAACAAGCAACAGCGTGATGCCATGGGGGCGGATTTTGACTATGCGTCTCTGCCTGATGAAGATGCAGAAGCTGGTCGCGAGTTTTTGGTGCAAACAAAAGGTTTTTTCATTAAGCCGTCTGAGCTTTTTTGCAATGTTACAGCGCGTGCATCACTGGATGAAAATCTTAATGAAACGGTGGCTGCGGTGTTTAAGTCCATCGAAAGTTCTGCCATTGGTACCCCCAGCGAACCTGATTTGATTGGATTGTTTGATGATATTGATGTAAATAGCTCGAAACTAGGCGCAACTCATGAAAAACGGCGTGAGAAGTTGGTTCGCATTCTTAATGCAGTCCAGAGCCTTGATTTCGGTAATGCCGGTTACAAAGATAATTCCATTGACGCGTTCGGTGATGCATATGAGTATCTGATGACTATGTACGCCGGTAATGCCGGTAAGTCCGGTGGTGAGTTCTTTACTCCTCAAGAGGTGTCGGAGCTGCTGGCACGTATGGCTGTTGCAGGCAAGACAGAGGTGAATAAGGTATACGACCCTGCCTGTGGTTCCGGCTCTTTGCTGCTGAAGTTTGCCAAGGTGCTGGGTAAGGACAATGTGAAGCAAGGTTTCTTCGGACAGGAAATCAACCTGACTACGTATAATCTCTGCCGTATCAACATGTTCTTGCATGATGTCAACTTTGATAAATTCCATATTGCCTGTGGTGATACCCTTACCGACCCCGCCCATTGGGATGATGAACCTTTCGATGCCATTGTGTCGAATCCGCCTTATTCTCTCAAGTGGGATGGTGATGCGAACCCCATCCTCATTAATGATGAGCGGTTCTCGCCCGCCGGTGTGCTTGCCCCCAAGGGGAAGGCTGACCTTGCTTTTACCATGCACATGCTGGCGTGGTTGTCCACCACCGGTACGGCTGCCATTGTAGAGTTCCCCGGTGTGCTGTACCGTAGCGGGGCAGAGCAAAAAATCCGCCAATACTTGGTGGATAATAACTATGTAGACACGGTAATTCAGCTCCCTCCGGACCTCTTCTTCGGTACCACCATTGCGACCTGTATTATCATACTCAAAAAGAGTAAGGCTGATAATAATATCCTCTTTATCGATGCTTCTGCCGAGTTTGTTCGTGAGGGTAATAAAAATACCCTCTCTGCAGAGAATCGTGACCGTATTTTCAATCAATTCACTGCGCGTGTGGATGAGCAGTATTTCTCCCGCCTTGTCACCTATGATGAGGTGAAAGATAATGGCTATGTGCTCAGTGTTTCCTCTTATGTAGAACCCGAGGATAAAACGGAAAAAATTGACATCACAGAGTTGAATGCCAGAATTGCGTCCATTGTGAAGCGTCAGCATGAGCTGCGCGTTGCTATAGACGCCATTGTGTTAGATTTGGAAGGTGGCGCTGCTTGATACCGTAACTGAGTTGAAAAAAGGAGGCCGCATATGAGCAAAATTGATGAGTTGATTGCACAACATTGTCCCGATGGAGTGGAGTATAAAACATTGGGGAATTGCGTGAATATTATGCGTGGAAAACGCGTAGTGCGTGAACAGCTTTTGACTGATGGACCATTTCCTGTTTATCAAAATTGCTTGCAACCACTAGGATATCATACGGAATCTAATGTAGCAAAACATACGACGTTCATTATTGCTGCAGGAGCAGCCGGGGATGTAGGGTATAGTAATGTTGATTTTTGGGCTGCTGATGATTGCTATGTCTTAAAGTGTCCTGATATTTTAAATTCTCGATATTTGTATCATTTGCTGTTAAATGGGCAAGGGAGGCTCAAAACAAAGGTGAGAACTGCCAGTATTCCGCGTTTGCCTCGAGTGGCCGTTGAGAAGTTTATGGTTCCCGTGCCTCCGTTGCCTGTGCAAGAGGAGATTGTCAGAATCCTCGATAAATTTACGGAGCTAGAGGCGGAGCTAGAGGCGGAGCTAGAGGCAAGACGCGCGCAATATCAATTCTATCGTGATAAGTTGCTTAGTTTTAATGGGTTGGATACCCCCCCCTCCGAATGGATGCCGTTGAAATCGAGTGAGTTGATTG
>CAJGCY010000052.1 GCA_904501955.1 uncultured Akkermansia sp. | reverse complement strand
TAGGCCACGGCACGCGTCACGACCTTTTCCTTCCCTCTCTTTAGCCTCTCCGGCACCCCACCCGGAAGGTTGTATCCGGTGGCGAGCTTCTCAGCTCAGCCTTGGTGCCACGGAAAGTCCGTGAAATTGAAAACTGCCTCGCTCGGCTTTGCCTCGCTGACTCATTCGAGCCGCTCGGCCTTTCGAGCTTCACCGTGTCGGTGTGCCGAGAATTATACACGAAACGAGACGACACGTCAAGCTCATTTTTGAAGAAATTTTCAGAATTTTTGCAGATTTTTCGTAAAACATTGAAAAACCAATGTTAAAAATTTGCACTTTTTTGTACAGAAAATCGAATTTCACGGGAATCGGCGTAAAAAGGAACGCAAAAACGAAGCAAATTCCACAAAAAATCGGCTCAAAATGCAAAAATGCGCACTTTTCGCGTCAAAACCGCGTTTTTCCGCACCACTGCCCTACCCCACTACAGCATATATACGACGCATAGTAAAGAACTAACGAAACATTTTTAAGAGCAAACGAAGTTTTTCGTACCGATATAGCGAGGCGCCGGAAAAGCCGCAGGGCAATGCAGCATGGGAGCTGCATTGCCCTGAAAAGAAAAAGCGAAACAACGAATTATAACGGCAGCAAGGCCGTATACTCAGGCGCATTATTCGCACGCACGCATGCAAGCCAGGCGGCGGGAACACTGCACTCACCGTAAAAGGCACCTAACAGAGCACCGGTAATGGCAGCGTTGGTATCCGTATCACCACCGGAGGAGACGACATCCACCAAAGCAGAGCGGAAATTCTCAGCATGCAGCAGTTGATAGAGCGCCACATGAAGAGCCAGAACCACCCAGCCCGTATTGCGGAAATCGCAGATCGGGCGCACGGTGGCAGCCTGCTCCACCGCTTGCAGCACCGTAGGCACCAAAGATTGCGAGCGAGCCCACGCCAGCGTACGCTCATACACCTGCTGAGTTGAAGCGCCCTGCTCTACAGCCTGCAAAAAGGCGTAAACAAACACCGCGTTACAGTCCGCATTCGCCGGGTTGGGGTGAGTAAGCGCGGCGTCTTCACGAGCAGCGCGCTCCCAGTCAAACTCCGGGTGAGCAGCAGCCCACAAAGCAATAGGCAGCACACGCATGAGCGTGCCGTTGCCCTGTGATTCCGGCATGGGGCGCCCCAACATCGCGGCGCACGTAGCGCAACCGACATCAGGCGGATTGGTAGCAAACCACTCACGGTAATACGCCATTGCCATCTGCGGGTTCCAGCCGTCAGAGTCCACCAGAGAGCGGTGCAAACATAAGGCCATTTGCGTATCATCCGTCACGGAACCCTCCGGGCGATAGCCGAAGATGGGGGAATTCGGCAGCATGACATCCAGGCCCTTCGGGTAGCGTGCCTTAATATCCGCACTACGCCACCCCTCTACGGAAGCGCCCAAGGCATCACCCACCATCTGCCCCGCCCATGCCGCGCGAGAAAGCGCATCTATTCTATCAGCTGTCAACATGAGTATATATAGTACAGAAAAACAGGGGGAAGTCAAGACAGAATCAGCACATGACGTCCGGCCTTTATTCCGCGAGGCAACATCAAATTATTTGAGCGAAAAGGTGCCCGTGGCCTGAATCAACCCGAGAACGGGGCTACCCTCTGAGTACAGGTACGCCGAGCCTCGCCCCGCCGCCGTGAAGTGAAGGCAATATACATAGGTAACCTCGCGGTATACGCCATCATCACCGCCCATGTCAACCGTGTGGGCCCTATCGACTATCACCATAGCCTTATCCGGTGCGACCTTGGTGTAGGTGTAGGTATACTCCTCAATGTGCGTGGTGTGGGCATCGATTCCAGTTTCCTTTCGCGAGGTAAGAATGTTGGAATCATCCCATGTGACACGGAACGAATGGGCTTCACCCGGTACATACTCCGTCGTACCGAGCTCTACACGTTTGGCCTTGGGGGCATGGAAGCGGAACGTGAGACCGGCGACGGAATCCGGGGCTAATTCCCTTGCGGAGGAAGAGCCATACGCCGCCCCCGCAGCGGAGGACGTGGCAGGACAAGTGGCAATCAACAAAGCGGAGGCAATGCAGGCAAAGGCTGCGGACTTGCGAAAAATGGATTTTACAGTCATTTTTGTCGAATTATTTTATGGTTACATACAGGTAGACGTAAACCGTCAAATTTTGTTTTATAAAATTTTCACATTTTTCACCTACCCAAAGAGCTCGGCACACATTTTTCCGCGACTGGCGCAGTTTTGACTTGACAAGACGGGGTGAATTAGTGCTCACTATAGAGAAAGCAAAGCGCCCCGCGCGGGGTGCGCAACAATTTTCAGAAGAGATATGGCAAAGACACTCATCATAGCAGAGAAACCCAGCGTAGCGGGAGACCTTGCACGAGTACTCGGAAAAAAGCTCGGAAAGTTCAGGAAAGAAGAATCCTCCGGCAGTTATGTAAACGACAGCCTGATTATCACCTCTGCCGTAGGTCACTTGGTGGAGCAAAAGAAACCGCAGACGGAAGACGGCAAGAGCCTGCCGTGGAAGATGGAGTACCTGCCCGTCATGCCCAAGAGCATGGAGCTGGAGCCCATTGCCAAATCCGCAGACCGATTAAAAAAGGTGCTGAAACTGGCACGCAGCAAAGAGGTGAGCGCCTTGGTGAATGCATGCGATGCCGGGCGCGAAGGTGAGCTGATATTCCGCAATATTATCCGCTTCGGCAAAATCAAAAAGCCGCTCAAGCGCCTGTGGATGCAGAGCATGACGGATGACGCCATTCTTGAAGCATGGGACACCCTGAAGAGCGATGAAGAGATGACCAACCTGGCAGATGCCGCCGTGTGCCGCTCTGAGTCCGACTGGTTGGTGGGGCTCAACAGCACGCGTGCACTCACCGTGCTGCAATCCTCCGCCGGTGGATTCAACGTCACCCCGACGGGGCGAGTACAGACCCCCACCTTGGCTCTGCTGGCAGCCCGACAGAAAGACATCTTGGCCTTCACGCCGGAGGAATACTGCGAGGTGCGCGCCACCTTCCGCGCGAAAGCCGGCACGTACGAGGGTAAGTGGTTTGATCCGGAGTGGAAGAAGAATGAGAAAGCCCCGCAGCGCACCAAGGAGCGCATCTGGGATGCGGAAATAGCAGCAGCCATCGCGAAGCGTTGCCAAGGCAGGCCGGGGCAGGTAAAGGAGGTGAAGAAACCCGTCTCCGTACCGGCGCCCCTGCTCTTCGACCTTACCTCGCTGCAAAAGGAGGCCAGCAACCGCTTCGGGTTCTCCGCCAGTCGCACGCTGCAAATTGCACAGGAATGTTATGAAAAGCACAAGGTGCTGACCTACCCGCGTACGGACTCCAAGTTCCTGCCGAATGACTACATCGGCATCGCTACGCGCACGGTGGCAGCCATTGCAGAGCACGTACCGGGGCTGGCAAGCTACGCGGAAGATATCTTGGCAAACAAGCGAGTGCGCCCCTCCAAGCGAGTGTTCGACAGTAGCAAGGTGAGCGATCACTTTGCCATCATCCCCACAGGTAAGTTCACTGCCCTGAGTGGTGATGCAGCGAAGATTTTCAACCTCGTGGTTCAGCGATTCCTCGGCATCTTCATGCCCAATGCGGAGTATGAAGACACGGACCGCACCACCATCGTGAGCAGCCCCGGCGCAAAAGACCACTTCTACACGCATGGTCGAGTCATGCTGCAGCCCGGCTGGAAGGCGATATACGGCAACACCGAGCGCAAAAAGAAAGACGAGCTGTGCCCCGTATCCCCGCGCGAGGAGGTACTTACGGAAAAAGCCACGGCCGTGAAAGAGCAGACCAAACCACCGGTTCCCTACACGGAATCCACCCTGCTGACGGCCATGGAAACCGCCGGCAAGCTGGTGGAAGACGACGAACTGGCCTACGCCATGAAGGAACGAGGCTTGGGCACCCCCGCCACACGCGCAGCTATTATAGAAGGGCTCATCACGCAGGAATACATAGCACGTGATGGCAAAGACTTAGTGGCCACCCGCCGAGGCATGGACCTCATTGACCTGCTGAGCAAGATAGGCCTGAGCACCCTCTCCAGTCCGGAGTTGACGGGTGAATGGGAGTACCGACTCAAGCAGATGGAGAGCGGCAAACTGCAGAGAGAGACCTTCATGAAAGACATCCGCCGCTACACAGCGGACATCGTGGAGTGCGTGCAGGACTACATGAAGAACGGCAAGAACCCCGACCTCAACATCCAGTGCCCCGCCTGCCGTAATGCCGTGCTGAGCAGTAGGGTGGATGCCGTATCCTGCACGGAATGCAAGTTCCGCATCCGCCGCGTGCACGCCGGGCTGGGACTGAATGATGAGCAACTTACCCAGCTGATTCTCAAGGGTGAGCTACCGGTCATGGAGGGGTTCCGCTCCAAGTTCGGCAAACCTTTCAAAGCGGGTCTGCGATTGGTTGCTCCGGAGAAGGAAAAGGGCGTGTGGAAAGCAGAATTCTACTTCGATGACGACAAGAAGGAGGAGAAAGAGTCCCCCACCGCACAAGCTTCCCTCGGCAAAGTGAAGGTGAAAGACCAGGGCGAGCTTGAGCTGCAAGAAAGCGACAAGCAGTGGAGCGTACCGGAGTTCCGCCAAAGCACCGGCAAGAGCGGGTTCTCCATGTCACGCGTCATCCTCGGCAAAGAAATCGACATCGAGCAGCTGTACCGAGTGCTGGCAGAGGGTAAGAGCGAGCTCATCACCGGCTTCATCTCCCAGCGCACGAACCGGCCCTTCGATGCCTTCCTCGTGCTGGATGAAAAGAAAGGTAACGTCGCTTTCGAGTTCCCCCCGCGCGAGCCGCGCAAGAAAAACGCCGGCAAAGCCACAGCTGACAGTAAGTTCACCGCAGCAGACGCCACGGTGGAGGATCTCAGCAAAGCAACCCGCCACGGCGTCATCAAGGTGAAGGGCAAAGGCGAGCACGAATTGCTGGAGACAGAGCAGGCTTGGCATGTGGAGGGGCTCACCGTCGGCAAAAGCCGCAAGCCGGTGGTGATACCCAAGGTCATGTGCGACGTTACCCTCACGGCTGAGGTGGTGGGCAAGTTGCTCAGCAAAGGCAAGACCGACCTCATCCAAGGCTTTGTCAGCCACAAGAGTGGCAAAAAGTTCGACGCCTACCTCGTTTTCAACGGCGCATCCGGCAGGGTGACGTATGATTTTCCCCCGCGCAAGTAACGCGCGGGGCGCACCTCGGTGCGCGAGCAGTGAGACAGTATGAACCTCATACGCAGCATCATCAGCAAGGCGGATCGCTTCACCACCGGCATCATCATCAGTGTGGTGCTGGGTTTGCTGTTGCCTTGCAGCGGAATGGCAGCCACGGTATTTGACGGCATCACGAACGCCGCCATTGTGCTATTATTCTACCTGTACGGCGTCAAGCTGTCACGCGAAAGCGTGATTGCAGGCCTGCTCAACTGGCGCTTGCAAAGCATGGTGTTCTTCTTCACCTTTGTGTTTTTCCCCATCGTCATACCGCTGCTGCAGCCGGTATTTGAGCCGATGGTGGGGGCCGCTCTGTACATGGGCATGGTATATGTGGCATGCCTGCCCTCCACCGTGCAGAGCAGCATAGCCTTTACCTCCGTGGCAGGGGGCAATGTGCCGGCGGCCGTGTGCTCTGCCTCCGTATCCAGCCTGTTAGGCGTGTTCCTCACCCCCATGCTGGTGGGGCTATTGTTCAGCCACAGTGGGGCAAGCAGCGCACAAGTGGGGGTGGACACCATCCTGAAAATATGCTACCAAATCTTGCTGCCATTTGTGCTCGGGCAGCTTAGCCAGCGGTGGCTGCGCGCATGGGTTACGGGGCACAAAACTCTCATCGGCTGGAATGACCAAACCACCATTTGGCTAGTCATTTACACGTCCTTTTCAGCTGCCACCGTCAGTGGGTACTGGGCACATATTGCACCGCTGCAGCTCGGCGGGCTCATTTTGGTGTGTACCATCATCCTTTGCCTGACCTACACCATCACTTACTTCAGCAGCAAATTATTGGGGTTCAATCGCGAGGACCGTATCACCATCGTCTTCTGCGGTTCCAAAAAGAGCTTGGCCGTGGGAGCGCCGATGATGCTGGCCATCTTCGGCGCGTTGGATAACAATCTTTTGTTACCTCTCATGGTCTTTCACCAAGTACAGCTCATGACCTGCGCCCAACTGGCGCGCATATGGAAACGCAACGGAGCGGACAACGGCGGATATTAAACAAGCACGCAACATGAGCCAAGTTTTAGCATACAGCGACTTTCAAATGTGGTCCGCCACGCATCTCTACACGCTGGTGATTATTGCAGCCATCACAGCGGGCATCTTAATACTCGGCAAGTGGCTCACGCCGAACAAACGGCACAGATTATGCCAAGGCATTGCGTGGTGTATTTTGGGATTCTACCTGTTTGAATATGCGTGGCGTTTCAGTCTCCATCCCTGGGAGCATGTTTTAGAGCACGAGTTGCCGCTTCACTTTTGCGCCATCATGGCCTTGCTGTGCTTCATCGCCCTTTGGTGGGAACCTCGCTGGGCACGCTCGCTCGTATACTTCGGAGTATTGAGCGCCAGTGTGCAAGGGCTGCTTACACCGGCCATCACATACGGGTTTCCGAGGGTGGATTTCTTCATTTTTTTCATATCGCATGGTCTGCTGATGCTGGCAGCCCTGAGCATGCCACTGCTGACGGATTGGAAAGCCAAGGCAAAAGACCCACTGCGCAGCGTGCTGCTCATGAATGCCTATTTGGTGGTGATACACCCTATCAACCTCCTGCTGGGCAGCAACTACGGATACACCACGGCAGCCCCGAGCGGCAGCATATTGGAAACACTGGGCACCCCTGCCCCTTGGTACTACCTGTGGTTGGAGTTACCGGCACTCGGGCTTTTCTACCTCATGTACCTATTCGTACGACGCAAAGCAAACTGAACTCACCTTTCATATGAACCCGGAACCATATTACCCCTTCATACGCTGGTCCACAGAACACATCACCGCGCTGAGCATCACCGTAGTGGCGGCTGTATTGCTGCTCTTTTTCGGTAGCTTGCTGAAAGAGCGAGGGCGGCGAGTCATCTGCATCATACTGGGCGCCATTGTCGCCATTCAATTCATCGGTGAGTACGTATGGCGCGCCTTTTCGGATGCCTACGGCAGCTGGGAGTATAACCTACCCCTGCACTTCTGCTCCTTCATGAGCATTCTGGCCGTTATCGCGCTGTGGTTCCGGTGGCGCCCTGCATGCACCTTGGTGTACTTCGGCGTGCTGGTGGGCAGCATACAGGGGCTCATCACCCCCGCCATGGCAAATGGCTACCCCAGCTTGGCGTTTTACGTATTTTTCATCGCGCATGGTTTGCTGCTCATCGTGGCACTGGCTATACCGGTGCTGATGGGCTGGCGAGCCCGTGGCTACGATGATATCAAGGCGCTGCTGCTCATGGATGTATATGTGCCCATCGTCATCCCCATCAACCTTTGGCTGGACACCAATTACGGTTACACACAGGGCGTGCCCATACGAGGCACACTGCTGGATTACCTCGGCGAAGCCCCTTGGTACTACCTGTGGGCGCAGCTGCCCGTGCTGGCCGTCTTCCGCCTGCTCATGCTCACCGCGCATGATAAAAATGATGATTGAAGGCAGACTCTACGCTAATCAGCGTTTACGCCGTTCTCCGACCAAATTATACTTGTCCGCAGCGGTAAAATATGCTAGCATAGCGAGCCCCGCAACGCAGGGGACGCAAGAATTATGGCAGAGAAGTTCGACATCAATAGCTTAAATGCTGCGCAAAAGCAGGCTGTGCAAACACTCAATGGCCCCGTGCTGATTTTGGCAGGTGCCGGTACGGGCAAAACACGCACGGTAACATGCCGCATTGCCAACATGATTGAACAGGGTGCCAACCCCGCCGGCATCCTTGCCCTCACCTTCACCAACAAAGCGGCAAATGAAATGGCGGACCGTGTCGCGGGATTGGTGGACCGCAAGGCTGCCCGCAAGATGACGGTTTGCACCTTCCACTCGCTCTGCGTGCGCATTCTCCGCCAAGACATCGGGCGATTAGGCTACAAGGAGAACTTCTCCATTTACACCGGCAGCGACCAGAGCGGCTTATTGAAGCGGCTCATCATGGAATACGGCGCGCGCCGTGAAAAACTGGAACCGGCGCAAGTCATTGCAGAGTATTCCCGTGTGCGCAACATGGGCAAAGATTACAAAGCCATTGAGGATTCCCTCATTTCCGCCGTTGCCGGAGCATACCAGCGCGAGCTGAAGGCGCAAAACGCGGTGGACTTTGACGACCTGCTCATCCTCACGGAGCGTCTGCTGCGCTGCTACCCGGATGTGCACGACAAATGGAACAAGCGCTTCACCTTCATCACGGTGGATGAGTTCCAAGACACAAACTCCCTGCAAATGAGCCTGCTGCGCCAGCTCGTCGGCCCGGAGCACAACGTCTGCGTGGTGGGTGATGATGACCAATCCATTTACGGCTGGCGAGGTGCGCAGATTTCCAACATTCTGGACTTCGAGAGCTTCTTCCCGAACCCCACCGTCATCAAGCTGGAGGAGAACTACCGCTGCACTAAGCAAGTGCTGGATTGCGCGAACATCCTCATCCGCAACAACGCCGGCCGACGCGACAAAACGCTGCGCACCAATAAAGAAGGCAAGCACCCCGTGCGTCTGTTGGCTATGCCCGGTCCGGAGGATGAATCCGAGTTCATTGCGGACGAAATTGAGCAGCTGCGCGCCACAGAGCGCCTGCCATGGGAGGCTTTCGCCATCCTCTTCCGCGCCAATGCCCAAAGCCGTGCGCTGGAAATGGCCATGCGCGAGCACCATATTCCCTACCGCATGGTCGGCACCAAGAGCTTTTTCGACCGCCGCGAGGTGAAGGACCTCATCAGCTACCTGCAAATGATGGACAATCCTGATGCAGACTTGCACCTGCTGCGTGTGCTCAACACCCCGCCCCGCGGCATCAGTGCAAACACGGCCTCCTTTGCCATCGACTGGAGCCGCGACAACAAAAAGAGCATCTGGGCAACCCTGCTCGACCTCTCCTTCCTTTCCGAATGCTCCACTCGCTCCCAAAACAGCATCAATGCTTTCACCGAGCTCGTCACCCGCTACGGCACGGAGTTTGCGGAAAGCGAGCGCCCCTTTGTGGACATCCTCTCCGACTTCCTCAAGGAAACGCAGTACGAGGAATACATCTCCCGCAACTGCAAAACGGAGGAGGAGAAAAACCGCCGTCAGTCCGCCATTGATGACATCAAATCTGCCCTGCGCCAATACTGGACTCCCGGTGCAAAGCTCACGGATTTCCTCTCCAAAATCAACCTGGATAACGACCGCGATGATGACGACATCGAATCCAAGAGCGGCGTGTGCCTCATCACCATGCACGCAGCCAAGGGCTTAGAGTTCCCGCAGGTGTACATCGTGGGCGTGGAAGATGGGCTGCTGCCCCACAGCCGCTCCGTGGATGAAGGCAACCTGGATGAAGAACGCCGACTCTTCTACGTGGGCATTACCCGTGCCCGCGAGCGACTGACCATGACCTACTGCGCCAAGCGCACCCGCTACGGTGCAGAGGAACGCTGCCTCCCCTCCTGTTTCATTAAGGAAATTCCACCCCGTATGTACGAGTTTATCGACTACGAGAAACTCATGAAAACCCCGATGTCCGAGGAGCAATGTGTGGATGCCATTGCCTCCCTCCGATCGCTGTTGGATGATTAAAACAGCAAGCGATGTTCCGACTTACGTTTGAACTCGTATGATAAATCGGAAGCTGAGGGGGAAATTCGTACCATTCATTCTATCGGAGCGAGGGACTTTAATCCCTCTTACGGATAAGCCTCGAGTGTATTTATGGGACTTAAATAAGTAAGAATTAATCACTAACAAAAAACGTCCTATGGCACGCAAGTTTATTATCAACCGTGCCATAGGGCTTTTCACAAAACTCTAATATGAAATCGGTCAAAGCGTTCCGCATCATATTCCTTTGCCCATTTTTTTAGATATTCTCTCAACTTTTTACAACATTCTTGCTTTCGCATATCTACTTCTACTTCATCTATACTTCTATACAAATTTTTGTCTCTCCAAGCTGCATATTCTTTATCGATACAATCTCTGCGTTGTATAAAATCTTCAATTGGCAATTCTGTAACATGAACGGGAGCAAAAACCAAATCCGAATCTATTGACACTAGTTTTTTAACAGCATTCAAACTAAAGAGTAATTCACTAGCCTGAGACAAAACAGGCCGCGTTGGCTTCTCTGTTTCATATAGTTGCCCGGAATAAGATATGATATCAGCATGAAATAAATCTAACACTCGTTTTTCATATATTGTCTCAAAAATCGGGAGCCCAGGAATGCTCACAGAGGAAAAATAAGAAGTTCTCCAATCCACATAAGGCGAAATCGTTAAAAAATCTGAATACCACCAGCAAGGTACTCGTAGCATATAAAAATCGCCGGGGGCTGAAGCAACCGTATTAGAGGTAGTGATAATTTGGACAGGATTAATTTGAGGTTTGTTTTGCCATGATAGAGCGTTTATTAACTGGAAAACATCTTGATTTATCAATGTAATAGCATCCGAACTGTTTTTTACCATGTACATTGAAGGAGGCAAAACCTTTTTACTTGTTCCACATACGCGGACATAATAGTTTTTACCTTCCGGAATATGTTCATCATGCTTCACTAATACCTCTGGATATTTTATCTTGGATACCGGTTCTTTGTATAAATACGACATGAAATCTACATAAAAGCGAGATGTTGTAGCGTATTTACGGAGCATGGTATATTCCCCCACATACCTAAAATAACCAGTTTCAAAGCAGCAAAGACATTCGTATGGTTTTTCCAGAACGAATATATTACCATTCTCAATTAATTTTTTCATACGTCGCTAGGTTATGTATTACTCTATACCTATTATAAGTAAATGAGCGCATCAGGGCATTCTTCGTTTGACGTTTGAATGCCTATTTTAATATCGATATATTTTAATAATGCCGGTTTTCGCATTCAACATAGCAAATTCTCGCTTACTTTCACAAAAGGCGACACGCCAAACAAGTTGCGCTTCTACTCCTGAGGAACCGGAGATTTCTTCTTTCAGTATGATGCTGTTATTTTGCATATCCAGCACAATGATTACGACCTCTTTGCGATGACTTTGAAAGCCGCTTTTAAACCAGTCGGGTGAGCCAATATGGCGGCCATAGCTCGGAAATCTACGCAGCACGAGGCATGCCAGATTACCATGCGAGGATACACTGCAAGGGGCCATTTGATAACTACAATCTTTCTCACCAAAATCACTGAGGGAATATTCTCTCCATGGTTTAAGGTGACGATAAAAAACGATTTTTTGCCACCGCTCTTCAGAATGACCTGCCAAGGATTCATAAAAATATGCCAAGGTATTCATATCCGAAGACACACCCAGCAGCTCGGATGATACCCCTGTGTCCGGCATATTTTGAGGCATCGGCTTATTGTAATGCGAGATGACCGGGGTAAGCCGGCGTTGGTCATCATACGCCATAGCGGATACACCGGAAAAATCATTGTATTCGAGTCCTTTGCAATATTGCTCCACAATCTCAGAAGCGTACGGGGTTATACGGCGACACTTATTCAGAAATGAACCTAACTCCGAGAAAGACGGTGGCGGATTATATGCTGTCCTTATCAGAGGGCGGTAAAATGAAAGAGATGGGAACCATACACATTTGTTTTCTGACAATTCAGTGGACATGCCGTCAGGTTGCCAAAATATCTCTTGATTGACGGCGCATGAAGCCTCCGATTTCAGGACGAGTTTCTCATTAACAAAATCGTATATACGGACATTACCGTCACGACCCCATATCATCAGTTGCTCGCCAGAATCCGAATAGGCAATACCATCATAAGTTCCCGATAATTCGGGAAGCGGAATCGATTTTTCCGCAATCAATCCGGCTGTAGAATCAAGTGGTAGTCCTACGTCTCCTCTTTTCGTATCAATATTATTCTCGTTTTGACAAACATATATGCATTCCCCCATGACGTACATGGAAAAAAGAGCCAAAACAGAGACAACACATGCAATCGCTTTCTTAACTTCTCTCATAACGTCCTATATTTTATAATGTCTCTTGTTGGTTCGTAGTTCCCGTGCAGTCTAGCAAAACAGAAGAATAAATCAATAAAAAACAGAGGAAAGAGGGATTAATTTCATGGATACAAGATTTCGATTCCTATTTATCGAGCCCACAACGCTAATCTTAAATCAGCCCGAGGTCCATTTGGGTGACATTCGGGTCCACCTCCGGGATGGGAGTGGGGTCTGCGGGGGGGATAGAAACGGGCGTCTCACCATCCGCAGAGGGCTCAACGGGAACGGGAGGCGGGGGCATGATAGCCACCACTCCCTCACCCGGGGCATCGGGGTCGGGAGCCGTGGGCATGATGCGTGCAATACGCTCCACGGGGTTCTTGGTAACGATGTTACCGAGCACTTGACGACCCTTGACACGCAGGCGTTCAAAGTCAAAGGGAATGGGACGGCGCAGGCGCTTGAACTGGTTCTTGAGGTACACGTTCACGGACATAGCGGCGCTCTCCTCCTCCGAGGCATGCACGGTGAAGAAGAACACACGGCTGCCCTTGGTGCCCTGCGTGAGCTGGTACTCCTTATCACGTGTAAAGCCACCGAGGCGGAAACGCTTGGCATAGGTGATACCATCCTTACCGTCACGGTAAATCATATTGAACACCCAATCATCGCCCGGTCGGAGCACGCGGATATCCAGCAGTTTCTTACCGACGTAGAATTTCTCCTGCACGCGGCGAACCATCATCACCCCTTGGTTGTCAATGGTGAGAATATCGCTGAGGGTGGAACACTTCTCCACGACCTCACCCTTGCGCACGCCGTAACCGGCAAAGCCTTCTTCATCAATGTAGAGCGTCTCGTTCTCCACCGCAGCCTCGGCGCGGGTCATGGTATCGAAGGTAGCGAGTTCCGTCTTGCGGGGCCAAGCGGCACCGTATTTCTTGCGCAGGTTCTCAAACCAGCGGATGGTGTAGCGGGTGAGCTGAGCCAGGTTCTTGCGGGTCTGCTCAATCTCCGCCTCAAGACCGGCGATGTGCTTCAGCGCATCATGAATCTCATACTTGGCAATCTTCTTAATGCGGATTTCCGTCAGGCGCACGATATCATCGCGGGTGACGGGACGCCAGAAGTCCACCACAAAGGGAGCGAGTCGCTCACCGATTTCCTGAATGGACTGCTCCCAGCTGTCGCTCTCTTCCAGCACCTTGTAGATGCGGTTCTCGATGAAGATTTTCTCAAGGCTGGCGAGCATCCAGCTTTCCTGCAGCTCATGGAGGCGCACCTCCAGCTCTTGGCGGAGCGTCTCGCGGGTGAAATCCACGTTATGCTTCAGGATTTCGCTCACGCCCATGAAGACGGGCTTGCGATCCATAATCACCACAGCGCGCGGGGAAATGCTCTTCTGGCAATCCGTGAAAGCGTAAAGGGCGTTGCAGGTTTTCTCCACATCCGCCCCGGGGGCAAGGTGCACGAGGATGTCCGCCTCGGCAGCGGTATTATCCTCAATGCGGGCCACCTTGAGCTTGCCCTTCTCCATGGCTTTTTCGATGCTCTCGATGAGGGAATCCGTAGTGGTACCGTGGGGGATTTCCGTGATACGGATGATGCGTTTTTGGGAGGTATCCAAGCGAGCGCGGGAGCGCAGGCGGCTGTTGCCGGTGCCGTCGTTGTAGCCGGAGACATCCAACAAGCCACCGGTGGGGAAATCCGGGTACAAGGTAAACTCCTCACCGCGAAGGTAATGAATAGCTGCCTCGATGAGCTCATTGAAATTGTGCGGCAGAATGAGGCAGTTCATACCCACGGCAATGCCGAGGGCACCTTGCGCCAGCAGCAGGGGGAACTTAACAGGCAGGGCGATGGGCTCTTTGTTACGGCCGTCATAGCTGAGCTTCCACTCCGTCACCTTCGGGCTGTACACCACCTCCTTTGCAAAAGCGGAGAGGCGAGCCTCAATGTAACGGGCTGCTGCTGCGGAGTCACCGGTCAGAATGTTACCCCAGTTACCTTGGGTATCAATCAAAAGTCCCTTTTGACCGAGAGACACGAGCGCACTGCCGATGGAGGCATCACCATGGGGGTGGTATTTCATGGTATCACCCACGATGTTGGCCACCTTATTGTAGCGGCCGTCATCCATGCGCTCCATGGAGTGCAGAATACGGCGCTGCACGGGCTTCAGGCCATCCACTATATGCGGCACGGCACGCTCCAAAATCACGTACGAGGCATACTCCAGGTAGTAATCGCCGAACATGCGCTGTATCTTGCTCGGATTCTCCTGCAGGTATATCGGTGTGCTGTCATTACTCATACGCTCTGCTTATTCTAGCAAAATCGGACGGCGTTTTCAAGTGCCTTTTCACGGCATGAAGCCCGTTTGCGCGTGATTTTTCGCGCAGCATCCGAAAAATGGGGATGCAGCGGTCTGCCGGCGGTGCATTTTCGTGGCGGATAGCGGTGATTTCGCTTGCCAGCGGGCGTGACGTGCGTTATAGTAGAGCCATGGATTTATCTGCATTCCGAGAAGAATACCTGAAGGACACGCTGCACCGCAAAGACCTCGCGGATACGCCGTTTGAGCAGTTTGACCGCTGGTTCAAGCAGGCGCTGGAAAGCGGCATTCCTGAGCCGAACGCCATGAGCATTGCTACCGCTACGCCGGATGGTCGCCCGTCCCTGCGCACGGTGCTGCTCAAGTACTATGATGCCCGTGGTTACGTATTCTTCACCAACTACACCAGCCGCAAGGCCGTGGAGCTGGAGAGCAACCCGGAAATATGCATGATGCTGCCGTGGGTCACGCTGGAGCGCCAAATCATCGTGTACGGCAAGGCGGAAAAAATCTCCCGTTTGGAGACGCTCAAGTACTTCCTCACCCGCCCGCGCGAAAGCCAGCTGGGTGCTTGGGTTTCTCACCAAAGCCAAGTCATTTCCACCCGCAAGCTACTGATGATGAAACTAGCGGAGCTCAAGCGCAAGTTCTGTGAGGGCAAAGTACCGCTGCCGGATTTCTGGGGTGGCTACCGCATTGTGCCCCACCACATGGAGTTCTGGCAAGGGGGGCCCGGACGCGTGCACGACCGCTTCATGTACTCCCTCAACGAGAACGGCACGTGGGACATTGAGCGTCTGCAGCCGTAACTGACCGCAACCGTTTTCCGCACGATTTTGGGTTGAACCCGCGTTCAGACAGCCCGATAAATCGGGAGTTGAAGGGGTGATTGCGAGCGCCAGCGAGCCTAAATCAGAACCCGCGTCAGCGGGTGACCTAACTTAGCCTAGGGCGTAAGCCCTAGGTAACAAGCAAAAAATGAAATAGAGCCCGAGCTGCCTGAGCGCTAGCGAGGGCGACGAGGGCGGCATATAGTGCGAG
>CAJGCY010000051.1 GCA_904501955.1 uncultured Akkermansia sp. | reverse complement strand
TTAAGCCACGCATTCTGTCACCACAGGTTCCCTGGGTTCCATTTAAATTTCTTACCCTAACAGGGGTTCCGCGGCTTCGCCGCTCCACCCCTGCCTAACGTCCGTCGCCCCGCGTTGCGGGGCTTTGAATTCCGCTCGCTTCGCTCGCTAACTTCCGATTTATCGTGCTGGTTGCCATCAGTACGAAATACCGAGGCGGCGGAGGTGTTTTTGGCCGGAGGCGTTGCCTTGGGCCGCTGACTTGCGGTACCACTCGATGGCTTTGGCTTTATTGACGGAGGTTCCGTTGCCGAACTCGTAGCAGGTGCCCAAGTTGCTCTGAGCCAAGGCTTGACCTTGCTCTGCCGCCTTGGTCCACCAGTAAAAGGCCATGCGTTTATCTTGCTGCACGCCCCAGCCCATGTTATACATTTGCCCGAGGTTATTCTGGGCGGTGGGGTGGCCTGCTTCCGCCGCCATGCGGTAGTAGCGCACGGCTTCGGTGTAGTTTCTGCTGTAGCCGTTTTTGGCGAATTGGTAATTGATGCCCATGCGGAAGTTGTAGGAGGCGGTTTCATCCGGCACGTATGCAGTGGGGCGCGGTGATTGGGGAACGGAGCGTGTCTCAGAGAGGGCGCGGCGAATGGCCGCCACATCGCCGGAGGCGCAATCCCACGGGCTTTTGCCTTTGTTGGTCAGGGCGTGAGGGTTGGCACCGTTGCGCACCAGCCAGCGCACCAAGCGCAGGTTGCCCATGCCGCAGGCGTAGTGCAGGGCAGTGTTGCCCTTTGTCTCCGTGAGGGTGAGGTCCACGGGGGAGCCGTTGCGAATGCGCGGCAGCAGGGTGAGCAATCTCTTGCGGTAAAGTGCTTGCGTGGCATCCCGTGTATACATGTTTTCCAAGTCACGGATGATGTCGTTTAACTCCGCCGCTTCACCTTGGGCTGCAGTTTGAGCCGGGGGCGGGGTATAGGTGTCCGTACTTTCCGCGTACTGCTCATGAGGCGGGCGTATGGATTCCACCAGCTTGATGGCGGCGGCGTCTTGGCTCTTGCGTACTTTTTCCGCCAATATCACGGCCAAGTCCGTGTCCTCCTGCGTCCATTTGCCTTGTTGGTAACAGCATGCGAGCAGGGCTTGCGCCTTGGTGATGCCGGCGCTCGCTGCCATCCGCAGTACCTCCAGGGCTTGCTCGCCGTGAAGGCGCGGATGCTCCCCTTCGCAGGCATCCGTGAGGAGTCGCAGCGCCTCTGCATCGTAAGCTTTTGCGCGGATGAGCAGGGGGCCAAGCTCCGCCGTATCTTGCGCGCTCAGGGGCAGAGCCGCTTGTAGGGTGAGTGCTGCCAGCAAAAGATGAAGTTTGTTGTTCATGTCCGTCTTTATTCGGGGCGTGGTGGGAGGGGAAAATCACCGCAGCAGGTTGCGGGTTTCAGTGGTGGTGGCGTGGTTGTAGGCGCGTTTGCCGGAGTTGTCGCGCACGCTCTTATCCGCCCCGGCGTTCAGCAGCATGCGCACAATATCGGCATAGCCACCCTTCGCCGCCAGCATCAGCGCGGTGTAGCCGGATTTGTTGCGCACGTTCAGTTGCGGGTTGCGCTCCAGCAGCATGCGCACGATTTCCGGGTAGCCCTTCAGCGCAGCCATCATCAGCACGCTGGTGTTATAGTCCAGCGATTTCGCGTCCACATCTGCCCCGGCCTTAATCAACAGGCGCGCGGGTTCATGGCAGCCCTCCAGCGTGGCGAGCATGAGCGGGGTGTGCCCCTCGCCATCACGCGCTTCCAGGTAGGCGCCCTCCTTCAGCTGACGGCGCGTGTTGGCTACGTCATTATCCAACACGGCATGGTGCAGGGGGGAGCAGCCGGCGCGGTTGTACGTGTAGTTGATGCGTATGATGGTGTCATACACGGCGTCATCGTCCTCCGGAGCATCCCCTGTGCTATCCCCTTGGGGGGCGTGCTCCTCCAGCAGGGCTAGGGCTGCGGCATCTCCGCCGTCTCTTACCTTGTCCGCAAGCATTTCCGCCATTTCCGTATCCGTTTCCGTGCCTTTGCCGTGGTAATAACACAGGGCAAGCAGGGCTTGCGCCTTGGCTATGCCCATGGCGGCAGCGGGTTTCAGGACTTCCAGCGCCTGTTCTCCCTGCAGGGGGGCATCATCGCCCTCGCAAGCGTCGGTCAGTGTTCTCAACGCTTGGATGTCATGAGCTTTTGCGCGGATGAACAGGGCGCTCAGCTCCGCGTCCGAATACTCCGAGGCAGCTGCACTGTAGCAGGCGCAGTTGAGTGCCGATATGGCTATTCCGGTGATGGTTGCCAGCTTGTTCATGGTCGAGTAAGGTGTGTGTGCACGCCGGTGCTTGCTTCATTCTACAACTTTTTTCTTTCTTTGCAAACAGAAAAGGAGCTTCACCCGTTAAAAAACGATGATTGCCTTTGGCTGTGCGTGTTATTCGTGTAGGGTTGCGGGCAGCAAGCGTACATCGTAGCCGAAAATGTCGGTAAAGAGGTCCGCCTTGCTACGCATGGCCAGGTTTTCTATCGTCAAGTCATGCACACCGGGCACCAGTAGCTCCAGCTGGCGCCCGTTGTAACGCGCGGTGAAGTTGGTGATGCGGTGGGAGTGCGCGCGCTCCATGGCATCCGCCACGCGCAGCAGGGCGGCGAGCTTTTGCACGCGCAGGCGGTTGGGGAGGTCCAGCTCCGCATAGCTGCGGTCGTTGGTGGTGGGGGCTCCATGGCGGTGGTAGCGTGCCATGAGGCCGATGATTTCCACATCGCGGCGGGAGAGGCCGAAAATCTCGGAATTGAGGATGATGTATTGGCCGTGGCGGTGGTGGTTTTTGGGGCTGATGAAGGTGCCGATTTCGTGCAGCACGGCAGCGACATTCAGCAGCAAGCGGTCATGGCGAGAGAGCCCGTGCAGCTCTTGCAACTGGTCGAAGAGGGCGGAGCAGAGCTTGCGCACCTGCTGGCTGTGGCCGCGGTCCACCTTGTAGCGGTTCGCCAGCAGCAGGGCGAAGTGCAGCACCTCTTGGTCCAAGCCGTGGTCCGCCTTGCGCGTGGGCAACAGGCTGCGCAGGAAGGCGTGTGAGTATTCCTCCTGCGGCATCAGGATGCTCTCCGCCTCGAACGCGCCCGCCAGGGTCAGGTAGGTCACGGCGGCGGGCAGCAGGGCATTCACCCAAGCGTAGTCCACACGGTATTTCTCCATACGCTGGCGCGGGGGCGTGTGCGCCATGTCATCCACCAGTGCATCCAGCGTGTCGGGGCTCACACTGTAGCCCTCCAGCAGCGGGGAGTTGATGTGGCGGAAATCCGGGCCGAAAATCACCATGGCATCCGGCTCTTTCGGGATGGCGCCCTCTGAGTCATGCAAAATCTGCTCTACCACGCCGCGAATATGCTCGCGGATGAGGGAACACTCATGCTCCGGGCTGCCGAAGTGGGTGTCGCGGATGGCCATGGCCGTGCGGTGTGCACCCATGCGGTAACCGGCGTAGTAGGTAATGCGCCCCTTGTCAAAGAGCAGTATGCGCGTGTTGCCCGGGCCTACATGCAACACCAGCACGCGCTTTTTCTCCAGCTCGGCGTGCTGCTCGAGCATTTCCTGCATGTTCACGTAGAGCAGGCGGGTCATCTCGCCGTCGTCCATCACCTCCATGCTCATACCGCAGGCCGTTTGCAAGCGGTTGGTGATGCTGTCCATATTGTTCACATTGAGCATCACGTTTGTGGCCAGCAATCGCACTTGCAGCTCACCGCCACTGCGGTACTCTTGCAGCAGGGTATTGTACCCGGCCACGATTTGCACACAGCCATCCAGCGTCTCGCGCGAGATGCTGCCGTTGCGGAAAATATCTTCCGCCAGTGCCAGCGGCTGTGAGAGCACATCCAGCACGCGCAGCTCTCCGTCGCGCTCTTCCGCCACCATCATGGATACGGATGAGGCGCCCATGAAGATAACCGCCTGTACCTGTGGCGCGCTTTCCTGTGCTTTTTTCTCTGTGCCGGCTTGTTTCGGGGTGCTCATGTGCTGTGTATGGTAAAACTGAATGCTCTATTCGGACTTTCGCATTGTACCAATGCCGCCCCCGCCGGTCAAGCCCAATGTTGCCCCGATTTGATGTGCCGTGCGCTATTTGCTCTGAGCGATAAATCCACTGAAAACCTAAACAGAACGACGCGAAAAACCCCATGCCGCGGATGTGCTGCGGCATGGGGTGTGAAAAAATCGCGAAGCAGTCGCGCGTGCGGGGCGTTAGATGACGCCGAGCTCGCGGCCGGTCTGAGCGAAGGCAGCGATGGCGCGGTCCAGCTGCTCCTCGGTGTGAGCGGCGGAAAGCTGGGTGCGGATACGGGCCTGATCCTTGGGCACCACGGGGTAGAAGAAGCCCATGGCGTACACGCCGAGCTCGAGCAAGCGGTTGCTGAAGCGCTGGGAGAGGGCGGCATCACCAAGCATGACGGGCACAATGGCGTGACCGGCACCGGCGAGCTTGAAGCCACACTGCTCCATACCCTTGCGGAAGTAAGCGGCGTTGTGCTGTACCTTCTCCGTAAGCTCGGTGGAGGCCTCCAGCATGTCAATCACCTTGATGGTGGTGGCTGCGATGGCGGGCATCACGCTGTTGGAGAACAGGTAGGGGCGGGACTTCTGGCGGAGCATGTCTACCACCTCCTTGCGGGCGGATACATAGCCACCGGAAGCGCCACCGAGTGCCTTACCGAAGGTACCGGTGGTGATGTCCACCTTGCCGAAGAGACCGCAGTGCTCGTGCGTACCACGACCGCGAGCACCGAGCACGCCCGTGGCGTGAGACTCGTCGAAGTGTACGAGCGCACCGTACTTCTCAGCAAGCTCGTGAATCTTGTCCAGGCTGGCAACAATGCCGTCCATGGAGAACACACCGTCCGTGGAGATGAGGATGGTGCGGGCGCCGTTGGCTTTAGCCTCCTGCAGCTTGGCCTCGAGGTCAGCCATGTCGTTGTTGGCATAGCGGTAGCGAGCAGCCTTGCAAAGGCGCACACCGTCAATGATGGAAGCGTGGTTCAGGGAGTCGGACACGATGGCGTCCTCCTTGGTGAGCAGAGCCTCGAACAGACCGCCGTTGGCGTCGAAGCAGGAGCCGAAGAGGATGGTGTCCTCCATGCCGAGGAAGTTGCTCAGGCGCTCCTCAAGCTGCTGGTGCAGGGTCTGCGTACCGCAGATGAAGCGAACGGAAGCCATACCGAAGCCCCAGCGGTCGATTGCCTCCTTGGCAGCCTTCTCCAGCTCGGGGTGGTTGGCGAGGCCAAGGTAGTTGTTAGCGCACATGTTGATGACTTTGCTGCCATCCTTCAGACCCACCTCAGAGAACTGAGGGGTAGCGATGTAGCGCTCCTGCTTGTACAGGCCTGCCTCCTTGAGGGCGGCGAGGTCCGTAACCAGTCGGTTCTTGAAATCTGTATTGTACATAACGGTGAGGTGCCCGTTAGCGGGCGCGCTATTGTAGTGCCCGCAGGCGCTTTTGTCAATCTTTTTGCTGCGGTGTTGACGCGTTATCTTATACTTATGTTGCCGCCGTGCGAGCGCTCCCCGAGCCGTATCCCCCCTCCATGCCCCTATGAAGGCGGGAATATATTGACAATTCAAGCCCGATAAATCGGAAGTTGATGGGGTGAGATGGTGGGGAAATTCCGATTTATAGAACTCGGTAGGCGTTTAGGCCCCCCCCATCTCACGTTCACCCTACAACACCGCCCCTGCGCTGCGCGGTGGCAGGCAGGGGCTGTGGCGGTTGTGCGGCGGGACCGTGTGTGATTTATTATCAGTGCAGGAAGATGACCTCGTACACGCGCTTGTCGTCTTGGCGGGGGGCGTAGATGTTGATGGTCTTTACACCCTCCGGCACATCATAAGCGCGGCGGTGGTCGCCGGCAGGCGTGCCCTTGTCGCCGTTGATGCTCACCTCAGCCGTGCCGACAACGATGATTCGCTTGGTGTTGGCAGGCAGGGGCATTTGCGTGTTGAGCGCCTCTTTGGAGCAGTTGTAGAAGGTGCAGAGGTCCGTATCCACCAAGTTGTAGGGGTTCAGGTCCGCCTGCTGCTCGGGGATGCCTACGCGGAAGAGCGTGAGCTTGATTTCCTCCGTCGTATTGCCGGTGTTGGTCAAGCGAATGGACTGGATGCGCTCTTTCGGCAGGTCTTTCGCGCGGATGTGGAGACGGTTTTTCACCACCTCACCGCTGATGACTGTCTTTTCACCACCCTCCAGCGTGAGCTCAAGCGTAGCCCACTTGGCGAGGTTGGCGTTTTCGAGGTTGATTTCCACCCACTCAATCTGCACGGGTGAGGGGAACTCCAAATCCATGAACTCACCGGGAGCAATGGGGAACACCTCCATGATGCGGTTGATGCCGGCGGTGTCTTTGTCGCGGTAAGCGCTGATTTTGGCACATTTTTCGATATTGGTGGTGGCGTAGGAAGGCAAGCCGCGGTTCACGGTGAACTCACAAATGGCGAGCCAGCGCTTATTGGGCACGGTAATGCGGTAGCGCAGCATGCGGGCCTGCACGGGGGCTTCCGCCATGTTCACCACCACGGTGCTGCCGCCCTTCGGCTCGCTGATGGTGGTCCAGGTGTTGCCGTCGTCAGACACCTCGAACACGCCTTCCTGCGGGAAATCCTCCGAGCGGGGGCCACCCATCAGCAGGGTGATGTTGCGGATGTCCGTGGGCTGACCGAAGTCGATGCAATACCAATCACCCTCCTTCATGCGGCGGTCGGAGGACCAGAAGGTCTTGAAGTTGCCGTCTGCCATGTTGCGGGCGTTCTTGTCCGCCGGGCCACCGTTGGTGGTGAAGGTGGGCAGCACCACCTCACGCCCCGTCAGCTCAGCAAAGATGCAGCTGTTGAGGTAGCGCATGGTGGACTTGTAAGCAGGAGTCATGGCGTACATGGCAACCTCCACATCCGGCAGGTAAATGGTGCCCTTGGCGCTCCACTCATCGCGGAGGGTTGCCTGCATTTCTGCGCCGGCATCCACTGCGTCAAAGAAGTAGTTCATGCGCTTGCCGGATTCCGTTTGCTCCAGCGCGGTCATGGCGGCAATGCCCGCCTTGCCGATGAGGGTGAACTGAGCCAACCACGGCGCGATGTCCATTTGCAGCGCTTCCAGACCGGGGGCGTTTTGCAGGGTGGTGCCTGCCTGCTGCATAGCGGCGAACTCCGCCTTGAGGGCTGCCGTTGCCTCGGTATCCGGCCGGCGCACCTCCAGAGATTTCATGAACAACTTGGCGGTGTCCACCATCTCCACGGATTCCTCGCGGAAGTAGCCGTGCGTGTTGGGCAACAGGTAGGAGTTGTGGTTGCAGAACACCTGCATGGCCTCCGGGCACTGCGGGTACAGGCGCTGTATGCCTGCCTTCCAGCTCTTGTCGGACTCAAAACCGGTGATGTTCCAGGTGTAATCCGCCACACCGAACAGACCCACCTTGCTCGCCTCGGCATGCTCCATGGGGTTGGCAACAAAGCCGCTCATCGCGTTCTTCATCTCCGGCTCCGTGCCCAAGCCATAGGTGCGCCCCATGGAAATGCGGCTGCGCTTAAAGTCATTGCAGGGCCAGTTCCACCAGATGAAGGTGGGGCGCTTCACGTGCTCGTTCACCCACTGCTGCCCCTTCAGGGTAATGTCATGCACCACGGTGTCACCCGTCCACATCACGGGGATGGAGGGGTCCAGCCCCTCACCGAGGGTACCGAGGAACTTGGCATTCGTCCAGCTGCGGTTGTAGCCGGTGGGGCACATGATGAGGGTTTGGTTCACATCCTCATGCTTACGGATAAAGTTCTCCAGCAAGTAATTGCAGAGCTGTACTTGGCGTGCGGCTTTGCCGATTTCGCCGGAGGAGTCGTCCACCAGCACGCCGAAATCGCGCACGCCGAGCTCATACATAGCCTCCATCTTGCGCACCAGCCCGTCCAGCTGCTCTTTGCCGCCGTTCTCGTTCCACTGCACGGTGTTGGCGGGGTGAATCGCCCACACAAAACGCACGTGGTGGGCGCGGGCCTTGCGCACCAGCTCACGGATTTGCACGGCTTTGTCCGCCGGGTAGGGCTTGTAGCAGCCCAAGCCGTGGTGGTAGGGGTCATCCTTCGGGGCGTAAATGTAGGTGTTCATCTTGTTGCGCCCGTAGAACTCGAACTGGGACAAGCGTGCCTCAAAGCTCCACGGTGCGCCGTAGTAGCCCTCTACCGTGCCGCGGAAGGGGAGGTCCGGCCAGTCCACCACGCTGCCGAGCGGCAGCATGCCGAGCTTAGCCACCTGCTCAATGCTGAGCTGCGGGTAGGGGTCGCGCTGGGCATTGCGGGCATTGGGCACGCCACGCAGCAGCTGGGTGAGGGTCTGCTTGGCATAGTGTGCACCGGTGGCGGAGTTTGCCCACACCTGCAACTTGCCGGGGGTAATGCGCAGAGCATAAGCGCCTTCATTATCAGCGGGCAGCTGTGCCCAATCCTCACCTTGTGAATCCTTCGTACGGATGCTTACGGTTACCTCTTCAGCCAAGGTAAACCCTTCTTTTATTTCCATTTGCTGCGGCTTGGGGAACACGGCGGGGTGCTCCTCCGCTGCGGCAAGTATAGAGGCCGTGCCTACGAGCAGGCCGGCAATCAATGCGTTCTTATTCATCATATCAACTGGTTAATAAGGGGTTCAATTTGGGAGAAATCCGTTAACCTATAGTCCGGATTCCGGGCAAGGCACGCTGCCTCCTCCGCGGCGGCGTGGCTGCCCCATGCCGCGTTGATGATGCGCACTCCCACGCGGTGGCAGTGCTCAATATCCGTCGGGGCGTCTCCCACGTAAATCATTTCCTCAGGGCGCAGCTGCCACACGCGCATGGCTTCTTGCAGGCACTCATCCTTGCAGTTGTGCGTGGGTTGCCCCGTGAGCACCAGGTCAAACAAGCCCTCCATGCCGTAGCGCTTCACCGTCGGGTCCGCCGTGTAATGCTCCTTGCCGGTGAGCAAGCCTACCTTCAGCCCCTTAGCGCGCAGGGCTCGCAGGGTCTCCACCGCGCCCTCATAGGGCACCGGGGCCAGCGCATCATGCAGGCTCTCATACACACGCACAAAGTGCTCTATGGGCAGCGCCGGGTCATCATACGCCATGCCCACCAAGCCACCCAGCACCCCGCGATCGCTGATGCCGAAGTAGCTCATCACCTCCTCCGCACTCGGTAAGCGCCCGCTCACCTCTCGGGTGGTCTGACGATACGCCTCCACGCACAAGGCGACGGTGTCACCCAGCGTTCCATCCATATCGAAGATTACAGCTTTCAGCATGTTACGTGTTTTGTTCTGTTGCGGGAACTTGATAAACTCCCTTTGGCTTTGTAGAGTATAGCATATTGCCACCCCCCTTGGCAAGCAGAAATGCCGACACTCCGCGCGCAGCGTTCTGTGGGAGATTAACGAGCCTTGATGTGAAGCTAGTTTGTCATTTTGTTATTTTGTACTTGCGTGCCTCTGCCATATTTGACATGATGGGAGGCATGAGAGCAACTCTTTGGATTCGCCGTTTTATGATTTTGCCCATGGTCGCATCGGTTTGTGCGGTAGCGAGTGCCAAGACGATAGATGTGTATTCTGTCGATGATGTGCTGAAGGCCTCCACCACCACCGCCGGCGGTCCATTTGAGTTGATACTGCATGCTGACATCGGTGTGACGGGCGCGAACACCGGCATAAAGTGGACGAATGATAAAAGCCTGTTTTTCAAAAGCGATTATACGATAAAGTCCCAATCCGGCGGGGATTACTCCATCAGTTTTACCGATGGTGGCAAAATACAGTTGCAGGAGGTCTTTAATAGTTGTGGCACCGTTGTTTTCGAGAACTTGCATGATGTCACTTTTTCCGGATTTTCGGATGTATGTTCCAAAAGAGACCTCAATACTGCCACCGGCTCGGGGTATGATGCGGAATCCGGGGCGATTGTGCACGCCAGTGATGTCTGTTTTAAGAACCTGTCAGGTAAGCTGACCGTCAGCGATAGCTATTTTGAGTCCGGCACCATGGCGGCGACTTCCGGTCTGGGGAACGCGGATGCCAGCGTGATGGGAATCGGCTTTTTTTGCAGTTCCGCTACGTTCAATAATGTAGCCGGGGGGATAGAGTTCTCCGGCATTGGGGTTTATGATAAGCTGACAACTGTCATAGACTGGCCGCGTTGGATAGAAATGGAAGGTGCTGCGTTTTTGGTTTCATCCGCCACTTTTTCCGACAATGGAGGGTCTATCATCTTCTCCGATAACTACGTCCGGCAGCATTTCCAAGATGGTGCGGAGGGCGCCGGCTACGGTGCAGCCGTTACTCTGGGCGGCGCTACATCGGTATTCAGCAATAATGCCGGTGCGCTTCAATTCAGCGGGAATGAGTTGCAAATGGCGACTGTTGGTTGCGGTGCGGCCTTGTTCATGAATATCGGTTCCGAGCTGGAAATCAGCGGGCAGCACAGGGATGAGGCTGCCGGCATCGATGCGTCGATATCTTTTACGGAGAACCGCATTATCATTCAACATGATGATGGTTCGAAATTGAACAAAGATATGTATGCTTACGGTGGTGCCGTGAGCCTTGGTTTCACCGATTCCGATTCCGATAAGAATGCCCTCTTGAGCATCACGGACAATGATTGTGATGTGGTGTTCAGCGGTAATTATATTGATGTAAATTATCTGTCTACGGCGCAAATAGATGATAATCATGTAGATGTGCATGGCGGTGCTGTCTATGTGGATTCCGGCTCTATCTTGTCGATAACGAAGAATGAAAAGGTGGAGTTCAGTGGGAACTACATCCATTTCCAATACCAGGATTCTAATTCGGATGCAGATGCTTTTGCCTATGGCGGTGCGCTGTATTTGGACAAAGGCGCTAAGGCGGAATTCAGCGGTAACGCCGGAGCTGTCATTTTCTCGGACAATTATGTCGACATATCCGGCTACCGAGTGAAAGGAGACGGTGGCGCTGTGATGATGCGTGACGGTTCTTCTCTGGTGCTGAAAAATAACGGAGCTTCCGAATTTACTTGGGAGCTCCCCGATCGTGCCGGGCGCCGTGATGGTGAATTCAGTGCCTTTTTCTCCGATAATTATATCAATAACGGACGCGGTGGCGCCATTTTTATGGAGGGTAGCAGCAAACTCTCCGTTGATGTCATGGATGGCATCGCCTTTGTGAACAATAAAGCTACGGATGGCGGTGCTATTTACGCCGGTAAGGGCAGCACGATTGAGGCTCCTGCCACTAATGGGAACTACATAGCGTTCAGTGGCAATGAAGCAACGCGCGGTGGGGCTATTTATCTGGAGGAAGGAGCTGAACTGAACGCTTATCAGCTGGATTTTCAATACAACTCGGCACAGAAAGGCGGTGGTATTTATGTCACCGGTTCACATGAGTGGAGCGGTGATAAAATCGTCATGGAGTTCAGGAATAATAAGGTAACCAGCACGGCTTATAACACCGGCGGGTCCGGTATCTATGTAAACGAAAAATCCGGGCTGACCATTGGTGCTAAGAATCTGCATTTGTTGTTCATGCAGAATGAGGGAAGCGCTATTTATTCCCTGAGTGATTTTGCTATTTCCGGCTCGGAGCAAGGCTCGGTCATCTTTGATAGCAATACAAACCTAAAGTCAGCCGCTGCTATTTTCAGTTACGGCAAGGTAACGATTGCAAACAACGGTGCTGACTTTGTGTTCCGTTATAATGAATCGGAGTTAGGTAGCGCTATCCATTGTGCTTCTTCAGACGTGGATAGTATTGCGCTTCTTGTTCAGAACAACAGGGGGAATATCTCATTCAACTCTAATCTTTCGACCTCCTCTGAGCGAGGCGGCGGTGCCATTTCCTCACCCAATTCTTCTTTCTATGAAAACCAAGGGAGCATTACATTTGATGGCAATAGCTCCAACAGTATCGGCGGTGCCCTGGCCTCAACGATTCTGGACTTCAGCGACAACTCCGGTGACATCACGTTCATCAATAATAGCTCGGTGGATAATGGCTCTGCCATTCATGCTTGCAGCCTGTCTTTCTTGAATAATAGCGGAGATATCACTTTTGCGGGCAATATCAGCACCGAGGGTGCCGGGGCAATTGTGGCGCATTATGACAATTATGCCCAAGCCGGCGGAGAAGTTTTTTTTGAGAATAATCATGGGGATATCTCCTTCCTCAACAACAGCTCGGCGCAGAGCGGCTCAGCCATTCTATCAACTCTCGCATATTTTAACAACAATACCGCTCATATCACCTTTGAGAACAATTGCTGTTCTGAGGGTGCTGGTGCTGTTCATGTGCTTAAACAAGCCTATTTTGGTGAGAATAACAGTATTTTATTTAAGAATAATACGGCCGTATACGGTGCGGCTCTGTCAGGTGCCGCGCTGCTGTACAACACCCAAGGCGCACTTGAGTTTATCGGCAATGTTGCAACAAAAGCAGAGGGCTCGAAGGCTGCGCAAGTGTGCGCCGGTGGTGCTATTTACATGAGATCAAGCGACTCCGGTTTTGATTTGCAGCTGCAGGATAATCAATCCGGTATAACCTTTGACGGAAATCGTGCGGAGGGCTCCGGTGCTATGGGTGGTGCTATCTATGCCGGAAAAGATGCCGACGTGGAGCTTTGCGTTGTTTGGTTTAGGGATAACAAAGGGGGCGTTACGTTCAAGAATAATGAATCCGGTGGCGACGGTGGCGCCATCTATGCCGATGCCAATATGAACGTTGGTTTTTATGGCAACTCTGGTGGCATTACGTTCACTGACAATACAGCCGCCGGCAACGGGGGTGCCCTATACGCCGGTGAACAAACCAGTGTTAAACTGGAGAACAATAAAGGAGGCGTTACATTCAAAGGCAATGAATCCGGCGGTAGCGGTGGTGCCATTGCTCTGCAAAATGGAGCTACGCTGCAGTTTACGGAAGGCAGCGGGCAGCTTTTGTTTGAGAACAATGTGGCGAAAGAATGGGGCGGTGCAATAGCGGCTTTCGGCAGTGCATCCGAGATTGTGATAGAATATCAGCTGGGTGATGTCATCTTCCGTAATAACAGCGCTGCAGCCGGCCGTTCTATTTATTCTCAGGGCTCTGTTAAGATAGCCAATAACTACGGCAACGTGCTGTTCCGAGAAGATGGCCATGCCATTCACTTGGTTTCCACTTATTATGCTCAGAATGAGAATATAGCATACCCGATATTGACGCTTTCCGCCGCGGAGGGTAAGTCCATTACCTTTGATAACTGCGGTATATTCATGGAGCATCAAGTTTCTTCTTCGAGAAATGTAGCAGTTGAGCTTAATACGAACGCGTACAGCAATCCTCAAACCGGCACCATTATCTTCACCGGTGAGAAGAGCACCTCCAAGCTCTATGAAGCCTCTCTTACTCTGTACAATGGGCGCCTGCAGTTAGAAAAAGGCAGCTCCTTCAGCATTGTCAATTCGTTCACTTCTCACGCGGAAGTCAGCATCACCGGCAACGCTCAGTTACGTACGGATGCAACCATCACCTTCACCCAAGGTAGTCTTGAGCTGCGCGACAGCCGTTTATCTTCAGCCTCCACCTCCAGTTTCACTCAATCTCGCTTATTTGTCGAAAACGCTGAAATCTCCGCCACGGATTTTATCCTCACCGATTACACGGACTTGACACTTGCGGGAAACAATACCCTCACCGGCAATCTGAACTTGGACGGGCGAGCTTATCTTTACATTTCGGGGCACACGGTCGTCAGCAAAGACATCACGCTGACCGGGTCGAACAATGAACTGAACTTCAGCCCGGAAGCCTCGCATTTGATGACCTCGTTAAGCACGGCGCATGAGGTAGCAGCACTTCAGGCGGTCAGCGTGCAGTGCGGTTTGTACTGTGGACAAAGCCGGGTTACGCTGAATGCTGAGAACCTGGATTATCTGGCGTCCGGTGTGTATGTGTTGTTATCATTAGAGCAAGGGGTGCAGCCCGTAGGAAACCGCGGCTATGTATTTGCGCTGCCGGAAGAGAATGTCTACTGGATAGATGATGGCGACATGGAGCATTTGGTGTATGCTCACACCAAGCCGGATGTGGTATGGATGAACTCCTCCGGCTCAGACCTCTGGAATATGGAGGATGCCAACTGGGTGCCCGTCGGTGGGCAGCGTGCCATCCACTTCATCAATGGCGACAATGTGTGGTTTACGGATGCGTGCACTGACCCGGCAGCCGTGGTGCTCAGCACGGATGTGGCGCCTGCCTCCGTGGTGGTAGATGCCACACGCGACTACACCTTCAGCGGCGAAGGCTCCCTCACGGGTTATACCTCCATCGTGAAAAAAGGCTCCGGCGCGCTTGTGCTGGCAACGGAGAATGACTTTACGGGCGGAGTGGATCTGCAAGAGGGCACCCTCTGCCTGCATGCCGACCACGCGCTGGGTGAGGGCAAGCTCACCACGGCGGAGGGAACTAACCTGGTCGTGGGGAACGAGGCGAAGGTGGAGCTCCGGTTCACGGAGGAAGATGCCCCCCTGCAAGCCGACCTTGAGGTGCAAGCAGGCGCGGCTCTCTCCGTGCACGGCAGCTATCAGGCAGAGCAGGCTGTTGCCCTCAGCGGCGAGGGTAAGCTCAGTTTCTCGGCTGAAAACGGCTCTATCGCCCTTACCCTGCCGGGGCAATACCGGGGTGAGCTGGTGGTGGATGCCCGCCAAGCCGCTGTGACCCTTCATACGCAAGCCACCGGGCAAACAGGGGCTTGCCAAGTGAGCGGAGCCCTGCGAGCGCTGGCGGAGGGGGCGTCCATGCAGTTCGATGGCTCGGTAGCATTTGCGCAAGGCGCCGAGCTTCAGCTCGCGGCAGGGACCCACTTTGCGGTGGAGTCCGGCACCGAGGCGCTTGCCTCATTGTTGATGAGTGATGGCTCCACGCTCCATGTGGGCTCGAATGAATTGGAGCAAGTCGCTGCTCTGCACTTGGAGGATGTGCTCACTGCTGAAATCTCCGCTTCCGGGGTTTATTTTGAAGGCAGCACCACCTATGTGCAGGAGGGCGCCTACATCACGCTGCTGGGGGATGATAATCACCTCGGTTTTGAGGGCGTGGGTGAACTGCTCCTGCAAACGGATCTCGCCTACACTCTCGGAGTGAACGGGCGTAAGGAGTTTATTCTCTTCGATGGGGTGGAATCCTTCTTCGCCTCGGACTCATTCCACTTTACCGTGGCGGGGTATGAAGGTGAAACCACCTATGTCGAGCACAGAGACGGAGCGGTCTATGTGTATGTTGTTCCGGAGCCGACCACGGCAACCCTCAGCATGCTTGCGCTGTCACTGCTCATGCTGCGCCGCCGCCGTCGCTGAATATCCCCCCGCGCGCGGCTCGATAAATCGGAAGTTGAAGGGGGGATGATGGGGGAATTTTGCGAGCGTTAGCGAGCCTAGATTTGAGCCCCGGAGGGGCGCTATAAAATAGCCCGGCGGTGGAGCGGCGAAGCCGCGGAACCCCGGGGTAGCGTAAAAAAGAAAATTGAGCCCGGAGCGACGGAGCGAAGCGACGCAGCGTAGGCCGACA
>CAJGCY010000050.1 GCA_904501955.1 uncultured Akkermansia sp. | reverse complement strand
GCTCGGAGCGTCGCTTCGCTCCGGTCCTCGCCCTTATCTGTCGGCCTACGCTGCGTCGCTGACGCTCCGTCGCTCCGGGCTCAATTTCATTTTTTCACCATACCCAAGGCTGCGCCGCTACGCGGCTTGCCTTGGGCTATTGTACTTTCGCCCCGCTTCTCGGGGCTCAGAATTAGGCTCGCTTGCGCTCGCAATTTCCCCTTCAACTTCCGATTTATCGTGCAGTATGGACTAATCAGAAGCTCCGCCTCCCCTGATATAGGAAATTTGCGAACCGAAGGAGCTTGCCCCTTCGGTTCGCAAACAAAATCAGAACAACACGTGTCGTGAATTACCGCTTTTTCAGGTACGTGGCTACGCCCTTACCGATTGTGCGTGCGAATTTGACGGCGTTTTCATGCTTGGAGAGGTACTTGGCGTGCTCCGGGTTGGAGAGGTACGCAACCTCGGTGATGACGGCCGGTACGTATGAGTCATCGCAGGTGTTCAGCCAGTCACCGCCGCCCTTGCGCCCGTCATTACGCAGCACGATGCCACAGGGTACGCCGTTATTGGGCATGCTGACGTTCATGATATCCGTGTTCATGACATTGGCCATGGTGCGAGCCAGCCCGAGTCCTTCCTCATTGCAGTAGAAAGCGCTTTTGTTGCAGACGAGCCAAGTTTCCGAATTGCTGTTGTGGTGCAGGAAGATGACGGCGGCCGGTTTTTGGTCCAGCGCGTAGTCCGCGCTGCGCATGCCCACCGCCATGCGGTCCGGGTGGTGGGAGGAGCGGTAAACGCCGGTTACGACTTCGGAGTTGATTTGGTGCACGCCTGCGCGCTTGGCAGCTGCTGCCAATCGAGCGTTATTGGGTGTGGCGCCACGGTTGCAGATGATGCATTGGTAGCCGGCGGCTTCAATTTCTTGCTTGACGTAGATGGCGTATTTGTACCAGAACTCCGTTTCCTCAATGGAGCCGTACTTTGCATCCGGTGTGCGCGCACCTTGGCCGCCCCTCTCCGGGTGGTAGTAGTGACCGATGTCGAGCACCACGACGTTGGAGGTGCGGGCTTGGCGTTGCATCTGTAATTGGTAGCAACCGCCCAACAGTAGTGAGCAGCCTGCAAATAGGGAAAAAATAAGCTTCTTCATAATCGTATGTGTAAGTGTTAAAGGTTCAGTTCCGCTTGTCCGCCGGCGGGCAGGGTACCTATCTTTTTGTAAGCGGCAGGCATGGCTTCACGTCCGCGCGGCGTGCGTTTGATGTAACCCTGCATGATGAGGAATGGCTCGTGCACGTCTTCGATGGTGGACTCATCTTCCCCCACGGCTACTGCCAGTGAGGACAAGCCCACGGGGCCACCCCCGAACTTGTATATCATGGTTTCCAGCAGGCGGGTGTCCATCTCATCCAGACCGTCTTCATCAATATCAATCATGCTCAGTGCTGCATGAGCCACGGTGTCGGTGATGCGGCCATCGTGCTTCACCTGTGCGAAGTCTCGCACCCAGCGCAGCAGGGCATTGGCCACACGGGGGGTACCGCGGGAGCGGCGGGCAATGGCAAGAGCGCCTCCCGGTTGCAAGTCAATTTCCAGCAAACCGGCGGAGCGGTGCAGAATGGCGCATAATTCCTCCGCGGAATAGTAATCCAAGCGGTTCACCAAGCCGAAGCGCGAGCGCAGCGGACCGGTGAGCATGCCGGCGCGTGTCGTTGCGCCCACGAGGGTGAACTTGGGCAGGTTCAGCTGTATGCTGCGCGCATTCGGGCCTTGGTCAATGATGATATCCAGGCGGAAATCCTCCATGGCGGGGTACAGGTACTCCTCGATGGCGGGGTGCAGGCGGTGTATCTCATCAATAAAGAGCACGTCTCCCTTTTCCACATTGGTGAGAATACCGGCCAAATCGCCCGCTTTTTCGATTTGCGGGCCGGATGTGGTGTGCAGTCTGTGCCCCACGGCATTGGCGATGATGTTGGCCAGCGTTGTTTTGCCGAGTCCGGGCGGCCCGCTCAGCAGCACGTGGTCCAGCACATCGCCACGCATGCGGGCAGCCTCCACCATGAGCATGAGTCGCTCTTTCACCTTTTCCTGCCCGCAGAATTCGCTGAATGCCGGCGGTCTGAGTGAGAGGTCGAAATTACTGCTTGGCGCGTCCGCCATGCGGGTGTAAAGAGAATCTGCCATGGTGTATATTATTTGTCGCTGTCCGTTACGACCCAACCGGGCAGAGTTACATCCTCTACCTGCTGCCTTTGCTGGCTGCAGGAGGCGGATAATACCGCCACAGCCGTGCATGCTGCCACTGCAGCCACTTTCATCACTGTGGGGTATTTCGGTTCACGTTGTTTGCTCGGGGGCTCAACTTTCATGTTTTCCATTCTATCACACAGGCTCGGAAAGTCAATTATAGAGCGCGTAATCATGCCCCGCATGTCGAAATTCGCGCTTCTTCGGCCGGAAATCCTACTTTCTTGCTTGTCATATGGGGGATATTTTGGTAGCATATACGCAATGAAAATCAAAACTCTTACATTAGCATTGGCTGCAGCGTTCGCGCTGTCTGCCTATGGCCAGCAGGTTTTGCCCGTAGCCGGTGATGCGGATCACGCCGCCATCACGGAGAATGATACTGAGCGCAACGCCCGTATGGAGTGGTGGCGCAAGGCGAAGTTCGGCATGTTCATTCACTATGGTCTTTATTCCGGTCTTGCCGGTGAGTTCAAGGGGGTGCAGGGTGGCTCTGAGTGGATTCAGACCAACCTCGGGCTGGATACGGAGACTTATGCAGCGGAGGCATTACCCCTTTTCAAGCCCGCGGAAGGTTGTACGGAGGCTTGGGCTGCACTTGCCGAGAAAGCCGGCTGCAAGTACATGGTGCTTACCTCTAAGCACCATGATGGTTTCGCACTGTTTGATACCCCCACCTCGGATTACACCTCCGTGAAGCACCACGGGCGTGACTTGGTGAAGGAATTCACGGATTCCGCACGCAAGCACGGCATGCGCGTGGGCTTGTACCACAGCGTGATTGACTGGCACCACCCGGCATACGATAACACCATTTGCCCGGACCTCTGCTACCCGGTGAATCAGGCCAAGATGCTCAAAGACCGCGGTATTCCGCGTGACCACGAGACCTACCAGAACTACCTGCACACTCAGGTGCGTGAGCTGATGACCAAGTACGGTCAGATTGACATCATGTGGTGGGATTACTCACAGGGCGCTGCCTCCGGTGAGCGCGGTTGGAAAGCTCCTGCTCTCATGGACATGTGCCGCTCCATCAACCCCGGGGTTATTATGAATAACCGTTTGTATGCATTCTCCGGCTTCGATACCTCCCGCGATGGCGTGCAGCTTGACCTCCGCTGCGGTGACTATACCACGCCCGAGAAGCGCATCCCCGAGAAGGGCTACCCCGGCATCGACTGGGAGTCCTGCATGACGGTGGGTGACAAGTGGGGCTACAACCGCTACGATATCCGCTACAAGTCTCCTGCTCAGGTGATTCGCCAGTTGCAGGAGTGCTCCGCCAAGGGTGGCAACCTGCTGCTCAACATCAACCCGAAGGCGGATGGCTCCATTCCCCGCCCGGTGGTGAAGGTGTTCACCAAGGTGGGTGAGTGGATGGCTGCAAACGGTACTGCCATTTACGAGAGCGAGCCCATGTATGCCGTGCACCTGCCGGATGGCTGGATGTGCAGCCGCACCGGGGCTGACCTGAATGTATTTGCACCCTCTCTCGGGGTTACCTTTGAGACGGAGGTGCAGCTCAGCGTGCCCGTAGCAGGCCTGAACCTGCCGGCGGATGGCAGTGCGCCCAAGGTGGAGGTGCTGGGGCAGCCTGATACGGCCATCCCCGCTGAGCTGAAGGATGGCGTGCTGGAGCTTACGATTCCCGGCACGGCTTGGGCAAACGCCGTTGAGTTCATGCCCGTTATCCGCGTGTACGGGGTTGCTCGTTAATCTTAAATACTGAAAACCATGGTACGCAACTCGGTATATAGCCTGCCGCGTCTCATTAACAACCGTTATATGCTGACGGCGGTGCTGCGTGAGACGTCGGACTCCATTGTCTACGCTGCCACGCAGCAGGTTATGCGCCGGGAGGTCGCCGTGGAAAGTCTGCGTGCTGAGTGTATGGCGGATTCCGCCAAGGTAGAGCTCTTTTTGGAGCGTGCCCGAGCCCAAACCCGCATGGGTGGCAAGTTCGTGGCAACGACTCTGGAGCTCATCTTTGCGGAAAACACCTGGCACTTGGTGCGTGAGAGAATCAAGGGTAATCCCTTGGAGGAGCTCATCGCAGCGGAGACTCGTCTCTCCGCTGCGGAGCTCTGCGAGTTCATGCTTTGCTTGGCTCGCAATTGCATCATTCACGATATGGAGGGGGTGGCCACGGCTCCCTTTTCCCTGCACAACGCCTTCTTCATGGGCTTGTCATTCCGCTTCGATAATTTGGCCACTGCCGGTACCCGTACCATTAAGTGCTCACAGCAGGCACTTACAACCGCTGCTGCCGAGCTCCCCAAACTACTGGACACGGCTTCCCCCATGGCGGATGACTTTATGGCTATCCTGAGAAACATTTCCGCAACCACGGCTTGGGTGCCTCGCTCCGTGCTGGATGTCTATGAGGATTTGGTGCGCCTGCAATTACTGTTTATGCAGTTAAATGCCAAGCTCTGAGTGTATGCCCGGCAATTTTTGCGCATAACACCCTAATAATGCTACCATATATTGCACGCTGCGCGCTTTACCCGTGTCAGTGCATGCATGAAACCTCGATTTCCTCGCTTCCTGCAGCGGTATATGGCAGGTGTTGCTGTGGCTTGCTCTCTGTCGGTGCAAGCTGATGATTTGACTTGGAATGGCAGCTCAAACGATAGTGTTTGGGATACCTCAGCCTCGCATACCCCATGGCTGAGTGGTGAAACGGCTGCCTCTTTCCTCTCCGGTGATAATGTGGCTTTCTCCGCGCTGAGTTCCGGCGCTGAGCAAAATGTCCAAGTCGGTGGTGACTTGGAGGCCGGTTCCGTAACGGTGAATGCCCCGTATGTGTTTCAGACGACGGCGGATAGCCGCATCAGCGGTAGTTTTGCCGGTGGTAATGCCGGTCTTATTACCAAAACCGGCTCGTATTCGCTGCGTTTGGATGCCACAGAAGGTACCACCGGAGGCCCGCTTTTAGCCGTAGCTGAGGGTGAATTGGTATTAGGCGGCAGCGCCACCTATGCCGGTGTGAGCGCTGTCGCGGATTCCGCCTCGTTGTCATTGGCGGAGGCAGCCGTGATTCAGCTGACCGAAGGCGTACAGGCGGAGGGCTCCCTGCTGCTGGCTGAGGGTGCAGCGCTTACCTTGGGGGCGGATTCCGCCGTGGGTACCTTGAGTAATGCCGGTTCCGTCGGCGGTAATGTCATGTTGCAGGTGCAAAATGCTGTAACGGCGGGCGGAACTGTGGAGGTGGCGCAACTCGAATTGGGAAATGCCGCTGCTTTTTCCGTCTTGAAGGCGGATAGCCTTAGGCTCGGCGGCAACATCAGTAAAAGTGCGCCCCTTGTCACTACAAACAGCCTCTCCGGCTTCGCAGGGGAGAATATGGCTGTTGATGTCACTCACGTGGTGCGTGGCTCTGGTGATTATGTGTTGGTAGCTTCAGAGAATTTGGGCTCAACCACTTATACGCTCAGTTCTGATACGATGGCTCGCTTCCTGAATGAGGGCTTTACCACCACCCTGACACAAACGCAGCAAGGACTGGTGCTGAATCTGGAAACGACGAATACGAATTATTACGAGCGCCATGCTCATACGGCCAACGGTCGTGCCGGTGGAGCTTTGCTGGACTACGCTTTCGATTTGCTTGACCCCCAAGCCAGCCCGGAGCGCGATGCGGACTTGGCCTCCGCGCTGAATGCGCTGGATGCCTACATCGCTGAAGGGCAATCCCGCAAGGCGGATGCCCTTGCTGCCTCCGTTGCAGGTGCAGCCGTGGCAAATCTCAATATGGCGTGGCGTGACCAAATGGGGCGCCAGCTCAATTCCATCCGCAACCGCATGACGGTGATGAACGGCGGTATTCCGTGCCTCGCTCCGGAGGATAAATGCTGCCCGGTGCAGCAGCCGCAATACACCATGTGGGCCAATGCGGAAATTGACTATCAAAATCGTCGCGGTGATAATGCCGCTCCCGGTTACAAGCTTAACAGCGTGGGTGGTACGGCCGGTGTTACCTATCAATCGGATGAGGATTTGACCATGGGTGCCGCTTTTACGGGGATGGCAGGGCGTTTTTCTTCAAAGGGATACGGCAGTAATGCTTCCGGTGATTTGGATGCCTACTATGCCTCTCTCTTCACTCGCATGGATGACGGCTGTTGGAGCCACATGCTTATCGGTACTTTGGGCTTTGCGGATATGAGTCTGGACCGCCGCGTGGCGTTGCCCGGTGGTGGCTATACCACCCATGGCAGCACGGATGGCTTGGGCATGGGGCTTATGTATGAAGTCGCCCGCACATACCGCATTACCGAGGGCTCTTGGGAGGGCGCTTGGTGGCAGCCGGTGTTCAATGTCAGCTACATTCACAGCTCGGTGGATGGCTTTACGGAACACGGTTCGGACGCCGCGCTGCGTGTCGCTGACCAGGAGTCGAATAACGTCATTTTCGGCTTGGGTGCGCGTATGCAAGCCATTGTGGGTGAGAATCTCATCAACCGTCCTGCGGTGATGGAAACGCGCTTGCTCGGTAAAGCCATTGCCGGGCGCCAAGAAGGTAAGGCGAACGTTGCGCTGCCCGGTGTGGGCAACAGTGTGACGGTGCACGGAGCGGAGCCGGGGGCTTTCGGCATCGAGCTGGGTGTCGGTTTCTCCGTGCCCTTGGGGGGTGACCTCGGCTCCATTATTATGGATTGCTCTGCGGAGTTCTTTGAAAATCAAAACTCTGTCAACGGTGTGTTGGGCTACCGCTTGGATTTCTGACACCCCTGCAAACATGAGGGGGTAGCCCCCCTTATTAACGTGAACCGCCGGTGGGCCTTGCGTGGCTCACCGGCGGCAAACATTCGGCTTACGATGGCGCTCAGAGGGAGGCCAGCATGTGCAGCACCTTGGTGGCCACGCGATTGCGGATTTCGTTGCGGGGCAGGCCGGCCAGTTGCAATGTTTCGGTGTGGACGGGGCGCGGGGCTCCGCGGCGGGCGAGCGCTATGCACACCGTGCCGACGGGCGGCTCTCCCTCCGCTGCCGTGGGACCGGCGTTTCCGGATACGGCTACGGCTACATCTGCGCCGGATTGGCGCATGGCACCCTGAGCCATGGCTGCTACCACGGGCTCCGAGACGGCGGTGTGCTCCTCCAGTACTGCGGGCGGCACACCCAGCTCGCGCTCTTTTGCTTCGTTACAATACGTTACCCAGCCGTAGCGGAGTACGGCAGAGGCGCCGGGCACGCCGGTAATGGCTGCGGCGATGAGACCGCCCGTGCAGCTCTCCGCCGTGGCAACGGTGAGCCCTGCTGCTGCAAGGTTGCTGACGGCAGCGAATGCCATGAGTTCAAGATTTGTGTCCATAGTGTTATTCCTCCGGTAATTGAATGGAAACGGTGGCGAAGGCAGCCATGCCCTCGCGGCGGCCGAGCGCGCCCAGCTTTTCGTTGGTGGTGGCTTTCACACCCACGCGCTTGGGGGATACCCCGAGGATGGGCGCGAGCGTCTCTTTCATTTGTGCCACAAAGGGCATGATTTTCGGGGCTTCAGCAATGAGGGCGCAGTCCGCGTTGACCATTTTGCCGCCTTGGGCATGCAGGAGTTCTACCGCTTTTTCCACTATGCGCAGGGAGCAGATGTTTTTGCAGCTGTCATCACCCGGGGGGAACCAGTAGCCGATATCCGGCTCACCGATGGCTCCCAATATCGCATCCGCCAGTGCGTGGCAAAGCACATCTGCATCGCTGTGCCCGGCTAAGCCTTTGGTTTCGTGCACTTTGACACCGCCGAGCCACAGGGGGCGGGGCTCCTCTGAAAAACGGTGTATGTCGTAACCTAATCCTACGAGAGTTTGCATGTTGAGATGGTGTTAATGTTGAAAGGTGTATCAGTGAGCCTCCAGCCAGTTGGGGGCGGCGTTTGCCTCTACCTCCAGCGGTACGCCGTGCGGCAGCGGGAGTGCCTGCTGCATGGTCTCGATGATGGCGGGGATGAGCTCGTGTTCGTCGCGGTGCAGGTCGATGAGCAATTCGTCATGTATCTGCATGATGAGGCGGCTGCGGCGCCCCTGTAAGAGCTTGTGCACGCGCACCATGGCGATTTTTATCATATCCGCCGCGCTGCCCTGTATGGGGGTGTTGATGGCGGTGCGCTCTGCCGCAGCGCGTAGGTTGAAGTTGCTGCTGTTCAGGTCCGGCAGGTAGCGGCGGCGCCCACACAGTGTTTCAGCATAGCCCTTGCTGCGGGCATCTTCCACCAGCTTATCCATGCACTGCTTCACCCCGGGGAATTGGGTGAAGTAGCTGTCAATCAGTGCTGCAGCTTCACCGCGCGGGCAATCCAAGCGCTGCGACAGCCCGAAGGCGGATATGCCGTAGATGATGCCGAAGTTCACCGTCTTGGCTGCGCGGCGCATGGCGGAGGTGACTTCCTCGCGCGCTACGCCGTAGATGCGCGCCGCCGTTTCCGCATGAATATCGCGCCCCTCCACGAAGGCGGAAATCATGGACGGATCCGCAGAGAGTGCAGCCATGAGTCGCAGCTCCACCTGTGAGTAGTCCGCGGAGAGGATGCTGTATTCCTCACTGCGGGCAATGAATGCCTTGCGGATGAGCTTGCCGGCCTCCGAACGCACGGGGATGTTCTGCAAGTTCGGGTTCTGGGAGGCAAGGCGCCCGGTGGCGGTTACCATTTGCTGCAGCGAGGAGTGAATACGACCATCCACCGGGGAAATGTAGCGAGGCAGGGCATCCAGATAGGTGCCTTTCAGCTTGCTGAGTTCGCGGTATTCGAGGATGTCCTGCACCAGCGGGAAGCTGTGGGCCAATTTGCGCAGGGTTTCTTCATCCGTGACGTATTGTCCCGTGCGGGTCTTTTTCGGCTTTTCGAGCAGTTTCATCTCACCGAAGAGCAGGTCTCCCAGCTGCTTGGGGGAATTGAGGTTGATGGGGCGCCCCACGATGCTGTCGATGCGCTGACGCACGGCCTCTATCTGCTCACTGATCTCTGCGGAAGCCGTGTGCAGCAACTCCGGCTCCACGCGCATGCCTTCCGCCTCTATATCCGCCAGTACCGGCATGAGGGGGAACTCAATGTCGCGCATCAGGGCTGTTTGTTTGGCTTCTTCCAGCTTGGGTGCGAGTACATTGGTTAGTTGCAGGGTGATGTCGGCATCCTCCGCAGCGTAATCAGCCATTTGCTCCACGGGTACGGCTGCCGTGTTGTAGTCTTTGCCCGCTATGTCTTCAAGCCGCACCGTTTTGTAGCTCAGCAGGGCTTCCGCCATGTCATCCATGTTGTGGCGCAGCTCGGGGTGCAGGGCACTGTGCGCCAGCATGACGTCAAAGAACGGTCCTTGCACGCTTACTCCTGCCGTGCGCAACACCTGGAGGTCGAACTTGGCATTCAGCCCTACTTTTTCCGCACTTCCGGCAAAAACTTCGCGGATGGCGGCCGGTACTCCCGCCTCACCCACGGGCATGTAGTATGCCTCATGCTCGCGTATGCAGAAGGAGATGCCCAGCAGCTTATCCTGCAATGGGTCTAGCCCCGTTGTTTCCGTGTCGAATGCCCAGCGGGAGGCACCCTTCAGCGCTGCAGCCAGCTCTGCCACCTCTTGTTCGGTGCGGATGAGCTTGTAGCTGTGCTCCGTGCTGTTGATGTCCTGCAAGGTCGGGGTGGCGAAAAGGTCCGGTTGGAAGAGGTCCCCGCCGGTGGATTCTGCGCCCGCTGCGGGGGCAGGGGTGAAGAGGTCTGCCTCCGGGGTGGCACCTATGCGTTTGTCCAAACCCTTGAACTCCAGCTTGGCAAAGAGCTCACGCAGCGCGGGGATGTTGAAGCCCACGCGAGTGCAGTCTGCTATGCCGATGGGCAGGGGCGCATCGCGGCGAATGGTGGCCAGCTCGTACGATAACTTGGCATTGTCCGCGTTCGTCTCCACTTTCTCACGCATCTTGCCCTTGATTTGGTCCGTGTGCAGGAGCATGTTCTCCACGCTGCCGAACTGGGTGATGAGCTTGCGCGCCGTTACCGCGCCCACACCCGGCACCCCGGGAATATTGTCGCTGGCGTCACCCATCAATGCCAGTATGTCAATGATTTGTCGTGGCTCGCTGATGCCCCATTCTTCCAAGAATGCCGCCTCATGCACTACCTCAAAATCGCTGCCTTTTTTGCCGGGCTTGTGGAAGGAGCAGTTGGGGGAAAGCAGCTGCCCCAAGTCCTTATCCAAGGAAACCATGTAGGCATGCATGCCTCCGCGCTCCTCTGCCAAGCGGGTGAAGGTGCCGATGAGGTCATCCGCCTCGTAGCCCGGCACTCGCACCACCGGAATTTGCATGGCGTTGAGGATTTCGATAATCCACGGGATGGAGTCCTTCAGCTCCTGCGGGGTTGCCTGGCGGTTGGCTTTGTACTCCGCATAGCGCTCGTGGCGGAAGGTGGGACCGGAGGGATCCAAACACGCTACGATGTGTGTAGGTTGCGCTTTTTCAATCAGTGAGAGCACCGTGTTCGTGAATCCGAACATGGCAGATGTATTCAATCCTGCGGCCGTGCGCATCGGTGCGTTGATGAACGCATAAAAGGCGCGGTACATCAGCGCCATACCATCCAGAATGTAGAGTGTCTCCATCGCTCAACATCCTAGCACACCACCTCCCCGCTGTCAATGCCGGAACGCGCCCTCCACGTCTCGTGCATGTTTTCCTTTTTGCCTGTTATAGAAAATAGCCTCGTTCGATAAATCGGAAGATGGTGCTTAACTGTGATACCTCTTGAAATTACGCAGGAGGATTTCAAGATAGCTCTTCAATGCTGCGTGCTCGGGTGCGTCACCCAGCTCGTTGATGAAAGCTTGCAGCTGTTTGCGGATTTCTTCGGCGAGGCGTCCGGCTTCTTTTTTGTCATGGCGAATGAGCTGCGCAATGCGGTACTCCAGCATGAGTGTGCCGATGATGATGTTGGCGCGGGTAGCAACATCCGGGGCTGCGAACCCTTCTTGTATCCGCTTTTCCGTGAGCTCGCGCAATTGTTGTGCTGCTTCCTGCGCTTTTTTCACTTCTGCATCCGTTATGGGCTCTTTTTTCCTAAGCTCCCTATTGAGGATGATTTCGCTGTACACTATTTGGGCAATCAGTACACCATCGTAAGAGGCTAAACCGCTCTGATAACGCTTCGTGCGCTCCTCCAGCACGCGTTTGGCGCAATCTTTTGCTTGAACAGCGTATTGACCTAAGCCTAATTCGACTGTGTACTTGCAAGACCTCATTCGGGCGCAATAAAGAAGCCATTCTAACTCCAATTCATCCGCTTCGCCGGGGGCTGCTGCTCCGTCTTGCTCACGCCGCCGCAGTAATGTAATTGCATCCTCATACTCTTTTTGTATTTTATCGGCTATGACTTTTTTTTCTCGGATTCCGCGCTTAGTTTCAAGCTCCGCTTTGTATTCCGCAATGAGCGCCAGATGTTGCTCCAGATAGTCCGCCATACCCTGTGTCACTCGGACTTTTACCTCTTCGGCGTGTTTCTTGGCGTGTTCATATAGAGCAATGCGCTCTTCTTCGGTCATACGGACATTTCGTCCTCCGCCGAAGGGTAGCAGCAAACTACCCGGCTGATACGGGAATACCGCAGCCTCCTGTGCTTCCTGTGCCTGAGCCAAGGGGCTAAGCATCAGCAGCCCCACCAACTTGAGTGTGAGTAGTATGTTGCTCTTCATGTCTCTATATTACGTTATTTTGTTTAATAAGTCAAACTTTTTTTGTTTTTATATTAAAATTTGAGGCGTCGATTTGCACAAAGTCCGTTTCTTGGGGGGGCTGTCTTCCGATTGATCGGGCGAGTCGCTCCCAAATTAGCGGAATGAGGGGATGAAAAAACCGGTTTTGCGGGGGCAAAACCGGGTGCAAATAGATATCTGTCGGGGAAATCAGGCTTCGACCGTTGTCGGCTCCTCCGTGGTGGGCTCCTCGGTGGCGGGCTCCTCCGTGGTGGTGGGCTCCTCCGTGGCAGGCTCCTCGGTGGCGGTCTCCTCCGTGGTGGCGGTCTCCTCCGTGGTGGTGGTCTCCTCGGTGGTGGTGGTTTCCTCCGTGGTGGCGGGCTCCTCGGTGGTGGATGTCTCCTCGGTGGTGGCTGTCTCCTCGGTGGTGGTCTCCTCCGTGGTGGTGGTCTCCTCCGTGGTGGCGGGCTCCTCGGTGGTGGTGGTTTCCTCCGTGGTTGCGGGCTCCTCAGTGGCGGTCTCCTCTGTGGTGGTCTCCTCAGTGGTGGTCTCCTCAGTGGTGGCAGGCTCCTCCGTGGTGGCAGGCTCCTCCGTGGTGGCGGGCTCCTCGGTGGTGGTGGGCTCCTCGGTGGTGGTGGTATCCTCCGTGGTGGCGGGCTCCTCCGTGGTGGTGGGTTCCTCCGTGGTGGTGGGTTCCTCCGTGGTGGTGGGTTCCTCCGTGGTGGTCTCCTCGTCGGCTACTTCTTCCTCGTCAGTAGCCTCTTCTTCGGTAGCCTCCTCCTCGTCGGCGTCTTCCTCATCATCAGCCGCTTCTTCAACTGCTGCGGGAGTTTCTTCCGCCTTGGCAGGGGTGGCTACGGGAGCCTCCGCCTGAGCTTTGGTGGCAGCTTGTGCAGCAGGGGTGTCTTCACCGAACGCGGGGATGGTGAGCACTGCGCCGCCTGCAAGCGTGATGAGGGCAGCCAGTAGACCGAGTACGCGAGTCGTCGTGCTCATGTACATGGGGCACCACTTACCGTAAATCCAGCAGGCGTAGCAAATCAGGATCAGACCGAAGAAGCAGTACAGCAGCGGGGTGCCGGTGTACATGGCAAGGTATACGGAAAGAATCCAAGCCGCAGCGCCGAAGAGCAGGAAGGAAAGCGCCTTCTTGAGGGACTCCATCCATGCGCCGGGGCGGGGCAGGAAGGCAATGAGCTTCGGGAATGCGCCGAGCAAGATGTAGGGGAATGCCAAGCCCAAGCCCATGAAGCAGAAGGCAAGCACCATCTGCATATCCGGCAGAGCCAGTGCGAGCGGCATGGCGGAGCCGAGGAAGGGAGCGCTACAGGGGGTGGCAACGATGGTGATGAACACACCCTGGAAGAAGGAACCCAGCATACCCTCCTTGTTCTGCAGGGACTGGCCGGCACCCGTGGCTCCTACGCCGATTTCGAAGAGGCCGAACATGCTCAGCCCCAGCACGAGCAGCAACAGCACAATGCCGTATACCACCCACGGGTTCTGCATCCATACAGCCCAGCTGCGCTCACCGGCAGGGAAGCAGAGCATCAGCACAACGGCCAGCGCCAAGAAGCTGAGCAGAATACCCAGCACGAATGCCAAAGAGTGGAAGAGCACCTTCGCGCGGCTGCCACCGCCCATCTCCACAAAGCTCATCACCTTCAGACCGATGACGGGGAACACGCAGGGCATGAAGTTCAGGATGAAACCACCGATGAAGAGGAAGGCTACCACCTTCCAGAAGCCCATGTCCTCCTGCGGAGTCTCCATGGCTACATCGTTCATGGTCTTGTCAATGAACTCAGAGAGGTAATCCGGGCCGAAGAGCTCGGTGGTGATGGCGTAGCGCACCTGCTCAGGGGTGTCCTTGGTGGCATCGGTGGGCACGTAAAGCACGTTCACGGGCACCTGCGTACGGCCAAGACGGCGCATCTCGGCGTCGATGGCCTCGTTCGGGTTGGTCTTGTCGGCCTTCATGAGCACGACCTTGGAGTCCTCAAACTTCTTGAGTACCTCCTCCGTGTAGGCCACCTTCTTGTTCATCTGGCAGGTGGCGCACCAAGTGGCGGTAAAGTCCACGTAAACGGGCTTGCCCTCCTTGAGGGTCTGAGCCATGAGCTCGGGGCTCCACTCCTGCCACACCTTCTTCTCCTCACGCGGCAGGGCGGTGTAAACAAAGGAGCTGATGAGCAAAATACCACCCAGAGCACCCAAAATCCAGCCCTTGACGGTGGAGCTGCGGTTGCACCAGTGGCAAAGTGCCCAGAAACCGGCCAAATAGCAGGTCAGGGTGATGAAAAGCCCCATCGGAGCGGCTGCCATCGGCATATCCATGTACATGGTAAGCACGTAGGCGGAACCGGCGTAGAAGGGAATGAGGATGTACGGCTTAGCAGCACCGGCAATGTTGGTGAAGGTAAGCAGTGCCGTGATGGCGAGCAGCCCCAGCAGCCCACCGTAAATGTAGTACGGCATGTTGGGGTCCTCCGCCTTTGCGTCCGCAGGGGCAGCAGCAGCGGCTGCAGCTTCTCCGAAGGTCACGGTGACCGTGGTGAACTTGCCGTCGAAGGTGAGGATGCCCTTGAGCTCTGCCAGCTCCTTGCCCACCAGTGCCTCATTGATGGCGGGGTGCAGGGGGTCGGAGTTGTCGTTACGGGGCAGGGTGAGTGTGTAACCGTTCGCCGTTTTCTGCAGCGTTTGCTCTGCAATCGGGGAAATACAGTTGTCCTCAGAGAAGAAATAAGCGTTCTGAATGTTGTCCACACCCTTAATCGTGAGCTCCACCGCCTGTGTCGTTTGGGTGGCCGTTACGGTTGCGGGTGTTTCGCCCAGCACCTCTACGCGGCTTTCTTCATTCTCCCAATCTGCTGCTTTAGCGCCGTCGCCCGCGCTCAGCTTAACCGTAGCGGTTTGTGTTTCGGCGGGGTTGCAGCCCATGTCGTTACAAGTCTGGGCAGCGCTTTCTGCGGTGAACTCCGCTTCCTGCGGGGCGTTTGCCTCGGGGGTCACTTTCCACACAACGGTGAGCTTCTCGTAACAATAACCCGTGCTGAAATCACCGGTCACGCGGTGCGGCGGCTCAAAATACGGCCCCTCTACCTTGAAGCCCTCCGGCGCTTTCAATGTGGCCGTTACGGATTCACCCACGGAGCCCGGATTGCGCCAGTAGGCATGGTAGGTATCAGCCACCTTGCCGTTGAGGGCAATATAGAAGCTTTGCCCGGCCTGGTATGTAGAGACGCTGGCTTTTGCCGTTACGGTGTAGAAATTTTCCTGTTTTTGGGGGCCGGCAGAGAATCCGAACCCGAATCCACCGCCGCTACCACCGCCGTTATCGAACGGTAGCACGCCCTGACCGAAGGCGGCGCCTGTTGCAAGCACCGCGCACATCATCATTGCACGAACTGTGTTCATGCGCACATACTACCATTTTTTGACGCCGTTCCGCAAGCGCAAAGTGCTGAATGCCTATGATTATTCTGCGACATCGAGCTGAGTATAGGGAGAATGCCGCTTGGGGATAGATGCAGTGAGGCTCCTTTCGCGCACGATAAATCGGAAGTTGGAGCACCGTTAGGTGCTCCTCGCGTGAGGCCGTTAGGCCGAACGTTCGCGCGAGCGACAGCGCGCGTTCGCGTGTAGGGGCGTAAGCCCCAAGCGTTCGCGTGAGTGACAACGAACGTTCGCGTGAGCCGCAGGCGCCAGCCACGGCGTAGCAAGCGAGTACAGCGAGACGCGAAGACGGGAACTGAAATGTGTATTACCGCGGGCGCAT
>CAJGCY010000049.1 GCA_904501955.1 uncultured Akkermansia sp. | reverse complement strand
GAAGAACCTCATCTCGGCGTAGGCCACGGCACGCGTCACGACCTTTTCCTTCCCTCTCTTTAGCCTCTCCGGCACCCCACCCGGAAGGTTGTATCCGGTGGCGAGCTTCTCAGCTCAGCCTTGATGCCACGGAAAGTCCGTGAAATTAAAAACTGCCTCGCTCGGCTTTGCCTTGCTGACTCATTCGAGCCGCTCAGCCTTTCGAGCTTCACCGTGTCGGTGTGCCGAGAATTATACATGAAACGAGACGACACGTCAAGCTCATTTTTGAAGAATTTTTCAGAATTTTTGCAGATTTTTTCTAACTTATTGAAAAATCAATGTTAAAAATTTGCACTTTTTTTGTGAAGAAAATCGATTTTTCGGCAAAATTGCACAAAACGCATAGAAAAAGTGAAGGAAAACACAGCAAAAAACGGGGGCAAAACTGCGAAAAACGCAATTTTGCCCCCGAAAAGCAGAAATAGGCGCAAAAAAGCCTTATTTACGCCTGCGACGCATAGCCAGAGCAGTCAAAGCCAGCAGCGAAAGAGTAGCGGACGAAGGCTCCGGAATCATAGCAATAGCCAGTACGCCCTCACCCGTACCTGCACCCGTGTAGGTCAGATAATATTCTCTATCATCTATATTCAACACGTTAGAGAAGCACCCAGAAGCAAGCATGCTATCTTGCAGCGTAATATCCGTTGCAATCTCCTCCGTACCGAGGAAGAGGGAATCCACCCCGGTGAATAGCACGATTGTTTCGCCGCGAGTAGAGTTCTGCAACAGCGTCAACACTTCACCGGAAAGAGCGTGATTACCCATGAGCGTGATGTTACTGTCCAGCCGGACAGAGCCATCCATGCTCAGCGAAGCACCGTTCGTCAACATGAAATCCGCATTAATCGTCACATCTTTACCGAACTGAGCAAGAGTATTTACGGCAATCAATGCCTCGTACTGAGCCTCTGCTACAGCGCCCGTGTAGGCAGACACCTCCACCCCCGCAGCCACCTTAAGCTCTTCCAGGCTCATGGGCTCGGTTTGGTTGTAGAGATCCAACGCACCACCCTGAACATCCAGCTTATTCACTGAGAGTTGCGTGGAAACATCCAGCTCACCCGCACCGGTCTTCACAATCTTACCGGCAGGAGAGGCGCTATCCACCATAATCTTACCGCTTACATGGAGAGAAGCGTCCTCTGCCACATCGTAGGTCAACGTACGGGCGTCGCCCCCGCGCAAGCGCGTGACGGCGGAAATAGTATTATCCCCTGAGGTAACAGCGATTGTAGCATCTTTATTGAAATCCATGGCGGCAGAATATTGCCCACCCGCAGCGCTGTACACGCCACCACTGCCGCTGACGAGAGCACCGTTGGCCAGAGTAAGCCCCCAACTACCCATAGTTTGGCGAGTGGAGCCGAAATCCAGCGTACCGCCATTCACCGTAATGGACTTACCGGAAGCGTTGTAATCCAACATATCCGACCCCGTACCGGCAAAAGACAGCGTGCTACCGGCATGAACCTCCACATTGCCCTTGAGCGATTGATTATTGTTACCCATAATCAACGCATCACCACCGTTGAGCACCAGCTTGGAGGAGATATTCTTACCATTGCTCTTCAGGGTTGTACCGGCGGCAACCTCCAGCGTGCCACCGCTTACAGTATTGAGAAGAGTATAATCCGAACCAGTGTTCAGAATAATCTTACCATCAGCAATAGAGGTTGCACCCGTATAGGTATTCTGAGAGGCAAAAGTAAGAGTACCCGCACCGGCCTTGGTAAGAGTGCCCTCACCACTGATGACACCGGAGATGACGCCGGATTTACCGCTGTTCGTATGAATAGTGGTGGAAGCCGCCAGTACCACATTGCTGCGCAACTCCGTACCGGGTCCATTGAATACCAGCTGACTATTCTCCGACATCAACTTCAGTACCGGCTGAGAATCCGCATCGAACTTAGATTCATTGATAAGCACGCGACCACTGTCCACCTGCACCGTACCGCTCAGCCCACGGAAATCGAAAGCGGAGCCATTGCCGGAGACGGCATAATTCAGCACCACATCACCCGCGCCGGAAACAGCATCCAGCACGGAGGAATACTTACCGTCCTGCGCAGTCATGTCCGTTACGGTCAGTCTTGCCCCCTGCTCTACCACCAGGGAGGCAGATGAGATACCCTTCAACAGACTTTCCGTCAACGACTGCTGCGTGCCGCTCGCCAGCGTCCACACCGCGCCCTCCCCCATGGAGAGAGAGCCGACACTCACCCCGCCCAGCGTGGTAAGAGACACCCCGGAATCCACCTGCAAGGCTCCGGCAGATATGCCATCCTCCACCGTTACCACGGCATCCGTAGAGAACACCACGGAGTCACCGGTGCAGAATGTTTCATTGTTTGCAGGGTTGCCATCAGCAGCGGTGGCATCCCACTCAGCATCGGTGAAATTCCACGTACCGGACTCATCGCCATCCCAGTACAAGGTAATATTGTCCGCCATGGAATAAGAGAATGAGCCATCCATACCGAGCGACAGCTCTACTCGCCCCTTAGCGCCCAGCGATTCACCATCAATGATGAAGTTGCGAACATCCAACCCGACCCAGCCATCCAGAGTGCCACCGTCTACAGTGAACACGCCGTATTGAGTATCTGCAGCCAATGCCCCCAAATCAAGCAGCGCGTCTGCCCCGAAACTGAAAGTTTGCCCCGTAGCAACGGTGATGGACTGCGTGCTGAAATCCATAGCGCTGATGTCCAGAGTACCGGCACCGACCGTCACGGAAGATGCCGAGGAGAGCATGCTGAGAGCATTCTCACCGAAGGCAAGCACACCGCCCTGCACAGCAATATTACCGTTAAATCCGGCAGAACTCCCGCTGAAAGTCTGCGTACCCTCGCCGGATTTCACCAGATTCAAATTACCCAGCACCTCACCGTAGAAAGTGTAAGACTCACCGGCAGCGGTATTGATGGTAAGAGTGCGCAGGGCATCCCCCACGGTAGCCGGAGCAGCAGTATCCCCCGTGTTCCATGCCGTTTGCGTATTGACGGTACCGGAAAACAGCTTTGCCTGCGAGCCATCATCCATAGCAGATGACAAACCGGCGATGGAGGCATCCGTCTTGATACCCAAGCCTATGTGAGCGTCCGCAGAAGCGGAGCCAGCCAAGGAAATAACGGCATTCGCCGCAATGCCTGCATTGTTGAGAATGATGAAAGCCGAACGCTTGCTACCCGTATTAAGCTCCTGCAATTCAATAGTGCCGGCAAAATTACCGCCATCCACCCCGGCAGCGCCGAGCTCAAAAATCGTGCTCTTGGTAGAGGCTGCATTCTTAGCCAGCGTGAGCGTAGCGCTACCCACGCCCTCCCCGAGCAGCAGGGAATCCACCGCTATAGCACCAGAGTGGTGCACATCTTGCAGCGTGGCAGAAGCGCCGTTCAGTTGCACGCTACCAAGGCGTGTTGCCGCTGCCACTTCCGCGCGATCATTCGTTTGCAGCACGGCACCGTCGCCGAGCTCCACCTTGCTGATGAGTTTATCCGCACCGGCGGTAGCACTTTCATTCCACAGCGTCACCGTCTTGCCCGCAGCAACTCGGAGCGACTCCACCGCACACGCGGCATTCAACTGCAAGCTGCCGTCCGTCAGCGTTATAGTACCGGCACTCAGCACGGCAGAGGATACCACAGAACCGCCTGATATATCAAGTGATTCCATATACAGCGCCTCGCCTCCCTGAGCCACACTTAAAGAACCGGTGAGCGTGGCAGAGCTCAGGTTAATGCTGCCATGCTGAGAGCTCAGCGTACCATTCACGGAAGCCTGATGCAGGCTCAGCGTGGCGTTCTCGCCCAAGTTAACGGCACCGGAGTATGAGGCTTGGTCGATAGCAGCAGAGGAATCCGCCACATTGACCCCACCGGTGAGGAAAGCACCATTCTGCAAGGTAAAGGCGGCACCGTTCTCCAGCGTTACATCCGCCTCCAAGGTGGCGGAATCCACCGTCAGAGAGCCATTGTTCACCTGCGTGCCTTGAGTAAACGTAGCATCCGCATCCAAGAGCAAATCACCACCCAACCCAACAGCCAAGCTATTACCACTCAAGGAGTAATCACCTGTAATGGCATATGCGGCATCTTTTACGGCCAAGGTGGAAACACTTTGGTCAGCCCCCAAGCTCAGCACCTCGCGGGCAGTAGCGCTATTCCCCGTGGCTACGCCGGAGGCATCCAGCACAACGGAAGCCCCTGCACTGTACCCCACGCAGGCGGAATCGCCCTTGAGCTGCCAGTTAGCAGCCCCGGCGCTCCACTCTTGGCTCTCACCGTCGGCAGACCAATACAAGCGGGTGTCCGCCCCTACAGTCAAAATAAGTTCGCCACCGGAGGCAGACAAAGATAAGCGCCCCCCAAAATCATCCGCCAAGGTGAAGTCGGAAGCCAGGGAATCCCCGCTCAAGAGAGTGTACACACCCTCCTCAATATCTTCAAACATATTGAGCTGCAAAGAAACAGAAGTAGTACCGGCTGTAAGATTACCGAGAGAAAGGGCGGTATAATTCTGCGCCGTAGACTCCGTAAAATCAAAGCTCAGGCTCAGGGTGGACCCTGTACCGGCGGCATCTGCCACCGTGATGGAGCCCAGCGAATGCACCGCCGTACCACCGAAGCCCAAAGCCAGAGAATCCGTACCGCTGATGACCGTATCCGCCGCAACCACGGAAGCGTTGGCAAAAATCAAATCCACCGCAGCACCGGCTACCACCGTACCACTGAACACGGGAGCAGTACCCGCCTGCCCGGCAGAGGCTGAGCCGAGCACCACAGTAGAACCAGCAGCCAGATTCAGCGTACCGTTGCCGTCAATACCGCCGGTCAGCTCCAGCACGCCGCCCTGCGCCGTAGCGAGGTTCAGACTACTGCCGCTCATGCTGACCACACCACTCAACACATTGGTAATGTTGTAGCTCTGAATGGTAGAAGCATCCCCCACAGTCATGGCGTTCTCATACGTATACACCACATCCGCCTGATTGGCGACACCGGTGCCGGCGAGACGCAGGATGAGCCCAGCACTGAGCAGCACCTCACCCGTACCGAGGGCTGTGGACGTCCGGCTCACGGCTTTACCATTGTCCAAACGCAGGGCAAATTGCTCATCATTGTGACCATTACCGCTTGCAATCACTAAATTGCCGAAGGTGTTGGCAGAATCCGCCGTGATGGTCATGCCCTCATTGCCGCCGAAGGTGAGAGTCTTCCCCTCACCGAGAATAAGGCCGCGAATAATGCCGCCGAGGTAATTTTTCACGCCATAGGTAGCGTAACCGGCGGGCGCGCTGGCGGCATCGCCGTATATGTATGTGGAGCCACCGGCTTGCAGATACGAAAGCGAACCGGTGGAAGACGAGGTAATCATGGCGTCATCCGCCAGCGTAATGTTACCATATACGGTGGAAAGATTATCAATAGCCAAAGCACCCTCACACAAAGCGGAGGCATACAACTGGGCATCATACACACCGGCATAGCCATTACCGCTGATGACAAAATTCGCTGTCGTTCTGATGGCTGCCAAACTGCCGAACTTGAGGGCATTGGTCACCTTTGCCTGGCTACCGGACTCCACCACCACCGTGGCGCCGGAGAGCGCCGTGAGGTTGTCATACAGCTCATAGCCATTATCAAACTTGAACTTACCGATGTAAAGGCGGGTATTGTCCTCCAACCTCACGGAGCCGTTGAACGCGGTGGATTGCTCACTGAACATGGCGTTACCACCGGATGCCAGCACTACTGTACCGGTACCGGTCAGCGTCTGCGGCAACAGGGTGCAGCCCATGGCTTCATCCGCCACGCGCCCCATATTCAAACGCAGGGTAGCCCCGGATTCCAAGTAAATACCGGCTGCAACCGAGCCGATGCCACCTGCGGCTGCCTCATATTTAGCACCCGTAAGCGTAGCAACAACAGTACCTTGAGATATTGTCATACCGCCACTCCAGGAGGCATTTACCCCCATGGTAAGCGTTCCGCTGCCGGCTTTGACCAAGTGCACCCCCTGCGCATTGTTCTCGTCCGCCAGCACGCCGTCAGCTATGCTTGTTTGCACGCCATCCGTCACCTGCAGGAGCAGCAGAGAAGCGGAGTCCCCATTGTTACGAATGGAAGCACCGGTGCCCGCACTGAGGTTCTGCACCACCAAATGCCCGCCATCCGTATACAGAACGGCGCCTTTTTGCAGCTCAACGGAAGCAGCAGCAGCCAAAGCCGACGCATGCCCTACATGAATGGCAACCTCGCCGGTGCTGTTAGGCTCCGCCAGCTCCAGGCCACCACCGGCTACAATGCTGCCGGTGAACGCATTCTCACGGGTAAAGGCAACACTGCTACCTGTAGTCCCTTGGCCGTCAATACGCATAGAATCCGCACCATCCAGCGCGGTGTCCAGAGTCAGCTGCCCACTGCCGCCGAAACGGTAAGTATCATCCACCGCAAGCTTGCCGGTGTATGTGTACGCACCATCCGCACCGAGAGAAAGAACGGTGCCGCGCAAATCCAAATCCGCAGAGGTAGCAGTGGCCAACACGCCATCAGAGCCGGCCTTAATCACCCCTAAGAAATCCGGCTCGTACAGTCCCAAAGCGTTACCGTAACTGAGCGCTACACGGGCATTCCCCAAAGCACCATTGGCATACGTCAACTTGTTGCCGGTGCCCTGAATAAGGATATCGCCCGCAAAATCATTTGCCGTATTCGCCAAATGCACAGTACCGGAGGACCACTCATTGCCGATAATCAAATCCGCCTCACCGGTAAGTTTGAAGAGCACATTAAGCGTACCCGTACCACCACCGAGACGCCATACCGAGCCCAGCTGAGCATCTTGCACGGTATTCAGCACCGCACCGGCAGAGCCGTAATTCACCGTACCCCAAGCACCCACATACATGGCGGAGTGCCCGCCCATATTCACTTGCTCGCTTTGGTCTGCATTGAGCGCCAACACGCCGGAGGAATCCGCACTCACCAGCGTCAGCATCTCATCACCGCTCATACCCAGTACGGAAATGAAGCCCTGCTCCGCCACCTGCCATACCGAACAGACGCCCTCGCGGTCATGCACCACCAAGCCACCTGCAGCCACAGTACCACTGCCCACCGAGAGTTTGCCGGTCACCTCCAACACGCCACTACCGCGCTTGGTAAAGATGGAGGACGACTCACCCAACACACTACCGCTCAACACTGTTGACACGGGAGACTCCACATCCGCAATCATGGTGGCGTTGCCACTCAAGCTCACATTGCCGCGCAGCGCAGTGAGCCCCAAATCCGCCATATTCTGACGGTAGCCACCGCCGATGGATTCCACAGCGGCATTAACCGTCTGGTTCATGATGAACGTACCACCGGCTTCCACATTAACATTGCCACACATCAGCGCATGATCCGCCAATTGGAATACAGCCCCGCTGCGCACGGTAACATCTGAGCCCTCCAGCATGGCATAAGTCCAGTCACCGGCATCCGTCATGCCGGTATGCGGGGTCAGCTTACCCTGCAGCACCATGGTGCCGTTTTCCACCGTAAAACCACCCACATTAGAGTGTTGCCCGGTCAGCACCCAGCTACCGGAATCCGCATTGTCATACACCACCGCCAGCTGAGCGGTGCTACTGCGGCCTTCATCCACAAAACAACCGGCAAACTGCCCGCTGCCGGTAAAGGTGAAGGTAGCCAAGCCGGGAGCCGACTCACCGAGCGGGGTCATGTTACCGATGCGAGCCCCGGTACCGGAGCCGTCTTGGTTAATCACACCCCAAGTGAGGTCATGGCCATTCATGTTGAGCAAGCCACCCGCATTACCGAAGCTGAAGGAATCACCCGCAACGGAGTTGGTCTTAATCTGACCATCCTGCATGAGCACGATAATGGACACACCGGCCTCCAAGCGAATGGAACCGGCAGCATAACCGCCATCGCGGTCCAAGCGGGTTTCACCCACATTGCCCAAAGTGCAGCCGGTGATATTACCCTCAGCATCATAAGTGACAAGGTATTGCGTTGTGCCGCCACCCACGCGCAGCGTGGCTTCATTATTACCGGTGCCGGATATGGTCATGGTACCCTCACCCACCTTACGCCACTCTTCGGAGGCAGTACCGGTGAGCTCCACGGTGAGCTCCGCGCCGGCATTCACCACAAAGCCCGCACTGTTGAAAGTGGAGGCAGCATCTGCCTCCGTAAGTTTCCAGCTACCTCTGTCAAAGGTAAGCGCGCCGGCACCCATATTGACACTTCCCTGTAGTGCTAATTCCTGAGTATTAACGGTATCCGCAGTAGAGAACACCAAACCGAGGGTATCATACAGCGAATTGGCGGAACCCTTGCCGGTGTAGGTCACAGTCACCTCCCCCTGCTGTAGCGTGCCCTGCCCGCTTACGGCATCTTGCGTACCCCAAAGAATGGTTTGCGTGCCACTGAAATCGGAGACGGCTACATCATAGCTGTTGATGAAATTATCATACGCCGTAGGATTATGAGCAAAAAAGCCGTTACTGTCGTACCCATTAAACTTGCCGCTGCAAGAGGCAAACGCCACATGCACAAAACGGTTGTTCTCGGCATCCCACGCATAGACAGGGCTGCCACTATCGCCGGAAGTCACGCTGATTTCCATCGGGGGGCGCGTATCACCGGCTGTATCATTCTCGCGGATAACAGCGGTAATCACCCACGTGCCTGTGCTCTTTTGGGTAATGGAATCAATGTTACAGATACCGCCCATGGCGTTTCCGTTGGTGTTGACACCTCCATTCGTGTCCTGATAAGAGCCATCACCCGCACGGTACAGCCAAGTGGAGTTCGCAACCAGCCCGGCCATGAACTCATTGCTCGCGTAGGGAGTATAGGCCACTTCCGTGACGATTTTGTTGAGGCGCTGTATACTCCAGTCGTTCGTATTCAACCCGGCCACACCCGCATAGCCCGTTGAGCTATAGCCTACGGTGTAATTACCGCCCTGCGTCAAAAAGTAAACATCTGTCTCATGGCAATGATCCGCGCTGACCAAGTATTGCGGCGCAACCAAGCCGGAACCGCCCGACGCCATAAAGCCAATACCCGCTACATACGCGCCCTTAGAACCGAAGCTATCCAAATTCGGCATCAGCGGTATAGTGGGATTGCTCACCGAGCTACCATCCTTGTAATAAATGGTTATATTGGTCGCGCCCGCAGCAAACATGCCCTGATTATAGGCAAAATCCAAATAGTATTGCAGGTCATAACGAGCATCGGACAAGCCGGCTTGAGCCGTGCCGGACCACGCAGTCATGCATACCATGGCTGCCATCAACGCACGGCGGAGAGAAAGACGCAAACGCATATTAATCAGAATGCTTAAACTGATTAAAATCTACTACCTTTCTTCGCGATTTTCAAGCAAAAATTACTGAAAAACAGAAAAAACAACATCGCATCCTACCAATTGACAAGTAATAACATATATAAAAAAGCTTCAAGCACAAAAAAAGTCGCAGCGACGCTCGCTTTACTTCACAGGTTCACCCAGCGGTACTATTCATTTGTTATATTTGAGGTGGTGGCATCACTCGAATCTTGTTTCTGCACAACATGAGATAGCTGCGACACTGCAAAAAGAGGTAATTCCGTCAAAATACAGAACTCGTGCCTGTATTGCGGAGTTTTGAAAACGATCTCACTATCTGTATAAGGGCGCAAAGATGTGCGGATGGCATGTTTAGGCTGGAATCGTTGACAATATACCAGCAAGCTCTTGGCTTGGGTATTCAGCCCACCTTTGACCTCAACTGGTACGATATTCCCACTGACGGAGCACAAAAAATCAATTTCCGCCTTGGCGTTTTTCTCCTCGCTCGCCCAATAGCATGGTCTTAATCCACAAGAAGCGCGCAATTCCTGTTGCACAAACTGCTCAGTCAACGCTCCTTTGAACTCTATGAAAATATCATTCCCTTCAAGCAAGGTTCTTGCATCAATTTCACAAACAGCCCCCAATAATCCCACATCAAGCATGAAAACCTTGCTAATGCCCCCCTCCCAATAAGAAGACATAGGCAAACGCGGCACCTTTACCCTGGGAACAGCAAATATCAGCCCGGCATCTTTCAACCAACGCAGGGGAATCTCCAAGCTCTTACGCCTGGCACCCGAGTACACATCTGAATACACGAAGCGCTTATTCTCTTTCGACAACTGTTGTGGCACCGAATCCCACACCATATTCAGTTTCGGTAGGCATTCAGATGGCGCATGCTTACTGAAATCCCCGCGATAACCGGACAGCAACGCAGCCTGCACGCGGCGAACCTCTTCATAATTGGATGTTTGGCAATACGTTTCCACAGCCTCGGGCATGCCTCCTACATACAGATACGTTCTCAGCAGGCGCGTGTACAAGTCGGCAAATTGATTAATCATCTTCCAATCCCGCCTCTGCAGCAAACTCGCCAATTGTTCATTCCCTGTAGCCTCCAAGAACTCTGTAAAACTCATCGGGTATAACTCCAGCAAATCTACCTTCCCTACCGGAAAACCGGTTCCTACGTGATCTGCCACCCCCAGCAAAGAACCGGCCGCTATCATAGCGTATTCTCTTGCCTCTTCACAAAAATACTTCAATGAGGTCAATGCTGCCGGGCACTCCTGTATCTCATCCAGAATAATCAGTGTATCCTTTGGATTGATAACACTTTTACTCTCAATGGATATAACCTCCAGCAAGCGTTGAACATCAAAATCCAGGCTGAAAGCCGTACGAGCGCGCTCGCTGTTATCAAAGCGCACATAAGCCACGTTCTTAAAATGCAGACGGCCGAATTCCTTCATCAGCCACGTTTTCCCGACTTGGCGAGCCCCCATCAATAACAAGGGCTTTCTACGTGGATTTTCTTTCCATTTTTGAAGCGCGTCTATGGCATATCTTTTCATGGCTTTCTTCTCTCTGAAGATAGAATACTCTTTCCTCATTTATTGTCAATACTAATTTGCAAAAACCCAAGGGACTTTTTGTGCTCAGCGTTGCAAAAACCCAAGGGACTTTTCATGCTCAGCGTTGCAAAAACCCAAGGGACTTTTGCAGAGGGGGCGTATTTTCCGGTGGGTGAAGCGCAGAAAACGGAGATGGAAGATTGACAGCGCAGGAAGAATTTGTTATATGTAGCATTGTATGAAACGCAACATTTTGATGAGCATAGCGGCATTTGCCATGGCGCTTACCGGCATGGGGGCGGAGGTAAAGCAACTGCCTGAGCCGAACAAAACGGGCGGCATGCCGCTGATGGAGGCCATAGCCGCCCGAAAGACCGGGCGCAGCTATAACCCTGAGCATAAGGTGGATGACCAAACACTCAGCGAGATACTCTGGGTGGCATGGGGTATGAATGAGCGCGGCACGCGCACCATTCCCACGGCGCGCAACAAGCAGAACATGGAGCTTTACGTGCTCACCCCGGAAGGCACTTGGCGCTATGAGGCAAGTGATAACACCTTGGTTAAGGTGAACGACAAGAACCTCATCCCGCTGTGCGACCAGCAGGATTTTGTCACCAAGGCACCCTTGCACCTGCTCTACGTAGCCAAAGAGGAGGGCTGGGGCGTGGCTCATGTGGGCTCCGCCTACCAGAATGTGTACCTGTATGCCACCTCCAAAGGCATGCAAACGGTTATCCGTGGCATGACGGATCGCCCTGCCCTGACGCGTGAATTAGGTCTCACGGACGGCAAGAAAGCCATGCTCCACCAGACGGTGGGTTACGCGGAGTAAGCTCCCCCCACACACACGCACATTTCATTTCTACCAAAAGCAGCGGGAAACCGCTGCTTTTTTGCTACCCCATGTAAGCGTTTCATAGTCAAAAGCCCCACTATGTGACAAAAAAGACACATGTACTGTGTCCTTAAAAACACCGAGCAAAACTTGCGCCTCATGGCGAGGGGTGTTAGATTAAAACCACTTAATAACGCGACACACACATGAAACACATAGACATTGTTTTTCGCTACCTGTGTATGGCCTGCGCAGCCATAGCCGGATGCCTGCTGTTGGGTATTCTGGTGCAGCTCATCCAAAATTCCATGGATGCCTGGAGCGAGTTCGGCATAGGCTTTATTTGGAGCGAAGAGTGGGACCCCTATGAAAACAAGTTCGGCGCACTCCCCCACATAGCCGGCACCTTACTGACCACGGCGTTAGCGCTTGTATTATCCGTGCCCTTGGCCTTTGCCACGGCATTATTGCTGACAGAAAGCCCGGGGTGGTTAGAGCGCATACTCAGCCCTTGTGTGGATCTGCTGGCAGCTATTCCCTCCGTTATCTACGGTATGTGGGGCTTATTCGTACTGGTGCCCCTTATGCAGGATGACGTGCAACCCTTTTTGGCAGAAGAGATTGGGCTCATTCACCTACCCGGTGGTGAATGGCTGCTGGGGCAGGACGGGGTGGGATGTGGGTTCGGTTTTTTGACGGCCGGAGTTATTTTAGCTTTGATGATCCTGCCGTACATGTGCGCCGTCATGCGCGATGTATTGCGCATGACTCCCCCTATGTTGAAGGAATCCGCGTACGGTGTGGGTTGTACGCGATGGGAGGTCACCAAAGACGTCGTCATACGCCACGGGGCTCCCGGCATATTGGGGGGCATCTGCATCGGCATGGGGCGAGCTCTGGGAGAAACGATGGCAGTCCTGTTCGTGATAGGCAACTTGCCGCAAATGCCCGAAGGCTTGTACTCCTTCGGCACAACGATTTCAGCAACATTAGCCAACAACTTCGGTGAGGCTGTGGATATGGAGCGGAGTGCCCTGTTTGCCTTGGGGCTCATTCTACTGGTGCTGTGCTTCATCATCCAACTTATTGCCAATCAGCTATTGAAGAGAAACCGCCTCAAACTCGGCACCCAATGCTAAGCACCTATCTTACACCACCATGAACAACTGTAGTACACTGAAACGCAGGTCACCCCTATTCCGCAAATGCAGCAATATCGCGGTGAATTGTTTCTGCCTGTTATCCATAACCCTGGCGCTCTTTGCCATGTACCGCATCCTTGCTACGGTATGGCAACATGGCACAGACGCGCTGTCTTGGGAGTTTCTGACAGAACCCTCTAAACCATACGGTGAAGAGAACTCCGGCATAGCAAACGCCCTGTTGGGCACCCTGTACATGACGCTCGGCGCGGCGGCGATGGCAGTCATACCTGCCATGGCAGCGGGTATATGGTTGGCGGAGTTCGGCAAAGACAGCAAGCCGGCCACTGTGCTGAGATTCTGCGGCAATGTGCTGATGGGTGTCCCCAGCATCATTATCGGTTTGTTTGTCTACGTGCTCATCGTGATTCCCTCCGGTCACTTTTCCGGTTGGGCAGGAGCGGTGGCACTGGCGATTATCATGTTTCCGGTCATCATGAGAACAACGGAAGACTCCATCAGCATGGTGCCCAACACCTTGCGAGAATCCGCTCTGGCACTGGGCATGACCCGCATGCGCGCTACACTGAGCATCGTCTCCCGCAGCGCGAAAAATGGCTTAATCACCGGCGTGCTGCTGTCGCTGGCACGAGTGAGTGGTGAAACGGCTCCGCTTTTGTTCACGGCATTATTTGCAGATGCGTATCCGAATCACTTTTTTGAGCAACCGACAGCCAGCATACCGGTGCTCATCAACGAGTACACCAACAACTCCCCCTTTGAGACCATGCACACCATGGGATGGGGGGCGGCCTTGGTCATTGCACTGGGCATTCTTGCCCTCAACATCTTAACCCGTATCATCTTCCATGAAAACAAACATTAAAATATCCGCACGCAACCTGAACTTCTACTACGGGAAACACCGGGCTTTGTTTGATAACAACCTGGATATTCCGGAGAACAAGATAACGGCTATAATAGGGCCGAGCGGTTGCGGTAAATCCACCCACCTGCGCATTTACAACAGAATTTTCAACCTGTACAGCGAGCAACGCGCTGAGGGTGAGGTGCTGTTAGACGGCGTCAACATACTGAGCCCGAGCACCGATATTCTGGAGCTCCGCCACAGAGTCGGCATGATATTCCAGAAACCGACACCGTTCCCGATGAGCATCTATGATAATGTGGCCTACCCGCTGAAGCTACATTACAACATGAGCAAAAGCGAAACGGAAGCGCGCGTGGAGCAAGCCCTGCGCCAAGCCTATTTGTGGGAGGAAGTGAAAGATAAGCTGAACAGCAGTGGCTTAGCACTCTCCGGCGGCCAGCAGCAACGCCTGTGCATCGCCAGAGCTTTGGCTGCAGAACCGGAAGTTTTGCTGATGGATGAACCCACCAGCGCCATTGACCCCATCGCCACCCGTCACATCGAGGAGTTGACTATGGAGCTCAAACAAAAGCTGACCATCGTCATGGTAACCCACAATATGCAGCAAGCCTCTCGTATTTCTGACTACACCGCCTTTTTCTATAAAGGTCAAATCGTGGAAGTCGGCGAAACTGCCCGAATTTTCACGAACCCCACGCACCAACAGACAGAAGACTACATCACCGGCAGATTCGGTTAACCCCTACCCCACCCAAATACACAGCATGAAAGCACATTTCACCATTGAGCTGGAAAACATTCTGCAACGCATACGGATACAAGGCACCCGCGTAGCGGAGGCCATAGAAAGCGCGCTGAGCTCTTTCCGAGAAGGTGACACCGAGCGGGCGGAAGAAGTCATCCGGGCGGATAAGTTCATTGATCAGGAAGAAATCCGCATAGAAGAAGAATGCCTCAAATTGTTGGCTCTTTATCAGCCGGTAGCCACGGATTTGCGTACGCTTATTTCCGTTCTCAAAATCAACACCTCATTGGAGCGCATGGCTGATTTCGGGTGCCACATGGCAGAGAGAAGCCTCCATACGGCCAACTTACCACAGCCCCCGCCTGATGCGATTTTTGACTTCGCGCCTATGCAAAAAACAGTACTCAGCATGATTCATGATACCCTAACCGTCATCAGCAGGTCCGATGTAGACTTGGCATACAGCGTGATTGCAAGGGATAATACCGTTGACGCCATGAGGCGCGAGCACCGAGCACGCGCTAAAACAGCCCTGCACCAACACCCGGACCATGCAGACTATTTCTTGGAATGCCACGGTTTGGCTCGGGATTTGGAACGAGCGGCTGATTTGAGTACTGATATTTGTGAGCACATCATCTACATGCGCACGGCGCGCATCATTCGCCACCAAGAGGAGCCTTAGTCCCCCCTCCCCCGCAAACGCGCGCATAAGGCAGCATCCCCCCGCAGAGGCACCCCGCCCCTGCGGGGATTATTGTTGCGCTGCGCGATAAATCGGAAGTTGAAGGGGTGTTTGCGAGCGCCAGCGAGCCTAAATTGGAGCCCCGGAGGGGCGGTATAAAATAGCCCGGCGGTGGAGCCCCGCGAGGGGCGGAACCCCGGGAAAAGGCCACAAAAATAAATGCGAACCCCGGAGGGGTGGCATAAAGCGTGGCTCGGAATTCGGCATTGTTTCAAAATACCGTTAACATTATAAAACACGCGCCCACAACGGCTCGGAGCTCCGCTTCGCTACGGTCCTCGCCATTATATGTCGGCCTACGCTGCGTCGCTTCGCTCCGTCGCTCCGGGCTCAATTTTCTTTTTTTACGCTACCCGGGGT
>CAJGCY010000048.1 GCA_904501955.1 uncultured Akkermansia sp. | reverse complement strand
CGGCCGGGCATAGTACGCACAGACGCGAAGCCCCCACTTTATTCCGAACTTTATTCCGAACTTTATTCCGAACTTTATTCCGAACTTTATTCCGAACCTCGGTTCGGAATAAAATCACTCACCGGGCAGCAGCAACTTCCACCGCCCACTCTTGCGGGCCCCCTCACGCTGCAAAATGCCCTTCTTCTTCATCTCCGTCAGGTACTTCTCAATCAGGCGGGGAGACACGCCCGCCCGCTCCGCCATCTCTCTGGCAGATATCGCCGCATTCTCCCGTATGCAATGGATGATAAACTGCACCTTATCGCAAGCCTCCGGCGGCGCCACCACCGCTTGCTGCAGCGTATGCAATATCTCGCCCAGCATGAAATCAATAAACGGCGCACAATCCGAACGCGCACTGCTTTGCTCAATCGCCTTGTAATACCCCTCTTGCGAGGAGTACACCATATTTTCCACCGGCAAATGCGGGAATGCCGGATGCAGCTTACCCAGAATAAGCGACTGCCACAAGCGCCCTATGCGCCCATTACCATCCGAGAATGCCTCTCACCTCCCATCAAATAATGAGTTATTGTGCACGCATCACTCTTCATACTCGGAAACAATGTTTTCAGCTACAGCCAGCACATGGTCTTCGCCGGCATCATAACTGCTACGGAATTGGCGGTAGAGCTCGTGGGCAATCTGCTCGCGGAGCTTGTTGCGCTTATCATCATCCTGCATCAGGTCCTCGAAGCCGTCCATACTCTTCTTATAGCAGTCCAACACTGCCTTTTTGAAGATTCCGGTGAAAATCGTATCCGTAAACACCTTTTTATTGGACTTACGGGCAGAGGCGGCCAACGATGAATCCTCCTTCAACATGGCCATGATGGTGCGGGCTGCCACCTTGTTCGCCTCCGTGAAGTTACCGCCCATGGCCTCGTTGATGCGAGCCAACAGCTCGTCCAACAACTCCTTTTTGTCCGGTGCCCCGCCACCGGCAGTAGCCGTGCCCGGCTTCAAAACGCCATCCGTCCCGGCAAGAGGAATGCTACCGCTGCCGGTTTCCTCCAGCTTGTAGTACTCCATCTCAATTTTGCCCTCGATATCCACCGGGGGCGTACCCTCTGTGGGCAGCACCTTGATAAGGAAACGAGCAAACACATATTCCTTGTGCAGCTCCAGGTCATTCAGGCGCGTAATCTGCCCGATGTGGGCATACCACTTGCACAAGGCTCGCAGCTTGCGGCGGAACTCGTACCGGTCATCCTCGCTCAGCTTTGTGTTATAGTCGGCGATAACCGGGATGAGCAGGTTCGTGATGGCTGCGGCACACTCGGCCTCTTTTTGCTCACTGTGGCGCGAGTATTCCTCCGCCACCTTCTCCACGTCGTCATCGTGGTAGACATTAAATTGGCGCAGGTCGCGCTTGGTCTGGTAAATCAGGTCATAGCTCAGGTCGCCCTCCAGCAGCGTTTCTTGGTAAAAGGGCTGGAAAGCCTCTTTGATATCGTCCTGCTCGTTCATGAAGTCGAGCACGTAGGTATCCTCCTTGCCGTAACAAGTGCGGTTCAGGCGCGAAAGGGTCTGCACACACTTTACCGAGCGCAGCTTCTTGTCCACAATCATGGTGTGCAGCAGCGGTTCATCAAAGCCCGTCTGGTACTTCTCCGCCACGATGAGGATGTTGAAGTTATTGTGGAACTCCTCCTTGGTCTGCGCCTCGGAGATGTGTGAGCCGTCCTCGCGCACATTGAGCTTGCTCTCGGTCAGCTCCTCCCCGTCATCCAGCTCAATCTTGCCGGAGAATGCCACCATGGGCTTTACGTTTCGGTAGCCTTGTTCCTCCGCATAGGCCTTCACCGCGCGGAAATACAGCACCGCCGCCATGCGGGAGGATGCCACCACCATCATCTTACCCTTGCCGCCGATTTTGTGGCGTGTGGTCTCAAGGAAGGTCTCCACGATGATTTCCGACTTCTTCCGGATATTCTCCGTGTGCAGCGTAGCAAATTGGCGGATGAGGCGTGCTGCCTTGCTGCTGGCCATCTCCTCGTTCTCTTCCGCGGTGCGGATAAGCCTCCAGCAGGTCTTGTACGTGGTGTAGTTCTGCAGCACATCGAGGATAAACCCCTCCTCAATGGCCTGTCGCATGCTGTACACGTGGAAGGGATGCCACCTGCCGTCCGGGCCCTGTTCGCAGAACTGCTGCAGGGTGGTATCCTTCGGCGTGGCGGTAAAGGCGAAGAAAGAGAGGTTATCGTGCTTGCCTTGGCTCAGGATTTCCTGCACCAGCTTGTTCTCGGCGTCGTTGGCTTCGGCGTCCAGTTCCTCCTCCTCGGCGTACTGCTCCAGCGCGGCACGGGTATCCGCCAGCGCGGCTTTCATCTTGGCGGCAGCGCTGCCACCCTGCGAGGAGTGCGCCTCGTCGATGATGATGCCGTAGCGGCGGCCCTCGTAGTGAATCACCTCACGATAAATCACGGGGAACTTCTGCAACGTGGTGATGATGATGCGCGCCCCGGCATTAATGGCGTCCTTCAGGTCTTGCGAGGTCTTGTCATCATCAATGGCGGCTATCACACCACGCGTGTGGTCATGCCCGGAGATGGTGTTGCGCAGCTGGGCATCCAGCACGGTGCGGTCGGTCACCACAATCACGCTGCTGAAGATGGGCTGGTTCTCCGCATTGAACAGGGTGGAAAGCCGGTGCGCCACCCAAGCAATGGAGTTGCTCTTGCCACTGCCTGCGCTGTGCTGAATCAGGTAGTTGTGGCCTCTGCCGTGCTGCTTTACGTGCGCCACCAGCTTGCGGACCACATCCAGCTGGTGGTAGCGGGGGAAGATGAGCGTCTTCTTCACCACTTTATCCTCCTTGCCGTTCTTGCGGCGCACCTTCTCCTCCTTGGTTTCAAGGTTCATGAAGCGGTGCAATATATCCATCAGGCTGTCGCGTTGGAACACCTCGCGCCAGATATAGGATACGGCAAAATCTCCATCCGCAGCGGCGGGGTTACCCGCTCCGCCGTTCTTACCCGCGCCTGCGCTGCCTTGGTTGAAGGGCAGGAAGTAGGTATGCTTGCCCGCCAGCTTCGTCGCCATGCAGGCTTCATACAAATCCACGCAGAAATAGCTCAGGATGCGGAAATTGAACCCAAAGCAGCGCTCGTTCGGATCGCGGTCGTTCTTCCACTGCCAGCGGGCATTGTCGATGTTCTGCCCCGTCAGCTGGTTCTTCAGCTCCAGCGCAAACACAGGGATGCCGTTGAGCACCAGCACCATGTCCACCGAGTTCTTGCACGTCTCGCTGTAGTACCACTGGCGGTACACCTCCACCTTGTTGGCACGGTACAGGCTCTCGTGCTCCTCGTTCAAATTGCTCTCAGGCCGGAAGTAGCACACACGGAAACGCGCCCCCACGGCATCAAAGCCGTTGCGCAGCACATGCAGCAGGCCGTCCTTGGTGCAGCGCTCGTTGAATGCCTTGATGAAGGCCTCCTCCGGGTTGCGCGTCACCAGGCGGGTGTATTTCTTCCACGCCTTGGGCTGGGTTTCCTGCACAAAGCTCAGCAAGGTATTTTTGTACAGAGCCGTGGCGCAATCATATGTGTCCGCCCCCTTGGTCAGACCGCCCGCGGGGGATGTAAGCGCTGCCTCTATGTGGGCTTCAAAATCTTTTTCTTTCATTTCCGCTATATCTATTTCCGTTTTTTCTCTCCAACCAGGAAGTTTTTCTTCCTACTTCGATTTTTTACTTCCGCATTGGTTAAAAGTCTTTTACAAATAATTGTATATCTTCTTATCCTTTCTTATGATTACTATTTTCTGCAATTTGTCGCAACTCAGAAATACTCAATAAATAATCTCGTTCCACCGGTGACAGCTCAATCTGTTGATAGATTCGGTACTCGCGCTCTGCTTTTTGCATGGCCTGCTCATGGCTTACATGCCCATGGTGCTCCAACACCTGCTCTCCTATGCTTGTCAGCAGACTGTCCAGCTGCTTCAGGTAGTCCTCCATGCGCATCACACGGCGACGCCGGGCTGCCAGTTCCGCAAAGTCAAAATAACCTGATACCAGATTATTCAGCGTCTTCAACTCGTCTTCCGTCAGGTAGTTCTTCGCTATCTGCGCATCTTTCAGCAGGGGAAAAGCGCCACTGAAGCTCTGCAAGCCCATGAACGGCTTGTGCGCATCCGCGCGGTCGTAGATAAGCTCTGCTGCTGTCTGCCCGTGTGCTGCATAGTGGAACTTGTTCTGCACAATGCTGAAGAACTTGCGGCTGATGTCGCTCTTCGGGTCATAATCTGCACTGGTGGCATACAAATCCAGCACTTGGCGGAACATGACTTTCTCTGACGAGCGGATATCGCGTATGCGATCCAGCAGCTCTTTCCAGTACCCCCCGCCACCCAGCTCTTTCAAACGGGTGTCATCCATGGTGAATCCCTTGCGGATGTATTCCGTCAATCGAGCCGTTGCCCACTGGCGAAAGCGTGTCGCTAACAGGCTCTTCACGCGGTATCCGACGGAAATAATCATGTCCAAATTGTACAGAATCACGCTGCGCGTTACCTCACGCCGTCCTTCCATGCGAGATTGCAGGATGATTCGGGTTACCTCTTCTTCCTCTAATTCGTGTTCTTCCAATATGTTGTTTACATGCAAGGATATATTGCGCTTTGTTGTCCGGTATAGTTCTGCCATCTGCTGTTGCGACAACCATACGGTCTCCCCCTCTATGCGAACATCCAATTTCACCCCTGTAGCATCACTTTGATAAATAAGAACTCCCGGCCGCTCTTCTCGCTCGGCGGAAAAGTCAAACAATTCACCCTGTATATCTGCTTTCATCTCTATTTTATATCTTTATTTTTTATCACTCTATGCAATTTCTTACCCAACTAGGAAGTTTTTCTTCCTACTTCGATTTTTTCTTTACTTATTAATAAACGACATCTTATGAATATTTATGTATTTCTATTTCCTTCTTACCGGTGACGTATTCGTAAATAAGCGATTTCTTGTAACTCCCAAGTTCCTCAATGAGCTGTTCCTTCTTTTCGATGATGCGGTCTATCTCGGCACACTTGGCGTCAAGGTACAAACAGATTTCTTCTTGCTCCTCGAGTGGAGGAAGATATAGCTTAGTTCTAGCAATAGTTTCTATCCCTAGATTCCCTTGGTTTGCAGTTCCGGTCTCACTTAAAAAAATGTAATCTAATATTCGCTTTTCCTTCAATAAGTAGTTAGCAAACGCCATTTTGATTTTTTTATTTTTCTTTCTAAACAAACCTACGCGTTGATTAATAAACAAACGCTTCTCCGCTATATGCCCATCTTCGATGCGCACGGTATAGAAATAATCTCGTTTACCTTTTGTTCCTGTCATAGTAAACAGTATATCGTCTGTACGCACTTCTGCAACTTTTGCTGTTTCAGCGCAACTTTCATCGATATAAATTTGTTTATTGTCTAGAATAAGATTGTTGTTTTTTACGTTGCCTATTCTAAGGACTTGGTAATTGGACTCAGTAATAGTAAATAATTCACTTTTGAAAGCAAAACCACCCACATATACAAACGCTTGTCCAATAGAAATTATTGACCACCCTCTAGGTATGCAACCGAGGTATTCCACGCCGCTATCCTTCATCGGCACAGAGGAATCGAGTCCCTTGGTGACAGCCTCGGTGATGATTGCCTGCTTGAGCTTTTTGTACTCCTCAATCGTCGCACGGGTTTGCTCTACAACCTTATCAATCTCGGCGCACTTGGAGTCAAGGTAGTTTGCTATTCTGCGTTGCTCTTCCATTGGTAAAACAATAAGCCTTACCTGAGCAAAGTTAGAATATCGCATAGCTTGGCCGTCGCGAACCATATTTGACGTTGACTGCAATGCTCGGATGTATTCAGATGATTTTAAAAGCCACTTATAAAAAGGCGAATAAACGCAATTCTTGTTCGGAATTAACATTACATACGCTGAGCTAATAGAGCCAGAATAAGGGCTATACTCTATACCTCCCTGAAAACTACGCATACTAATAACGAAGTCCCCTGATTCTACCTGCTTTAAAATTTCAAAATCTTTTTCTACGGTGACAACCTTTGCGCCAGTTAATTTCATGTATTCGTCCTGATATACAATACCATATTGCTGGCTTGACGTAAGTTGACGCTGACCTAATGCGGCTTTTTCTTTTCGCAGCCTAAAGAGAGCCTTAGGATTGATAACCTCCCACGCCTCCGGCATCTCTCCAATCCACTCTACCCCGCTGTCTTTCATCTGTCTAGCCATGGTAATCAGGAGAGTTTTTCTTGTTCTTCGAATTCAGCAATCCACTCGCGTACTTTGGCTTGGAGGAGAGCTTTATCCGGCAGGTAAAGTTCGTAGGAGGAGGCGTAGATATTAGCATCGGCGGGGAGAGTCAGCTCCACGAGGGCATCATTCTTCTCTTTGCAGAGGAGGATGCCGATGGTGGGTTTCTCGAAGGGTTGTCGGACGTGGCGGTCAAAGTAGTTGACATACATCTGCATTTGCCCGAGGTCTTGGTGGGTGAGCTTATCGGTCTTGAGGTCGATGAGGCAGTAGCATTGCAACAGGCGGTTGTAGAACACGAGGTCCACATAGAAATGCTCCTCGTTAAAGGTGAAGCGTTTCTGGCGAGCCTCGAAGAGGAAGCCTTTACCCATCTCGAGCAAGAAATCGCGCATGCGGGTAATGATGGCGTTCTCCAGCTTGGATTCCGTGTAAGCTTCCTCCGGTTTGAGCCCCAGGAATTCGAGGGTGATGGGGTCTTTAATCACATCTGCCGGTTTTTCGACCGCTTGCCCCTCATTGGCGAGGCGCATGACATCATCCTTATCGCGGCTGAGAGCGAGGCGCTCATACAGGCAGGAGTTTACCTGCCGCTGCAGTTGGCGCACACTCCAATTCTGGGCGGCGCACTCAATTTCATAGAAGCTGCGCGCAGCGGCATCTTTGATACGGATGAGGACAAGGTAGTGAGTCCAAGAGAGAATAAAATGTTTAGTTTCTGTTGTTTGGAAATTGGCTAATCGGTGATTGCCTTTTTTGCTTGCATTCTCTATACACTGTTTAGAAAATTCCACCGATGCGGTTTCAGAATTGGGCAAACAGTGATTGCCCAATTTGATAGCCTCTGCATAGGTCAAATAAAAGAAACGAATATTTTTGAGATGAGTTATTCCCCACCCCTCACCGAAGCGGGCGGTGAGTTTAGCCGACAACTCTTTCAGCAAAGCCTTACCGTATTCCGCGCGGGAGTCACCCTTTTGCTCATGCTCCACGATGTGGCGGCCGATTTCAAAGTAGGCGTACACCATGGCGGTATTGACAGCCGTGCGCACGCGTTGGCGCGCTTGCTCAATGATGAGGGCAACGTTGTTGAAAAGCTCCGTTTGGGCAGAAAGCTCATTCATAGACGTATCAGGAGAAAAGATTTTTCAGCGACGCGGCGATATCCGCCTCCAGCGTGGAGATACGAGCGGCGATAGAATCCGCAGCCTCCGGTGCTTGGTATTTGTAGAAGTAGCGGGTCATGGGGATTTCATAGCCCACCTTGGTGGCTTTGTCATCCACCCAAGCATCCGGCACGTAGGGCAGCACTTCGCGCTCCATGTAGGTGGAGATGTCCTCGGTCATGGGCACGTTCTCGGTGTCACGTAGGGATTTATCCGCCACAGGCTTGCCTTTTTTCTTGATGATGTTGCCCGCTTCATCGCGCTGGGGGCGCTCTACAGTAATCTTGTAGTAACCGAACTCCTGCGTAGCGAACACCTTGCTCTCGCAGTAGATGCTCTCGGGGTCACCGTAGACGGCATCGTGCTCAAAAGCCTCGTAGGCCTGCATGATGAGGGAGCGACAGGTGGCGGTGATGTCATTGCGCTTATCACCGATGGATTTCCGGCGGGGCTCGAAGCAGTGGGAGGCATCAATGAGCTGCACCTTGCCGCGGCGGTGGGCAGGCTTGTTGCGAGCGAGCAACCACACGTAGGTGGCGATGCCGGTGTTCATGAAGGAATTATTGGGCAGCTGCACGATGGCATCCAGCCAATCATGCTCCAGAATGTAGCGGCGGATTTCGGAGGGGCCGCTACCGGCATCGCCATTGAACAGGGGGGAGCCGTTCTGAATGATGGCCATGCGGCCTTCCGCATCCAGCTTGGCGAGACCGTTGAGCAAGAACAGCTGCTGACCGTCGGAAATCTTGGGCAGTCCCGGGGCAAAGCGTCCGGCATCGCCGCGGGTGTGCTCCTCTTCCACCACCTTTTTCTCGCGCTTCCAGTGAATACCGAAGGGCGGGTTAGAGATGATGTAGCGGAACTTGTAACCGGGGAAGCGGTCCTCGGAGAGCGTGTTGCCATAGCGCATGTTGTCGGGGTCGCCACCGCGGATAAGCATATCCGCCTTGGCGATGGCAAAGGTCTCCGCATTCAGCTCTTGTCCGCAGCAGGTCACGAGGGCATGGGGATTGAGCGCGTGAATGCGCTCCTCCATGCAAGAGAGCATCTGCGAGGTGCCCATGGTCATATCATACACCGTTGCCACGGCATCATCCGGGGTGGTACCGCTGAGCAGCAGGTCCGTCATCAGGTAAATAATATCACGGCTGGTGAAGTGGGCACCTGCCTCCTCAGCATAGGATTCGGAGAACTTACGCACCAGCTCCTCAAAGATGTAACCGCAATCCACCGCGCTGATTTTATCCGGGCCGAGATAGCCCTTGGGCGAAGCGAACTCCTGCACCACGAGGAAGAGCGCGTTGTGCTCCACCAGAGTGTTCAGCTGGTCCTCAAAGCGGAACTTAGTGAGGATATCCTGCACATTGGGAGAGAAGCCCGCCAGATAATTACGGAAATTGGCTTCGATATTGTTCGGGTCGGCCACCAGCGTTTCAAAGGTAAACTTGCTGGTGTTGTAGAACTTGTAACCGGAGGCATCTGCAAGAAGCATCTCCTGAGCGCCTTGAGGCTTAGAGGCGCATTGTTCATACTCAGCCAGCACCTTCTCCCGCGTGGATAACAAGCAGTCATGGAAGCGCTTAATCACCGTCATGGGCAGAATTACCTTGCCGTACTCATGCGGTTTGAAAATGCCGAATATGGCATTGGCTACATTCCAAATGACGGTAGCTTTTTCCTGAATATTGGTGCCTACTTGGTAAATTTTATCGTCTTCCATGTGGGAGTATGTTTGTCTACAGGGCATTATACCCTAAAAAGAGGGGTGAATAAAGGAAAAAATTGAGAGAATATGCATGCAATGCACATATGGGCTTCCTCCTTTCGCACGGGTAATCAGCAACGATTAACAACAAAACCTTGAGGTGACGGAAATATACCATGATAAACAGCACCATGCATTTTGCACTTATCAGGCAACTAGGAAGTTTTACTTCCCTGTTCGAATTTTCGCCAGATTATTGGCAAAGCAAGTATAGGAACATGGAACCATTAGTACCATGTTCATTTTTGGCAAGTGGACAGGGCAAAAATGCTAATCACTGATTATCATTTTTATTTAAATGGGGCAAACAGTGATTGCCCTATTCGAATCTCCACACAGTGTTTGGAGAATTTGCACTCAGCGATGATTGGTTTATCTGCTCCCCTGCCGGAAGCCTCGATTTACATGAACAAGCTACACTTTTATTTCAACTTCCGTTTGCAGCTCTTGCTTAATCCTATTTTCGACTTCAGCATACAAGTTGATTTCGCTATGAATCTCTTTTGTGCGAATGGAAACAATTAACGAATAGCGAGCCTTATCATTGAAGCGATTACTCGCTTTTTTTGTCTTCCACCAACCGGCTTCGGGAATGATGGCAATTCCCCCCATAGCCGCCAATTCAGAGGCACACCCCTCCCATATATCGGAATGCACGGAACCAACAAAGGCATTTCGCCCAAGCTGCCATCCGTCGTATTGATTCCGGTTGTTGATGGCATCATTTACGTCCCGAATAGCATTGTTGATTTTCTTAAGATGAATTTCCCGTGTATCAACACCTTTTCGAACGCTAAAGCTTAAGCTATAGGAGGGGTAGCTATAGGTGCTTTCAAGGCCTTCAATAGCAGAGGGATTAGGTTCGACAAAATAAGAGAGGGTGACTTTAAGCTCTACAGATGCATCACCTAATGCTTCAAGTGCAGCCTTAGGCCAGGGCAAATCATGATACACCATTTCGTTGTAGGTCACACTTTTACCATCGCGCATGCAATAAGGCGTTAATTCACCCTCATGAACAAGCGTAAGGCTGTTTGACATGCACGAGAGAGCTCTGGGTAAACTCGCCTCGCCATGTCCACACATTCTAGCCAAAGCCATGTATGAAGAAGCAGAGGGCTTGGGCGGCAAATAGGCACGTTTCATTTCATCTGTCCATTCAGCAGAATGAACCAGAAGAGCTCGGACTGTTTCAGGGCGAAGCGATGGATATTCACGCATTATGCATGCAGCCATGTGTGACGCTAACCCTGAGGCTAAACTAGTCCCATCAAAAGGTACGTATTGTACACGAAACTCATCTTTGTAGGGAGAAAGCAGCCGTAAGTCGTCGGGTCTGTCTTCCGCTCCGTCAACTAACACAATGTTTCCACCCTCACAAAGGAAATCGGGCTTTATAGGAGCAGATTCTTTCCATAGTGATGAATTACTTGACCAAGGAGAAAGCTCGCCATTCTTTGCATACAATTCGGCGTTAGGCGGAACACTTGAATCGTTGTATTCAGTCAAATGAGTCACAGCGCCGATAGAGAGAACATTCCATGCCTGAGCCGGATTCTGAACTGTTGCAGCCATGTCACTTGAGCTACATAAAAAATCCGTTCGATTACCTGCAGAAACGATGAATAGGCGGCCTTCGGGATTTTCCTCTCCATACATAGAAGCGGATGAGTCAAGTGCAGCAGACCAAGAAGACGGATTACCTAATACTTGTGTTTGGTGCGCCGACGTAATGGCCATGCAAAATACACGAGGCACCTCCGGGCTCTCAATTTCAACTAAGCTAACAGCCCGCAATGTCACTTCACCGTGCAATCTATCGTTATTACCTAACCCAAGAATACGACAGGATTCTATGGCATGAGGACGCACAGCACCATCAGCTATCATCATTACATGATTGAGATTACCATAGGCAGCAATGCCGGCCATTGATGTACCGTGTCCATCTTTATGTGAATCTGCACCACTCTTTCCATCATCAGCGCATAGCAATAATCCGTCTTGAATAAGAGGTGAGAGAATAGGATGCCTATTGCAGCCGGAATCTAAAATACAAACTCGAGGAGAGCCATCGGCGGGTATTTGCAAACGATCAATAATGTGGCGAGACCATTGCACCTGTTCTGCCGGTGCAGCAGACGTTACCAGAGAAGTTAACTCTCGGCATGCTCGACATTGTTTAAGGGAATCAAGATTGCGTGTTAATACGGCTAACTTAGCTCTATTAACATGTGCGACATAGACTAAATACTCAGGAAACAGTAACGGAGTTTGTCCATGGATTATTCCATTGGATTTACAAAGGTCTACAAACGCACGCGACGACGTCTCTTCTTCCTTTCTGGTAAGCCATATCTCAATCCAAATTTCCTCAATTTCCGGCAATGTGACTAGGGGGTCCTTCCAATACCAGTCTGCTATCGCGGGGTGAAACGCCCTTATTCTACCCACAAAATCTTCATTCTTTGGCCTGTGCGTTTTCCTAGAATCAGCATCCCGAAAATCGGTAATTTTCTTTCTCAACTTAGCAACCGCCTTTTCAGGAAGAAGAACAGTTGCAGCATAACCATCTTCAACTTTTCGCCAGTCCAAGAGTTCCATGTGGCTCTTGTTCAACTTATCAACCGGGAAATCCTTACCACTCTGAGTTTTAAGAGACACTCTGTTAATCTTCAGCTTTGCGTTTTCAAGAAGAATCTCATCAAACTGTTGCAAAATTCTGGTCGCATGCTCTACCCTATCCCCATACGAATACTCGAGTGTCTTGGAGCGACCTTTGTTCGGTGGTGAAAATGCCAAGTGCTCGCCCTCTTGAGCGATTATGAGTAATGGTAAGTTCTCAGGCATGATTTACTTCTGAAGTTTTAACGTTGCAGAACGCTCTGCAAAAGACTGCTCCAAATTAAGCTGAGATACCTGATTTTTACCTTCCAAAAGCGCAATCTTAACAGCATCATGGCATGCGCTCACGACATCAGCACAGCTCATATTTTCATAACTATTTACGATTGCATCTACAGCTATGTCATCAGTTAAGAAAGTTGACAAAGAATTACGAATAATCTGAGAGATGTCCTTCTTATCAGGCATAGTGTACTCAATGCAATCATCAAAGCGGCGGAAAATCGCCCTATCCAACATATCGGGCTTATTAGTGGCAGCAACCAAAAGGCTTTCCGACTTATCTTGTTCAATACACAGCAGTAGTGTATTAAGCACTCTACGCATCTCACCTACGTCATTTCCTCCACGCTCTCCACCCAAGGTATCAAACTCATCAAACAAGTAGAGAGCCCTGTTGTTCGCAATAAACTCAAACACTTGATGAAGCTTTGCACTGCTTTCCCCCATGTAGCGGGAAAGGATCATATCAAGCCGAACAGCAACCATAGGCAAACCAAGAGTATTTGCCAAGACACCTGCCGTCATTGTCTTTCCCGTTCCCGGCGGCCCTGCCAGTAAAATCTTACGGCGATTACTTAAGCCATGCTGTTTGAGAACCTCTTGCTGCACATATTCATGCATAATTCTCTCAACTCTCTTTTTATTAGCTTCACCTAATACGAGTTGATTGCGAAAACAGTCAGGCTCACGCAGAACAAGGACATCCTGCATTTCTTCAGGAATCTCAACTTGTTTGAGCTTTGATTGTACCGGTGTTGACGATTTGAAAGCTTTACGTATATCTTCAGCAAAAGTCCGATGACCTTTTCTAGCTTCAGATGAGGCAATTTGAAGTGCAACGGTATAGAAATGCTCCCGGTCATCACGTGTATGCGACCGAATAAGTGACATTATCTGTTCTGCCGTTGCCATTCCTATCCCGTATTATGCATAATCGTCTTTTATTGTCAAGTAGATATCATGCATTCCGGTATCATTATTCACATTCGCCCCCACAAGGTCGAATGAATTGTAAACGGTATTTTTCTCTGCTGAATTCGACAGACAGCGTCTGATGAATTCAGCGGGCGGTGAGCTTAGAAGATATGTCTATGAGCAAAACTTTGCCGTATTCGCGCGCGAGAATCACCATTTTCTTTGAAGCTCACGGTACAGAGCAAGAAAGCGCGCAAGGAGGAAAAAGGGGCAAGCATCCTCCTTGCGCGCGGACTCTCTACTATGAACAACAAAAATCTTTGAGGAGGGAGTCGAGGAGCGCTTGTTTTTCGGAGAGGGTGCGTTCGAGCTCGGCAATGCGGGAGGCGAGGGCGGCGGGGTCTTCGCATTCGGGGTCAACGGCGGCGGGGTCGGCGAGGTAGAACTCGGGCAGGAGCTTGACCTCATTTTCCAGGATGCGCTCGCGGGTGATGACGGTGGAGAAGCCGGGCTGCTCTGCGCGGGAGTTGCAGCAGGTGACAATTTCGCGGCGGGCGGCGTCGGGGATGGTGCAGATGCCGCGGTTGGCAGCAGGGCACAGGGGGGTGGCATTCACCATGAGGATGCCGCGGTGGGGCTCTTGCGCGCGGGCGAAGTCGATGACGAGGAGGGAGGCAAGGAGGTTGCCGATGCCGGTGGCGCCGCGGGGCAGCTGGATGATGGCGCTGATGAGGTTTGCCTCAAGCAGGTACTTGCACTGCTCTTTTTCGCGCCCACAGGCGTTGAGGAAGCTGCGGGGCATGCAGATGACGAGCTTGCCGGTGGTGGTTTTGCAGCGGGCAAGGCAATGGTTGAGGAAGACGCTCGCGGAGCGGTTGCCATGGGGGATGCCGAGCACGGTGGCAGCAGCAGCCCACTCTGCGGGGAATTTGATGCCGAAGGGGGGGATGGACATCACTTTGTCGAATTGCTGCAGGCGGCCCTCCTCCGCAAAGGCGGGGGCGATGATGCTGTCCGCACAGGTGAAGCGGGCGGCGGAGAAGCCGTGCATCAAGAGGTTGGCGCAGCCGATGAGGTAGTTGTGCCAGTTCACCTCTTGGGCGTAGAGGGTGGCACTGCTGCCGGCGTGCTCCGCAGCTTGGGTAAGGAGGGTGGCGCAGCCGGCGCAGGGGTCGAACACGGCATCCGCAGCGGCGGGGGCAAGCAGCTCCGCCATGAGCGCGGCCAAGTGGTGAGGGGTGGGCACGCTGTCGCGGCGCAGCTCGCCCATGTGGCGCATCCACTCCTTCATGAAGCGGGCGGTAGTACTGCTCTCACCGGCGGGGGTGATGGGCAGGCGGAGGGTGGTAAGGCTCTGCATGACGGGCTGCAGGTAGGCATCTTCCAGCTCAGTGGGGATGGGGCTGAGGAGGGGGCGCCAATGCGGCAGCAGTGCCGGCACCCACGCGGCATCAAACGCGCCGGTGGCAGCAGCAACGCTTTGCTCACTCAGGGAGGCCAACAAGTGGGTGAATGAGGGGAGCAGCGGGGCCTCCGCCGCGTTGCACAGGAAATGCTCTGCCGGCAGGGCGTGTGCGCCCTCAAAGCAGGACTTGTGCTCCACCACGGTATCGGAAAGCGCCTTGCGTACCACGAGCTGGGTAAGCAGCAGCGTGGCGGGCTCCGACGCCAAGAGGCCGTTGCCGGTGATGAAGGTGTAAAATTGGCGGAAGATGGGTACGTATTCTTGCATAGTGTGTGGGGGCGGGGGCTTAGCGGATGAGGGCGTTGACGTAGCGGGCGCGGGTATCAGCAAGCTCATGGGTGAGCTGCTGCACCTCGCGCGAGAGGGCGGCTATTTGCACGATTTGTTCTTGCTGCTCCATGGGGTGGATGGTGAGGGTGATTTTCTCCAGCATTTTTTTGCTGATGAGGGGCACGGCGGTACCACGGCATGCCATGTAGGTGATTTGCTCTTGCACGTCGGCTTGGTTGAGCAGCCAGGCGAGGTAGGCCGGCAGCACCCTGCCCCCCTCCGCCACGCGGATAAGGAGCAAGGGTGATGCCGGTAGGGTGGGTAGTGTGGGCTCCGCGGCTATGTAGGTGGCGGCATTGCTGCCGCCACGCGTGCGAATGATGATATCCCCGGCGTGCACCAGGGAGCGCTCGGCAGGCGCCTCTGCTGTGTCGATGCGCATAAGCTCCTCAAAGGTGCTCATCTCAGCATCATTCAGATCCTTCATCTGCAGCAGCTGCACGGCGCCATACGGCGCTTCCTCCACCCTGCGGCGGGCATTGAACCCTGAGCGCACCTCGGCAATATCGATCAATTCGACGGTAGTTTTCATTTTTTTGTAAGATGTTTGTTGTAGTAACTGCGTTTTTACTGCACGAGGGCAGTTTAGCACCATTTTTACCAAAAGTCAATAGCTCTTTGTGTAAAAATTGCTTTTTTACACGTTTTTTGTATATTTATGCATTATTACAGGCAATAAACGCCCGTAGAGGGTGTAAAAATGGCGTTATACGCCGCAAAATCGGAATTTGGCGGGTAACGCAAATAAAATATCGGGGCTCTTACTTCGCGCGGAGGTCGTTCATCCACTCGGCGACGGAGCGGTAGCGGCCTTCGATGGAGGGGGAGAGGGCGCGGTCGATGCTTGAGAGGAGCTCGTGGTTGTAGAAGGAGCAGAGCAAGGGGGATGAGGCGAGGGGCTCCAGGCTGTCGTAGAGCAAGCGCTGGCGGCCG
>CAJGCY010000047.1 GCA_904501955.1 uncultured Akkermansia sp. | reverse complement strand
GTGGTGCAGGAGTTTGCCTCGCCCAAGGGCTATCTGGGGCCGGATAAAATCAGCGCGGTGGACTGCGGCTACATCTTTGAGGAGCTGGTGCGTAAGTTCTCCGAATCCTACGCCGAGGAGGCGGGTGCTCACTTCACCAGCCGCGATATCATCTACCTGATGACCGACCTGCTGCTCAGTGGCTCCACTCCCGGTGATGCCAACGTGACGGTGTACGATATGACCATGGGCACCTCGCAGATGCTTTCCTGCATGGAAGAACGTATCCACGCGCTCAACACTGCCACTCCCGTGACCTGCTGCGGACAGGAGCTCAATGGCGAAACCTACGCCATCGCCAAGTCCGATATGCTCATCCGTGGCGGCGACCCCGATAACATGCGATATGGTAATACTCTGTCCGATGACCAGTTCGGCGGCTACAAGTTCCGCTACATCATCTCCAATCCGCCCTTCGGCATCGATTGGAAGCGTGAGAAAAAGGTGGTGGAGGATGAGCACGCACGCGGCGAGGCGGGTCGCTTCGCTCCCGGTCTGCCCAAAATTTCAGACGGCCAGCAGCTCTTCCTGCTCAACGGCCTCTCCAAGCTGGACGATGAAGGCCGCATGGCCATCATTCAGAACGGCTCGCCGCTGTTCAACGGCGATGCCGGTAGCGGCCCGTCTGAAATCCGCCGCTATATTCTGGAGCATGACTGGCTGGATGCCATCGTGCAGCTGCCCAATAATTCCTTCATGAACACCGGCATCGCCACCTATGTGTGGTTGCTTGCCCGCAATAAGCCTGAGCACCGCCGTGGCAAGGTGCAGCTCATTGATGCCTCCCACTGCTTCGAGCCCCGCCGTAAATCCATCGGTGATAAGCGCAATGACATCACGGGTGCCTGCCGCCAGCTCATCATGCAGGCCTACGAGGCTTTTGAGCACGGTGCCGTCTACGGCGACCCCGCAGGCATCTGCTGCGAGAGCAAGGTGTTCGCTACGCAGGAGTTCGGTTACTACAAGATTACTGTAGAGCGCCCCCATCGCGATGAAGCGGGCAACATCATTAAGAAAAAAGGCAAGCCTGTGGCGGATAAGTCCTTGCGAGATACGGAAAACGTGCCCATGACCGAGGACATCGCCTCCTACATGGAGCGCGAGGTACTGCCCTACGTGCCGGATGCTTGGGTGGATGACAAAGCCACCAAGGTGGGCTATGAAATCCCCATGACCCGCTACTTCTACAAATACCAAGCACCGGAGGCTGCGGATTCCATCGCCGCTCGTATCTCTACGCTGGAGGCGGATATCGCCGCGTCGCTGAAAAATCTTTTCTCTTGATTCCCATGGCAAGACAGATGAAAGACAGCGGTGTGGAGTGGATAGGGGAGATCCCGGAGGAGTGGTCAATGGTAAAACTTAAGGTTTTACTAGAGGAAGTGAAGAAAAAAAACATAGAAAATAAGCGGTTAGCTCTTAAATTTACATACGGCAATATCGTCAATAAGCAAGTTCATGAAAAGGATGATTTGAGTCCTTATACTTGCGTTGAGCCTAATGACGTTATTGTAAATGGACTAAACTTGGAGTTTGATTTTATTTCTCAGCGTGTAGGCTTAGTCAAAACAAGTGGCGTAATAACCTCAGCGTACATTTGTATGAGACCAACTAATCTATGCAACGCTCCTTACATCTGCTACTTACTTAAAGCTGCAGATGGATATAAAGTTCTCCATTCTATGGGAAGAGGATTGCGTCAAATACTAAGTTATAAAGAATTATCTTCATATTCATTCGTTTTACCTCCTATTATGGAGCAAATTAAAGTTGCTGCCTATCTCGACACTAAATGTGCCGAGATTGATAAGGTAATAGAGCAAACCCGTGCGACGATTGAGGAGTACAAGAAGCTCAAGCAGGCTATCATCACCGAGGCCGTCACCAAAGGCGTGCGCGGCCCCCGCCCCATGAAGCCCAGCGGCGTGGAATGGATTGGTGATATCCCGGAGGAGTGGCACAGAAGCAGGGTTGGCCTTCACTATCATGTCGTTTTGGGTAAAATGTTGTGTAATACCCAGCAGGCTGATGATTATACCCTTGAGCCGTACTATTGTGCCGCTGATATCCACTTCGGCTCAGTTGACGCGGCGAAGAAGGAAATGTGGTTTTCACCAGAGGAGAAGGATACGTACCGTGTGATGCCCGGTGACCTCCTCGTTGTAGAGGGCGGTGCCGGTGCCGGTGGGTGTGCCATCGTGAAGGCCAGCGTAACGGCTACATACATCCAAAACTCTATCATGATTGTGAGGGGGAAAAGTACATGCTCTGTTGCATATTTAGGGTACTGGATTGAGAGCCTTGTTAAGCGAGCGTATATTGACGTCGTGTGCAACAAGGCAACAATACCGCACTTCACAAAGGATAAGCTATCATCTGTTCCTATCCCCTTGCCAAGTGCTGAGGAACAGCAAGAAATCGCCGTCTATCTCGACACCAAGTGTGCCGAGATAGACCGCATCATCGAGAAGAAGGAACAGCTCATAGAGGAGCTCGGGAGCTACAAAAAATCTCTCATTTACGAATACGTCACGGGTAAAAAGGAGGTTACAGCATGAAGGAGAAGCAATTTGAAGCCCACATTGAGGCCGCACTGACATCACCCGCGGGCGGTCTGACCAAGGGCACAGACACATACGACTGCGCCACGGCTCTGTACCGGAACACCTTGCTGAGCTTTGTGCAGGAGACCCAGCCCAAGGCATGGAAAAAATACACCCGCCTGGTGACGCGTAACCCGGAGGAGGCTTTCATCAAAGCCTTTAACGAGCGCTGCACCAAAGACGGCCTGCTGCATGTGCTGCGCAAAGGCTTTGATGCCGTGGGGGCGCGTTTCCGTGTGTGCTACTTCCGCCCCGAGAGCAACCTGAACGAGGAGCACGAGAAACTGTACCGCTCCAACAAGGTGGAGGTGTACCGCCAGTGGTACTACAGCGAGACATGCAAGAATTCCGTGGATATGGTGTTGGTGCTCAACGGTATCCCGGTGTTTGCGCTGGAGCTGAAGAATCAGCTCACGGGGCAGACAATCGACAATGCCCGCTGGCAGTGGAAGAACGACCGCGACCCGAATGAACGCTGCTTCGGGTTCAATTTCCGCATCCTGAGCTATTTCTGTGTGGATTTGTATGAGTCCTGCATGGCCACGAAGCTGGCGGGCAAGCATACGTACTTCCTGCCGTTCAACCAGGGCAGCGCAGGTGCAGGTAAGAACGGTGGTGCAGGCAACCCCGCCGCAGCGGATGGGGATTTTGCCGTATCCTACATCTGGCGCGAGGTGTTCCAACGCGATAGCCTGCTGGATATTCTGCACCGCTTCATGAACCTTGAGACCAAGGAGGAGAAGGTGCGCCGCAAGAACGGCAAGGAGGATAAAGTGGTAAAGAAGACGCTCATCTTCCCCCGTTACCACCAGTTGGATGTGGTGCGCAAGCTCGTGGCACACGTGAAGCAGCACGGCAGTGGCAGCAACTACCTGATTCAGCATAGCGCGGGCAGCGGTAAGTCCAACTCCATTGCATGGGTGGCTCATCGTCTTTCCACCCTGTTCAATGCGGAGAACCAGCCCATCTTCAGCAGCGTGATTGTGGTGACCGACCGCACCGTGCTGGATGCCCAGCTGCGTAGCACCATCTCCGGGCATGACCACACCCGCGGCGTGATTGCCGCTATTGATGATGACAAGACCTCGCAGGACCTGAAGGACGCCATCAATGCCGGGGCTCGCATCATCATCACCACGCTGCAGAAGTTCCCCGTGATTTATCGCGAGGTGATTCACTACGAGGGCCGCCGCTACGGTATTATCATTGACGAGGCTCACTCCTCGCAGGGTGGTAGTGCTGCCGCCAAGATGAAGGCGGCGCTGGCGGACACCCGTGCCGCGCTGGAGCAATACGCCGAGGAGGAGGAACTGGACGCCGAAGCCAACGACGCCGAGAACAAGCTGGTGCAGGAAATCCTGAGCCAAGGCAAGCACGATAACCTCTCCTTCTTCGCCTTTACCGCTACGCCGAAGGATACCACCCTGCAGCAGTTCTGCGAACAGGGGGCGGACGGCAGGTGGCACCCCTTCCATGTGTACAGCATGCGTCAGGCCATTGAGGAGGGATTCATCCTCGATGTGCTGCAGAACTACACCACGTACAAGACCTGCTGGAAGCTCATCCGCACGGCCGAGGAGAACGAGGAAATGGCCAGTAGTAAGGCTGCACGCCTCATACGCCAATTTGCTACGCTGCACACGGAGAATATCCGGCAGAAGGCGGAAATCATCGTGGAGACCTTCCTTGAAACCACGCGCCACAAAATCGGCGGCAAGGGCAAGATGATGGTGGTGGCATCCTCTCGCATGGCAGCAGTGCTGTATTTCCGCGCAGTGAAAGCCTATGCGGAGGAACAAGGCTACCGTAACGTGAAGCCCATGGTCGCATTCTCCGGTAAGGTGGAAATCGATGACGAAGAACTGACCGAGAGCAAGCTCAACGTGCGTGCGGACGGCACACACATCTCCGAGGCACAGACGAAGGAGGAGTTCCACAATCACTTCAACATCCTCATCGTGGCTGAGAAGTACCAGACCGGCTTTGATGAACCCTTGCTGCACACCATGATTGTGGACAAAAAGCTGCGCTCGGTAAAATGTGTGCAGACCCTCTCGCGCCTGAACCGCACCGCATACGGCAAGGAGGACACCTACGTGCTCGACTTCATGAATGAGCAGGACGAAATCAAAGAAGCCTTCCAGCCCTTCTACCAAGAAACACTGCTGGAGGGAGACCTGAGCTATGACCTGATTTACCAGACCAAGCGCGACCTGCGCCAATTTAATGTATACCACGATGACGACGTGCAAAAGGTGGCGGAGGAATACTCGCGCCACAGTGAGCAGCAAGAGGCTGCATGTGCCGCGGCCATCACGAACCTGCTCATCCCGGTTATCGCCGACTATAACACAAGGCTGAGCGAGGATGACCGGTACGAGTTCCGCCGCAAGCTGCGTGCCCTGTGCAAGTGGTATGCCCACATCGGCCAGATAACGCGCCTGAATGACTTGGAGCTGCACAAGGAATATGTGTTTGCCCGTTTCCTTATCAAGGTGCTGCCTACAGGGGGTACACCACCGGTGGATATTGAAGGCAAAATTGAGATGGAGTACTACAAGCTGGAGGAAACCGGTAGCGGTAGCATTCCTCTTGCCGGGACGGACGGCGTTCTGGAACCGGGTACGGCTACCGCCGGTGGCGGGGCAACGGACAAAAAGGAGTTGTTGGACGAGCTGTTGGCTCGCATCAACGAGGCCATGGGCGGTAACTTCACCGAGGCCAACAAGGTGGCGGCCCGCACCATCATGGCCGTACTGAAAGAAAACACTTCGCTGGCCGCATCGGCTCGCAGCTCCAACATGAAGGTGTTCATGGATACCATTTTCAAGGATATCTTTGAAAACGCCGCCATGGATTGCTATGCCATGAGCATGGAGGGGTTCGAAGACCTGATGCAAGACGACCTCAAGCGCACCCGGCTCCGTGAGCAGCTGGCCCACGAGCTTTACCGACAATTCCGTAGCGAATACCGTCTAGAGGAGGAAAAGGTGCTGGAGGCAGCGGAAGATAGCTAAGCAGTATAGCATAACAGTCGGGACGTATTGAATATGCCAGAAGAACTGAACATGCTGGAAATCACATCTACCGATTTAGAAAATTGGTCGAAAACTATCCAATCGCGATCCCAATTTCCTAGGCTCATAAGAAAGCTTATATTGGAAACTAATCCCGATGTGAGTAGATGTGATATGCCCTATGGTGAAGATATTGGTCGTCCAGGATATGATGGAGAGGTTATTTCTTCATGCGAAGCCAGAAATGTTCCGTCTGGCGTTTCATACTGGGAGTTGGGAACTAACGAAAAAGCCCCAAAAAAAGCAGAAGACGATTACAATAAACGAAAAGAAAAAGTCCATCCTATTGACGCAAAAAATATTACTTTTGTATTTGTTACCCCCAAAAGGTGGGTAACGGGAAAATCTTGGGCGAAAAAGAAAGAGGATGAGGGGTTTTGGCGCAATGTTTGTGTAATAGATGCATGTATTTTAAGCTGTTGGATAAATGAACATCCTGTAGTGAAATTATGGTTTTCATGGGTATGCGGTAAGATCGTTCGAGGATTTAGACATTTAGAGTATGCGTGGGAAGAGTGGAGAAATGTATGTAATCCACCACTGCCGAGTGAGATGTTTGAATTGGATATAACGAGAAATAAAGATACGTTCCGTAACTGGTTAAATCAGCAGGATGAACACTATCTAAACATTAATGCAGATAGTAAGGATGAGGCTTTAGCGTTTTTATATGAACTTCTTCAATTAGAAGAGTTTAGTAACATCAGGAATAAAGTCATTATTGCTGAGCAACAATGCGCGATTGACTATTTAACACAACTTGTATCTAAGGGGCTAATTCCTATTATTCTCGATTCGCAAATAGGGAAAAGGTTGTATTCAAGTGCGCCCGGCGCACACATAATACGTATTCGCCCACTTGTGTATGAATCGCAGGAACGCTATGCTATTAATTTAAGTTCTCTATCATCGTATTGTATAGATAAGGTGATTGGATTATATACATCTAATAAACTAGAACAAAGTAACATTATTCTCAACTCTTGTTATTCTCGTACAATTTTGCGTCAACTGTTGAGCTTTAATTCTGATTTGAAAGAGCTAGACTGGATTGCAAATGATAAAATTGATATAGAACTCATAATCCCCTTATTATTTTGCGGCTATTGTCAAAAGGAAAGTACAAAAGAAGGTTTTAGAATCTTTAATCAGGAGTTTATTCAGACCTTGTATGGGAATACAGAAGATGAACTTGAGGATGTTTTCGACAAATTATTTGACATAACCCAGATGCCAGATGCTCCAATATGGTATTCATGTCATGATTCAAGTCGATACATAAGTATCAAAAGCCGAGAAGAATCTTTGAGACAGCTCATAAAAAAGAATTGCATTAAACGCAAGCATTGGAATCGCTTTCAAGAAGCTGCCGTTAAAATAATAAAGACGGTCAGAGAACCAGAAAATGGTTGTTACTCGTTATCACCAAGACTTTACATATATCGCACATGTATCCTGATTGATGCCTATTACGACATACTTTTTAGTAGGGCTCTTTACCGACCAGAGTCCGTAAGAGTTCGAATATGCGAAGAACTATTTTCTTTACAGGGGCGGAGTTTCTTTGCTGATAACGGACACTTTCTGGGCTTGATTGCAGAATCGTGGCCTGATGCGTATCTCGATTATTTAAAACATGCAATTTTGGAAGATATTCACTGCGTTGAGTACATATCAAAATGGTCACGGGAGATTGTGCAAAGCCTTGCAAGTCTCGCGATACATCCCAATTATTATGATAAATCAATCGAGCTATTATCAAAGTTTAGTTTATTATTTCGACTTGAGGATGTAAAAGATACTGTTTATAATTTATTTTGTTGGTGGCATCCTCAAACCAACGCATCAACCCAATTAATTAACGAGGCGGCAACAAAACTGGTAACGGCAAATAAAGAACTGGCTTGGTATATTGGCGCTCGCCAATTCAAAATAGATGGCGATTGGGTTGGCGTTAATGATTCAGGTGTGTTAAGAGGCGGTGATTGGCAAATTCCTGAGCAACATAGGGTCAATCAGAGTGGTTATAACATTCGAAATAATTGGGAGATTTTATTGAAAAATTGGGAACATGAAACATCTGATTCGATTATTGATCATATCAATATTCTTAGCGAATTTTCTTCTGAAGCACAAGAAGTTTCATGGGGGGCTATTGCCGAAGGTATCAATCGACTGCCTGATTGTGACAGGATTGTATGCCACATGTGTATTAGATCTAATTTTCGCGGGTTGCAAAAGAAATCAGAGGAAGGAGAAGACCTTGATTTTGACAATTTCAAAAGATATGGTAATAAGTGTATACAATCGACTCTTCCGTTGGATCACTATCATAGGCTTTCGTGGGTGTTCTTATATGAAACGCAACATTTGTTTAGTTGCAAGGGCGAATGGGGCAAGTCTGAAAAATGTGTTCTTCGGTTAGGACGGATAGCGCTAAAATGGTTGCATGCTAATGGGTATGATAACTATATGAAACTTATGCTATCTGATAAAACGAATTACAATTTATTGGGGGAAACGATAGTACGTGTGCTATCTCAAGATGAGTTGTGTAGCTTTTTGATTTCTTGTGTTAAAGATGTATCGGTGGAGAGATACCTAAAAACAAGGCTTATAGGGGCAATTACGCGTAATATAAGCACCGATGAATATAGCAATTTATGCAGTCGTCTTCATAGCGCTTTAAATACTGGTGATTTTTATAACGTGCTCTTACTCATGCCTTGGTGTCCAAGCCTGCAAAAGTATATTGACAAACTACCAGATCATTTACTGCAGACATATTGGTGTGAGGCTTGTTTTGTATATTTCGGAAATTATGACGCAGCAATAAATAGTGCTGTTTCAGGATTATTATCTGTAGATAAAGCCGATACAGCATTACATGCTTTTTCATACAAAATAAGCATAAATAATATTCAGACAGAAGAATTGCTTTTACTTGTCAAGATAATGGAAAAATTATGTAGGCAAAAATACGTATCCAAAATCTCAAATTGCGAAATAGAACAGTGCTTAAACTATCTTGAGAATCACGAGATTTCCCCAGAGAAGCTGGCTAAATGGGAGTTGCATCTTTTTAGCAATCTGCGTAACAATGATAACAAATTTAAACGATGGCCTTTATGGCTTTGGAAAAATACCGCGTATTCAATACGGTTATTTAAACATTGCAAAACATCGAAAGAGGGGAAATGCAATCTTTCGTTGAGCGTTGTATACAGGTTTTCGCAATGTATGGGGATCAATATTCCTGAAGGATTTTGTTTTGAAACGTGGTCGAGGGATGTTGTTGAACATTCTAAGGATCATGATAGTAGAGAACAAGTATTATATTTTTGTATGTATATCATGGGTTATACTCGAAGGAAAGGTAAGCGTTCTTGGCCATCTGCAAGTTTGTGTAAAGCGATACAATATGTCATTGATAGAGGGTATACAGACGGCTTTGTATGGGGAATAATCGCATCTATTAAAGGATTCAATCTTTATGAAGGTTCCTCGAATGTAATACAAATATTAGAATTTCAAGCTGCATCTATTGAGAAAAACTATCCTAGAATTGCAGTATTAATTCGTTATGCTGCCCTTTTCTTTTCAAATATTACGAATTCGAAAAATAATGAAAGGGAAGTTTTGAAAAGAATTGGTGGATAGCACAATAATGAGAATCTTTGTTCACATTACTGCATAACACCATTGCCTATATCTACAAGGAATGAGGTCATAATATGCGTCTGGGGTTGTTCCGTTGTAAGGAGTCATCGCCCAGAATCTTCTCAAACCGCCTGATGCGACACGATAACAAGTTCACTGATAAATAAAATCCCCCGGCATGGGCGAGCTGTCCATGCCGGGGATGAATTGCTAAAGCTGGCGAGAGCAGGGGGGCTTGTTTTATTCTTCTTGTTTCCCGGCTTCGCGGAGGTGGTGGCACATTTCTCTTGTCCAGAAATCGCCGAGCTCGATGGCGGTTTGAAGCACTTCGGCGAGTTCATCATCCGTGGCGGTAATCTCGTCGCGATTCATCATCTGGAGTAATTCTCGGGCAGCCCAAGCTTGACCGTAGCCCGCTTGCTCGCGGAAGAATGCGGCGCATTGCTCCGTGCTGTAGGCGAGGGGAGAGTTTCTGTCCGGGAGGTAGCAGCGCAGCAGGCAGCGGGCGAGCGGATCATCCATCTGCGCAGCGGTGGAGATGAGGGTGTAGGCCTGCTCCGGGTCGCAGTCGTAGGCGTAGCCGTTCAGCATGGCCCAGCCGAGCTGGGTGTAGGCGGGGGGCTGCTGCTTTTTCACGGCTTCCAGCAAGCCGTTGAGAAGGTCTTCTTTGAGCCGGACTGCAGGCGGGAAGGTGGCTGCCTCTTCCGTACTGAGTAATTGCAGGGCTGTTTGGTAATCGCTGGCGATGGCGGTGTTGTCCAAGTAAAAGTGCGCCAAGCCTAAGTTGCCCTTGGGATTGCCGGCGAGGTAGCAGCGGAAGTTCAGGCTCCACGCTTTGCCGAAGTCTTGCTCGACCTGCTCGCCATCATAGTAGTACTGTGCCAGGGCAGCCATGGCGCCGGGGTGCTCAGCAGCAGCCGCTTGTTCGAAGAGCTCGAGAGCTTTCGCTTGGTCGGGTTCTACCCCCTCACCGAAGGCGTATTGCACGCCCAGCTCGAACTGCGCTAAGGTAAAGCCACTCTCGGCGGCTTTTTGCAACCAGAGGAGTGAGGCGGAGAAATCTTGCGGCACGCCGCGACCGGACATCAAGCTGCAGCCGTATTCGTAACAGCCCTCTGCATTGCCCGCCTCCGCTGCGCGGCGGAACCAATCGGCGGATTGCTGCAGGTTGTAGAGGGGAAGCTCGGCATCCAAATGCAGGAAGGCGGAGAGGAGCATGGCTTGCTCCGAGCCGAGGTCCGCTGCGTAGGCGAGCCACTCCGCGACCTCCGCCAGCGTGGTCGGCAGGTCGCTTTGGCTGGTAGCTGCGTGGCAGAGAGCGAAGCCGTACGCCGCCTGCGCGTGCCCGAGCCCAGCCGCTTGTTGGAAGTATGACTGCGCTGCCTCGAGGTTCTCTTGGTGTAATTCCTGCATACCCAGCGCAAAGAGTTTGTCCGGCTCCTCCGCAGGCAGAGCGGTATCCTCCACCGGCTCATACGTGGACAAAAACTGGATGAAGTAGGTTTTGAAGTAGTCGATGATATTAACGGTAGTATCCATAAGTGCGTGTCTACCTTGTACCACCCCCGGCACACCCTGTCAATAGTAAATGACGCGGTTTAAGTATTATTGTGTTATTGTCCGAGCGATAAATCGGAAGTTGAAGGGGAAATTGTGAGCCGTAGGCGAGCCTAAATTTGAGCCCCGGAGGGGCGCCATAGAATAGCCCGGCGGTGGAGCCCCGCGAGGGGCGGAACCCCGGGAAAAGACCACAAAAACAAATGCGAACCCCGGAGGGGTGGCATAAAGCGTGGCACAAAATACGGCATTGTTTCAAAATGCCGCGAACACAAAAAAACACGCGCCCACACCGGCTCGGAGCTCCCGTCTTCGCGTCTCGCTTCGCTCGCTTGCTACGCCGTGGCCGGCCGCTTCGCTACGGTCCTCGCTATTATATGCCGGCCTACGCTGCGTCGCTTCGCTCCGTCGCTCCGGGCTCAATTTTATTTTTTTACGCTACCCGGGGTTCCGCGGCTACGCCGCTCCACCGCCGGGCTATTGTATGGCGCCCCTTCCGGGGCTCCGAGTTAGGCTCGCCTACGGCTCGCAAGCTGTTCTCCAACTTCCGATTTATCGCTCAGTAGAGACTAATTAGAAGTTCCCGAAACAATGCTGCTTCCTTTTTCTCGCTTGCTACGGGGTGTTCAATATGGTAGTATAATAATAGGGAACGTGATAATCGTTTGCTAGTTATGCTTAGGAAAACATTCTTTTTAACGATACTGGCTGCAGCAGGGGTAAGCTCTGCAGCGGTGGAATATCCGGGGGCAAATCCGGGAGTGGCAAAAGCCTCACAGAGTGGTGCAACCTATACTGTGAGCAATGAGGTGTTGAGTGCCGACTTTTCATGGAAAGATGGCGGCGTGTATTTCGGCGGGTTCAAAGCCGCAGACGGCACGAAGTTGGTTGATGGTGGGGAGCCTGTGTTCCGCATTACCTTGGCCGACAAGAGCGAGTTGAGCTCCGCCGACATGGTCGCTACAGCCCCGAAGATTGTTGACCTGAAAGGAGACTCCGGCAGTCTGACAATCTCTAAACAACTGCCGGGCAAGGCAATCTGCGCCACCTTCACCGCGCCAGATGGCTCATTCTCCGTTGCGTGGCGAGCCGTACTGCGCGATGGTTCTCACTACCTGCGCCAAGAATATACCATTAAGGCCTCCGGCTCCCCGGTGTTCTTTGATACCATCACCCCGCTGCAGGTCATTCCTACCGCTGCCGGAGGTACGCCCTCCATTTCCGGCAACACCACCAATGGTACGGTTGTCGTGACTGACAAGCTCTTTATGGGGCTGGAAACGCCTATGTCGTTCATGACGGTGGGGCAGCAAGGCAGCGTGCAGGAGGATACATGGAATGCAGAGGCTTGGACGCCGCAGATGTTCGGTAGCGTATTCAATATCCCGGAGAGTTTCGGAGCCGTATATGGCAAGAAGTTTGACGCAAAGAACGGCCCGATTCTGCGTGATTTGATGGTGGCGGAAGGCCCTGTGAACTTTGCCGAATCCGGCGAACTGGTAGTGGACTTCAAATACAAGCGAGGCAATAATCGTTTGAACATTGTGGCTGTGCAGTTGGTTTCCTCCAGTGGTCAAGTCATTACAGAGGACGTACACCCCGGCTACACCGGTGAAAAATCGCAAGCCTCAGCGTACCGCATCAAGGTACCTGCTGCCGGGACGTACCACCTGCGTTATTGGGTAGAGAAGAAGACGGAGCCGTTGACCAGCAGTGGCAGCATCTCCCTGTCGCTGCCCATGGGCTCCCCCGAAGAAACAAATACCGCCGTAGCCGATAATCTGGTACGTGGCAGCTGGGTGCGTAAGACCAAGCTCCAGCCCGAGAGCCAATGGCGCGTAAACTCCGTCATCGGTCTGTTTGCCCCCGACCAGCAGCGCCGTTCATTCCTGAGCTACATTGAACGCGAAAAACCTGTACCCTACCGCACGATGGTTCACTACAACGACTGGTATGAGGTTGGTATTGTACGCCACGATTTCAAAGACCCGATGAAGCGCACCACGGAAGCTATTTCCATGGAAATTGCAAAAACCTGGAAGCGTGAGTTGTTTGAAAAGCGCAACACCAAAATTGACGCATTCGTGATTGATGATGGTTGGGATGACTTCAACAGCCTGTGGGATTTCCATATCGGGTTCCCCCAAGGATTCGCTAACCTGAACAAGCTGGTTACTTCCATGGGCTGCGGCATGGGGACTTGGCTTGGTCCGGTAGGTGGCTACGGCTACAGCAAGAACCAGCGCATCTCGTATTGGAACAGGACGCACCCCCATAACCGCATTTCTAACTTCGAGCTCTCCAACCCCATCTACTTCGATGCCTTTGTGGGGCGCTGCACGGATATGGTGAAGAAGTACGATATGCGCTACTTCAAGTTTGATGGCATATCCACCAAGCCCATCGCCTATGGTCCTGCCGGTTTGGAGGATGCGGAAGGTATCATCAGCGTGCTGGGGGCTCTGCGAGAAGCTCGCCCGGATATCTTCCTCAACACCACGGTGGGTACATGGGCGAGCCCGTTCTGGTTCATGCATGCCGACTCCATCTGGCGACAGGAGGGCGACTTTGACCAAGTGGGCACCATGGGTGATGCCCGCGACCGCTGGATTACCTACCGCGACCGTTTGGTACATGAGATATTTGTGACCGGAGCTCCGCTCTTCCCCATCAATTCCATCATGATTCACGGTACCATCATCACCAAGAATGGTCCTCCTCGCGTCATGAGCAAAGACCCCGCCAACTGCATCAAAGAAATCCGTACCGCCTTTACCAGCGGTTCCGGCTTGCAGGAAATCTATGTGGATGCAGACCTGATGAACCAGCAAGATGGCGTGCTCTGGGACGAACTGGCACGTAACATCGCATGGATTCGACGCAATGAAGATGTGCTGGCAGATGTGCATTGGGTAGGCGGCAATCCCTGGGACAAGCTGAAGAAAGACGGCGATATCTACGGCTGGGCTTCTTGGAACAAGCACAAGTGCACGCTGTCTCTGCGCAATTCCTCCCAATACTCCAAGACGCTGAAGGGCACCCTGCGCCAGATTCTGGATGTGCCGCCGACAATCAAAGGCACCGTGACCCTGCGCAGCTCTTTTGATGACCAGACACGCTTGCCCATCATGGATCGCGCCATTGATGTAGATGCCCCCATTGAGATTACTCTCAGCCCTTTCGACATTGTCACCATGGAGGGCACCTGCGACATGAAGTAAACGATTTAATCGCACCAAAGAAAAAAGCCGCTTCCGTATGGATGGCGGCTTTTTTTGGGAGTTGACCCAAAAAATGGAACCGTCTGTAGTTATGCCACGCGGGTGTTGCCCGGCTTCGAGTCTCGCTATCGCTCGCTTTCTGGGGGCTTCGTTCGCTACGCGCTCTACGCCCCCCCGGGACGCCGAGGCTAGGCTTCTATCGCTTTGGTCTGAAAGCCCAAAGCGCCTACGCCTGCGGCAGCCATACTGGCCTGCCTTGGGGCTTCGCGTGTCGCAAGGCTCCCTTGCTACGCCCACACGGGTGGCGTAGAAAAACAGCGTATCAGGTGACCTGATACGCTGTTTTACGAAGCCTGGAATTAACGAACCATCAGTTTGGGAAATTTGCGCCCGGAAATCGCTTTTTTCGTTTTTCCTACGTTCAGCCAAAGCAAATATGGAATCACATTATAACATATCGGATAGTAGCGTTTTATGGAATCAGTTTCGCTATTCTGGAGCCTATCACATCGCTTGTAAGAGGTCATGGAAAATGAAATACAGCATTCGCAGAGGATGGCAAAAATGAGGAGAATCCACCTCCACGCTTGAACAGAGGGGAAGAAATTGATATAATGCCTCGTAACAAATACACATTTTCCATACTATGAATCTGCGACCTTTCGTTTATTCCGCTTTTGCCTTGGGTATGAGCTTACTTCTGTATCAAAACCATCAGCAGGAATTGCTTATAGAACAGCAGAAGTCTGCCGGCAGAGAGCTCATGACTCGTGTCGAGAGAGAGGTCGGCAAAGATGTCATCGAGTTCCTGCATGAAGAAATCCTTCATCCGCATGTGCTCAAAGCAGGAGAGACCAAGGACAGAAGCGCCACCGGGGAGCCCCCGCGCCTCGGATATCATCCGTCCACAATCCTGACGTATTCGTATGCGTTACCGGAAGACGTAGGACAGGAGTTGCTGCGACGGGAAGCGCAGCTCCGTAACAGACTGGCAGATGATATATTTCATATGCAAAAGGTACAACCGGAATGGTGCTTCAGCCTGCGCGAGGGAATCCACCCGGATTTCCTGCACCTCCCCCATGGCATGATTTCAGTCTCCATCAGTGAGAGTTCTCCGCTCGAAAGTAAAAGAAATTATCAGCAAGAGCCTTGGCGTGAGGAGGAACTCTTACCGCCCGGCTACAAATGGTACACCGCGGAAATAGAATATTCATTTCCAGAATTCCCCGTTGCTGACTGATAGAAAATGCCCATGCCCACCATCCCCCGAATCCTAGCCATCACAGCCCTGTGCCTTGCGGCGGGGAGATAAGGCAAAAACCACCCGCAAGACTAGGACGTCCCCAAAGCTGGGCAAGAATGAGCCCCGGCACTCGTCCTACCCTTGCGGGTGTCTTTTTGTCCTCTTTGGCTGTCATTCCGCAGGTGGAGATTGCTTCGTCACCGAAGGCGGCTGCATGTGGTACACCTCCATCCGGTGCTCGATAGTCTGCAAGCGGACAGACATCTCGGACAGCACGCGGATGGTCTTCTCCTGCGCTTCGGCCTGCTCAGCGATGAAGGAACGCAGGTCGCAATACAGCACGATGGCGGCAGCAATCCCGATGACCGCAAGCACGGCCCGGGGTTGCTCCACG
>CAJGCY010000046.1 GCA_904501955.1 uncultured Akkermansia sp. | reverse complement strand
GAAGCACAAGAACGAGATGTTCAGGAAATCAAAAATTACAGAGAGGCATTACGATATGCTAATTTGAATGTATATGACCGCGGGCTTACCCTTGGACTGATTAAAGAAATACACGCCATACTCCTTGATAGCGTACGTGGTAAAGATAAGACTCCGGGGCTTATACGAACAACTCAAAATTGGATTGGCGCCCGTGGTTGTAGTATTGAGGAAGCGAGTTATGTTCCCCCATCACCAGTAGCTGTTGAAAGTTACTTAGAAAATTGGTTGGAATACCTGAGAGCTGATAATGAGCACCCCATTATTAAGGCCGGTATCCTACATGCTCAGTTTGAGTTGATTCATCCATTCAATGATGGTAATGGCCGAGTAGGGCGCCTGCTGATTCCCCTGATTTTGACCTGCAAACATACATTATGTCGTCCGGCATTTTATCTGAGCGAATATTTTGAACGGCATCGTGATTTATACACCAATCACTTAAATAATCTACACCAATCTCAAGATGCTTGGCAGGAGTGGATTTTGTTCTTTTTGGAAGCTATTAATGTGCAAGCGCAAGAAAATAACAGACGTGCCAATGCTATGGTTAAATTACACACTGAATTAAAAACAAAGGTTCGTAAAATTACGAACTCGCCTTATGGTGTGCCGCTTCTCGATGCTATTTTTGAAACCCCAATTTTCAAAAAAACGCACATGTGTAAGAGAATCCCGGAATTAACATCTTCTAGCTTGCAGCGAATGGTTGATCTTTTGGTAAAAGAGGAAATATTGACTATCAAATCGCCCGCTCGGGGGCGTACTCCTGCTTTTTACCAACTTGCAGAAGTAACAAAAATTGCTGAAGGTAAACCAATCCGATATTGGGAATATTGAATATTTGAGACGAATCTCATTTTGTTACCCATTTTTGTACGCTCTGTGGGTGACTACGAGATTTGTCACCCACTGGTGGGTAACAAAATGATTTGTCGCCCATTTTTTTTCTTAAGTGGGTAACAAACTTATCAATGTGCCACATATTTATTTTTAATTGGGGAAATAAGAATGCAAACAGGTAATGTTAACATGTTTTGTAAAACATTAAACTGGCGCCATTCTTTTGACAAGACTTTTTTACATTACTCGATTTCATTCGAATTTCCACGTTAGCAAGGGGTTGGGGCTTCGAGCCTGCTCTTTCTACGCCCTCACAGGCCGTTCGCTAACGCTCGCGCGGATTCAAATGCAGTTCGCCTTGCGACCTCACGCGGTGAGGGAGACGATGAGCTTGTGCAGAATATCGCGGTCATCCAGCTGGGTGGAGACGAGCTGACGATCCGCGGTGGCGCAGGCTTGCAGGTCTTTGCGAGCCTTGCGGAGGGTGAGCTTACCGCAGGTACGCGCGGCATTGAACAAGGCGTAGGCATTCGGCGTGCCGTCTTTTTTGAGCGGCAGCATCTTGCGGTCCATGGGCAGCAATTTGTTGAGAGCGGACTCAAAACTGCGGTAGTTTGAGGTATCCACCCCAAAGGAATCAATGAGCAAACGGGCGCAAAAACGGTTACGCACGGTGGGCACAATGGCAGCGCGCATGATGGCGACAGCCTGCTCGCCGTGCTCCAGCTGCTCATTGATGAGGCGCACGGCCAAGCGACAGTTGCTCTGCTCAATGGCGCGAGAAATCTCGAAAATGACGCCGTTGCGCGATACCGCTACCATCAAATCCACATCCTCCTGGGTCACGCGGCGGCGCTCCGGGCCCAGGTACACATCCAGCTTCGCCAGCTCATTGGCAATCTGGCGCGTGCTTTCATTCACACGCTGCACGAAGAGGTCCAGCGCGTTGTTATCGAAGCTCAGGCCGTGCGGTTTCGCCATGCGGATGGTAAGCGCAGCCACCTCAGACTCCCAGCCGGGTTTGGAGATGTCAATCTTGGTGAATTCCTTCACCTCCGCCACGTTGCCGAGTTTTTTGAAGAAGCTGCGGCGCTTGTCCACCTCCATGCAGCTCATCACGAAGAAGGTTTCCGCCGGCAGGTTTTCCAGCGCGCTCAGCAGGCTCTCCATGGCCTCCTGCACGGCCTCACTGCGGGCACCGGACGGGGTATCCGCCAAGAAATTCGCCCCTTTCAGCCAAATGACCTTGCGGCCGCCGAACATGTTGAACATTTGCAGGCCGGACACCGTGCGGTTGATGATGTCCACCGCCTCATCCGCCGTGGCGGCCGAGCCGTCAATCATCTCATCCCCCCAGCCATCGCCACCGGCAGTCAGCTCGGTATACTTCTTGAGCGCAGCACTGCCTGCCGCGCCCTCGTCGCTACCGAAAAACATATATGCTGTGGCTTCACCTGCCATGCCTGCATTATACCCTACCACCGCCCCTCAGTCAAACGCTATTTCCGCCACCTCACTCATTTATGGGCTCGCCTTAATTCTTCCGAGCGCGGCGCTTTTCTATAAAGCTCATGAAGAGGTGCGCGAGCCACACGGGTACATACACATAAACAAAGGTCAGCAGCCCCATCATAATGACAGAAGCCAAATAAAGTGAGCGGTGGACATCCTTGGGATCATCAATATCCCAACCGGCAGCGCAGCAAATGACCAGAGTCAACAGCAGTGCAAAAACAAGCCCCAGCACCTGCAGCATACTTCCCCGCCTGGAGCGCACCGGAATGAGCAACGGCCCGAATACGAACAGAATCGTCCACCCCGCCAGCTTAAGATCCGCCCACAGTACACTCCAATCCGGATGATGCACCGCATAAAACCTAACCACCACGCACACCAAGTTGCAAAGAAACAGAGCCAGCAAAGACCACCGCACAAAACGGCGGCGCGGTAACACGCAGGACGGTAATGTATTCTGAGCAGCGGAAACTTCCATACCCAACAGAGTACCAAATTGCGGGAAAAAGGCAAGCGCTATGTTTGGCACAAGTTGAACGCTAAATCAGAAGTTGGCGAGCGGTTTGTCATCAGCGGGGGGCGGGATACCACGCTGTAACACTTTTGTAACACTTAAATTCTTGAGGAATAGCGTGGTGCATGCTATAGTAAGCATAAAATAAGCCAGCCCCATCACTTGACATGAACACCATCCTCCGATTTTTCATTCTCACATGCCTGCTGCTGTTGCCGGTGCAGGCCGGGAGCCTGCAACCATACCCGCACGAGGAAATGGAGCACTCCGACCAAATGCAGATAAAGTTCCCGCAGGCGGTGCACTCGATGCAAAAAATCAAAGAAGGCGGCGAAGAGCTGCTGCGCGATTGGGAGCTGAGCGGGCCGGAGCCGCTGCCCAAACTGACTTGGTTGAACAGCAACAGGCTGGGCATTTTTTACCGCCCCGGCACGAAAGCGGGGGCACGCCACAAGCTGAGCCTGCGCAAGGAGGCGCGATTTTACATGAACGGGGATGAGATAGAGAACGCGGAGTTCGAGCTGACTGCCCCGCCCTGTGTGCTGTATGCGGACACGGACATTTCCCGCAGCTTGCAAGGGGGCTATGCGGAGGGGGCGGTGGCTGTGTTCGTGAAGCAGAACATTTACCGCTACTGCGACCTCGACACGCAAAAGCTGCATTTCTGCTTTGTGGAGGAGGACGGCACGGTGGTGCCTGCCACATGCAGCCGCGTGAGGGTGGAGGAAACCCGCAACAGGGGGCTGAGCTATGCGCTGCACAACGTCTCCCCCAAGGTGCTGAGCAACTACACCCCGCAAACGGAGCTGCCGGGAATCCTCAAGGTGCAGCCCACGCGCCCCCTGCGCAGCAAGAGCACCCTGCGCCTACGGGAGGAGGTGCCCTACGTGAAGTTTGAGGAAGTGAAGGTAGGGTTCGACACGGAGTTGAAGGCGGAGCTGCACTTGGGCTTGGCGCGGGTGGAGGGTGAGTCGCGCATCTGCCTCGGGCTGTTGTTCAGCGCCCCGCTGAACGATGCGGATGTGCAGGAGCTGTTCCGGCGCATGAGCATCCACTGCGGGGGTGTGCAGGCAGTGAACACGGACAGCGGGGACACCAAGGAGCTGCAGCTCGGCAAGGAAACGGTACGCTTCACCCTCAACATGAAGAAGGCAGCCCCCGCCGTGGGGGAGGAATTCCCCGTGGATTACCCGCAAGCGCTCTCCGACCGCATGCTGATAGAGGTGGAGGGGCTGGCAGAGCTGCCGCAGGCGCTCAGCGTGAGCCTGCCCGCGGGCATACGCGCTGCCTACGGGCTGGAAACCAAGCAAGCGCTCACCCTGCAAGCCAAAATAGAGCCGCTCTGCCCTGCGCTGTCGAATGGCGGCGGCATCCACGCGACCCCCATGCGCATGACCCCGAGCGGCTCGCACGAGTTGCAGTTGCGCAGCATCGGCTGCACGGGCTTGCGGGTGCGGGCAGCAAGGCTCAGTGCGGAGCAATACGTCGACTTCCGAGACGTGCTGCGCCGAGCGTACAATTCCTCCGGTAACGAGGAGTGGGCAGCCCTCAGCTACGGTCCGGAGCACCTGTACCCCATAGCGGGCCCCATCGGCATACAGGACCAAATCAGCACGGTGTGCCTGGATGACTTGGTGGAGGGTACCCTGCGCCCCGGCATGTACATATTGCAGGTGCAGCCTGAGCTGCCGGAGGAGCTGCGTGCCGACGCCGATGAACTCTCACCCTGCGCGTACTATGCCGTGCACGTGACGGACCTGCATGCCGTGGGAAGCGAGGGGATGCTGTATGCCACCCACCTATCAAGCGGGCAGCCGGTGCAGAGCGGCACGGTGCGGCTGTTTAACAGCAAAAAAACGCTGCACACCACCACCCTGAACCGAGGGGTGGCTGTCTGCCTGCTGCCGGAGTGCAGATTCACCTTAGACTTTCAAGCCCTGCTGCAATGCGGGGATGATTACACCCTCGTCACCATGCCGGGGTTTGAGGTCAACAAGCCCGCGAAGCGAGATGCCCTGTGCCTGCTGACGGACCGCAGCATCTACTCCACGGGGGATGTGCTGCACGGGTTCGGCACATACCGCTGCATGGATGCGCAGGGCAAGCCCGCCCTCGCGCCGGAAGCTCGTGTGCGGGTGCAGGCCCTGCTCCATGACCGCCCCTTCGCGGAGATGGAGGTGCCCACGGACAGCCACGGCGCTTTCCGGTTCGACCTACAGCTGCCGAAAACCCAAGAGGACGCCGAAATAGAGCTGAAACTGAGCTGCAACACCGCCACGGCAGGGGAAATCAGACCGCTGAGCTGCTTCCGCCGCAACTCCTTTGCGCTGGAGCAGCGGGTGGAGCTGGACCCCGTGCGCCCGCAGCAAGTCACCGTACACCTGCAGGCCAAGAACTACCATGGCACGCCCCTTAGCGCCCAAACAGCCAACCTGTGCATAAACGGTGTGCTGCATGAGCTCCCCCTCGATGCCGAGGGCAAGGCCACCTACACGCACAGCTTTGCCCCTTGGCCGCAAGAGGGTGAAAACGTGCTCGCCAGGCTCTCCATCAACAGTTATGTGGCCAATGAGCACATGGAATACGTGTCAAACAGCTACCAAACTGAGCTGTACGCGGCGGATTTCTGCATCAGGCTCGATAAGGGGCGCCTCCACCTGTACCGCAGCGGCACGGAAGAGCCTTTGCAGCGCCCGCAAGAGCTGCGCCTCACGCTGGAAGGCTCGGTATACATGCCGGAGACCCTGCCGAACGGTTTGGTGGTGTACAGCAAGCAGAGCATCACCGTGCACGAGAGCAGCATCACCGTGCCTGCAAACTGTCGTGAGGGCGTGCGGATTGATGAGGAAGCCCTAGTGCGCGAGTTTGAACGCACCCACCCGCAATACCGCGGTAAATTACAGAAGGCGCAGCTGCGCATCTCCGGCACGGACCCCGCGGGCAATACCAACACCTACACGAATCATTGGTACTCATGCAACTACGCTGCTTATAACGCCGGAAGCCCCACACAGGCCACGGTGGAAGAGGGGCGCCTGTGCTTCGACGTGAACCCACAGGGGGCAGGCACTGCTTTTGTGGTCATACACGGGGCAGGTGAGCACGTGCGCAGCCTCACCCTGCCGCTGAGCGCGGGCAGGCAGCAGGTGCGTATTCCCCTGCAAGCGCAGGAGCATGGCTGCCGCCTGCATGCCACCCTCATGCTCCTGCAGCAGCAAGCCTCAGGGGAGCACACGGCGGTGGAGTTCTACACCTACCGTGCGGAAGCCCCCACGGCGGACACCCGTCTGCACGTGCAGCTGGAGCCCCAAGGGCAGCCCATTGCCCCCGGGGCGGAGGTATGCCTGCGCGGCAAGGTGCTGCAGGCGGATGGCACCCCCGCTGCCGGTGCCCTGCTCTGTGTGTACGCGGTGGATGCCGGCATGCAGAGCCTCCTCACCTACACCCTGCCGGATTGGGGGGCGGAGCTCACCCGCGTAATGCAGGCCATGCGCCATTACATGCCGCCGTGCATGAATTTCTACACCGCCGGCTACAGGGCGGATTTCATGGATTGCGAGCCGGGGCGGTGCTTCATGAACCACCGGCACGCAGACTACCTGCATTTCCTGCGCAATACTCGCTTTTATCATTCCGCAGCGGGCATGGATACACCTGATGATGATTCCGGAGTAGACATTGATTTATCCGATGACTCCGAGTTGGACTTGGATTTGTCCGGTACCTTGCACGAGATGAGCCTGCGCTACCCCACCCTGCTCCCGGAGCAGCTGTGGATGGAGGGCTACGCTGTTGATTTAGGGGATGGCCTGGGCAGCGGCTTGGGTGGTGAAGGTGATTGGCTGGATGGCGGCATCTTCTACACCCCGAAAATCAGGCAGAATTTCACCCCCACCCCCATTTGGCAAACGCAGGTGCTCACGGATGCGGACGGCTGCTTCAGCACCACGGGCAAGGTGGCGGACACCCTGACCACGTACCGCGTGTACGCCGTTGCCATCGGGGAGAATGGGCGTGCCTTCGGCTCGGCGGAGGGCGAGTTGCAGGTGGAGCAAGGGCTCATGCTGAGCATGGGCACACCCTTCTTACTGCGCGTGGGGGATTGCGTGCAAATTCCCGTCACCCTCACCAACAACACCGGCGCGGACGGCACCTGGGCTGTGCGCTTACAGGGTACGGAGCACACGCAGCAGGTGCAGCTGCGCCACGGTGAAAGCGCCACCACCCACTTCACCTACAGCGCCACGCAGGAGGGCACGTGCACCCTTACCGCCATTGCCACCGGCCCCGGCGGGGAGGATGCCGTGAGCAACAGTGTAGAGGTACGCCCCGTGCTGCCCACCATCTGCACCACATACTTTACCCGGCTGCAACCCGGCGCCGCGCCCCTGCCCCTGGTATCCCTGCTCAGTGAGGAGAGCAAAAAACTCACGAATGTGACAGCGGAAGTTCAGGTGGAAAGCACCCCGCTGGCCTGCCTGAAGGGGCTGGTGGATTACACCCTCACATACCCCTACGGCTGCACGGAGCAAACATCCTCCACCCTCATGCCGTGGCTGCTGGCCAAGGAGCTGCGCAAGCTCGGCACGCCCATCAACGAGAAAAACAGGCACGAGCGCGCCGCCATCATCCGCAAAGCCATCAGCAAGCTCTTCTCCCGCCAGCGTGAGGACGGCGGCCTGAGCTACTGGGATGATGGTAAGGAGTCCTGCTACTGGGCATCCGCCCACGCTGCTATGGTGCTCACCGTGGCGCAAGAGCACGACTGCGAGGTGTCACCGCAAGAGATGGGCAGGCTCATTGCCTACCTGCGCCGCGGGCTGGCGGAGCACCGCGCCACGGAGAATGCCACCACGCTCTACTCGCTCGCTTATGTGCTGAAAGATGATGAGCTGAAGCAGGAAGCCCTGCGCCGAGCCACCGCCGACACGGGGGAGCACGCTATTCTGCGCCTCATGGCAAGCTTGCACACGGATGCGGATGTGCACCACCGCCTGCAGCAGCTGGCTAATGAAACGACGGCAGGCACCATGAGCACCTGCTGGTTCTTCATGTTGCTGCATGAGCTCAGCAAAAATACCGCCGACGAGGAGGAGGTGACCGGCACCGTGCTCCTGAGCGATGGCTCAGAGTTGGAGGCCGGCGCCACCCCCCGCCTGCTCAGCCCCGCCAAGGGTACTGCCACCGCGGATTGGGCGGAAACACTGCGCTGCAAAGATGCCGCCACCTATGTGAGCGTGCGCATTAAGGGCACCTTGCCGTATGAGGCCGTACCCACCACCGGGCTGACCCTGCAGCGCCGCTACGAGGTGCAGAATGCGGAGGGTAAATGGGCGCCCACCACGAGCTTCCGCACGGGAGATTTGGTGCGCATTACCCTCACCTGCAGCGGGGAGGCCATAGTGCAGCCCTACCTTGCGGTGGAGGATTACCTGCCCTCCACGCTGGAGGCCATCAACCCGCGCATCCTCTCCCAAGCCGCAGGCCTGCCCGAGGAAGCGCCGGAAATCAGCCCCGCCTTCACCCATTGCGAGTACCTCGGCGACCGCGTGCGTGCCTTCACCGACCACCGCCACCACAACGCGAAAAAGCTGAGCTTCACCTACTACGCCCGAGCCAAGCGCACCGGCACCGCCGCCGCACCCCCCGCCACCGCCCAGCTCATGTACCAACCGGATATTTACACCCAAACCCCACCGAACACCATCACCACACATGCCCGGTAATCCACCCGATAAATCAGAAGTTGAAAAGTTGCGAACCGAAGGTGAGCGGAATTTTGAACCCGCGCTAGCGGGTGGTATACCTTAGCCTAGGGCGTAAGCCCTAGGAAACGAAAGAAAAAGAAACTTAGAACCCGCAGCCAGTCGAGGCCTGCCGAGACGGTATGCGGGTGGCATAACCCACATCGGAGCACGTGAGTGCGGAGAAACACCGCATGTATCATCTCGTCATTTCATTGTCAATGGGATAAACAAACGCAAAAAATATGCCACGCGCCGTCAGGGCTCGGAGCTCCCGTCTCCGCGTCTCGCTACGCTCGCTTGCTACGCCGTGGCTGGCCGCTTCGCTACGGTCCTCGCCATTATATGTCGGCCTACGCTGCGTCGCTTCGCTCCGTCGCTCCGGGCTCAATTTTCTTTTTTACGCTACCCCGGGATTCCGCGGCTTCGCCGCTCCACCGCCGGGCTATTTTATAGCGCCCCTCCGGGGCTCAAATTTAGGTTCGCTTCGCTCGCCAACTAATCACAACTTCCTATTTATCGCTCAGCGCAAAAGGCGGCATCAAGCATCAACTATAACAGAGGCTAACAAAAAACACACACCCACCGGAACACGAAAACAAATAAAAGAATTGCCAGTGAAGTAAACAGGTGATATAATTCGCGCGCCCGCGAAAAGGGTGCAGCATGAACAAAGGATATCTCAGTGCGTTTTTAGCGGCTACATTGGCAGCGATGCTGATGGGGTCGCTGTGCATATTTGTGCGAGAATCCGCCTGCAGCGCCTTGGCCTGCTCACTGGCCAGATTCGGCATAGGTTTGCTGCTCATCGGGGTATTCGGCGCGGTGATGTGCCTGCGAGGCAAAGGGAGCATGCGCTTTTCCGGCAAGGCCTTCGTGTCCGGCATCGGCATCAGCCTTTGCATTTTATTTTACTTTTTGGCCATCAAGGAGACATCCGCGGGCGTTGCAGCACTGTTGCCCGCCACAGGGCCGCTGTTTGCAGCTGTGTGGGAGGCACTGCTGGAGCACCACCTGCCACCCAAGCGTGATGCCTTGTTGATTCTGACGGCGGGCTTGGGCATTGTGCTGGTATCACTGCTCTCGGGCTCCACCGCAGGGGGACAGAATGATGCCTTAGGCATCATCTACGGCCTGCTTTCCGGCTTGTTTTACTCGCTCTACATTGTGCTGAATCGCTTCATGGGTCCGGAGACGAGCCTGCTGCAGCGCACCTTCTGGCAATCCGCCGCGGGCACACTCATGCTGCTGCTGCCACTCGGCTTCACAGAGGGAGCCTTTGAGCACCTGAGCACGGGGTGGCCGTGGTTGCTGGGCATCGGCATTTGCCAAGGCGTGGCTGTGCTGGTTCTGGTGGCTTATGCCATGCGCAAGCTCAGCTCGCTGGAGTTCGGCATTGTCTCCTGCCTGGAGCCCACTGAGGCAGCGCTCATCGGCATGATGCTGTATGCGGAGGTGATATTGCCCGGGCAATGGTGCGGCTTTGCGCTGGTGCTGTCCGCCATCTTGGCGAAGTCCGTGCTGTCGCGCAAGACCGCTGTGGAGCCTGCTGCCAAACCTGCCGCCGGTGACGAATACGAAGAGGAATACAACGAAAGCCTTACCTGACCACTATGTACAAAGAAATCTGCCAAGCTATCCACTCATGCCACAGTTTTGTCGTCATCTCCCACATCCGCCCGGATGGTGATGCCACCGGCTCCACCATCGCCCTCGGTCTCGCCCTTCGCAGCCTCGGCAAAAAGGTGCGCATGTGGAACCGCGATGGCGCTCCGAAACTCTTCTCCTTCCTTGAGGGCAGCAGTGAGGTGGAGTGCATCCCCCCTGCCCTGCCGGAGGATGTGGACTGCTTTATTTGCGTGGACACGGCGGATCTCAAGCGCATCGGTGATGAGGGCGTGAAGCTCTTCAACCAAGCGCCGCTCACCCTGAACATTGACCACCACCACACCAACAAGCGCTACGCAGACCACAACGCTGTGGGCGGGCATGATGCCGCTTGCGGCTGCCTCATCTACGAGCTGCTGCGCGTGCTCGGCGTGAAGCTGAACAAGGCAATGGCAGATGCGCTGTACGCCGCCATCAGCACGGACACCGGCTCCTTTAAGTACAGCTCCACCACCCCGCGCGTGATGCGCATTGTGGCGGACATCATGGAGGCAGGCGTGGACGTGGGTGAAATCAACCGCATGATGTACGATGAGAAAGACCCCATCAGCCAAAAGGTGGAGGCTGAGGTGCTCTCCAACATGGTGTTCGAGGAGAACGGCGCCATCTCTCACTACAGCATGACCAAGCAAACCAAGGAGCGCCTGCAGCTGGATATGGAGGCGACCAAGGACCTCGTGGATATCATCCGCGGCTGGCAAGGCGTGAAGGCATGCGCCATTTTCGAGGAGGAGCATGACGACGTCATCCGCATTTCCCTGCGCTCCAAAGACCCGCGTGTGGATGTGTCCGCCATTGCCGGCAAGCACGGTGGCGGTGGCCACTGCATGGCTGCAGGCATCCGCATGCGTGGCGAGCTGGCAGCCTGCCGTGAGGCCGTGCTGAACACCATCAAAGAAACCCTGCGCAGTTTATCATGAGCCAAGCCCCGAACACGACTGAAGCCCCCTGTGGCGTGCTGCTGGTGGACAAAGACCCCGGCTTCACCTCCCACAACGCCGTAGCCCTGTGCCGCCGCATTCTGAACACAAAGAAGGTGGGCCACTGCGGCACGCTGGACCCCATGGCGACCGGCATGCTCATCGTGGTCATCGGCAAGGCAACCAAGGTGCAGGACCTCCTCATGTGCGAGGATAAGGTGTACACCGCCACCATGAAACTGGGGGTGGAAACCAACAGCCAAGATGCCGATGGCGAGGTGGTGGCCGTGAAGCCCACGGAGCACATTACAGAGGATGCCATACGCTCCGCCTTCGAGCACTACATGGGCGATTTCGAACAGGTGCCTCCCATGTACTCCGCTATCAAAATTAACGGTGTGCCCTGCTACAAACTTGCCCGCAAGGGGCAGGAGGTGGAGCGCAAGGCGCGCGCCGTGCGCGTGCTCAACTATGAGATTACGCGCATCGACACCGCCGCCGCAGAGGTGGATTTCACCGTGCACTGCAGCAAGGGTTTTTATGTGCGCACCTACGCGCACGACATCGGTCAGCACCTCGGCTGTGGGGCTCACCTCACCGCCCTGCGCCGCATCCGCTCCGGGCATTTCGACATCTCGGAAGCGGTGGATGTACCCACACTCAAGGCCTCTACCCGTGAGGAATTGATGGCGCGTTTGCTGCCACTGGAAAAGGTGCTCAAGGATAGAAACATATAACCCACTAAGGCTCAGTGCACATCTATCATAATTTTACACAACTTATTGATATTAAACAGCCTGTGCACTGGGCTGCAGGCTTCTTCGACGGGGTGCACCGCGGGCACCGCAGGGTGATTGCCTCCGCTCAAACAGAGGGCGCGCTCAGGGGTGTTGTGTGCTTCACACCCCACCCGCTGGCGGTGCTGAAACCCGAGCTTGCCCCCCTGCTCCTCACCCCATCAGCTGAGAAAAAACACCGCTTACTCGAGGCCGAGGGTGTGGACATTTTCCTGGAATTACCCTTCACTCACGAGCTCGCCGCCATGAGCCCGGAGCAGTTTCTGGATGCCCTTTGCAGCGCCTCTACGGTGGCAGGAATCTCCGTAGGGAGCAACTGGCACTTCGGTAAAGGAGGCAGCGGGAATGCGGATTTTTTGCGCGCTCAGGCTGCCCTCCGAGGCTTCCGCGCATGCATCAATGACATGCTGGTGGAGGGGGGGGGAACCGTGTGTTCCACCGCCATCCGCAGCCACCTGGCAGAGGGTAATATCACCCGCGCCAATGAGCTTTTAGGGCGCCCCTTCTCCGTCTGCGGACGCGTAGAACATGGCCAAAAACTCGCCCGAAAACTCGGTTTTCCCACCGCCAATATCGCCCTGCCCGCCAACGCCGCCGTGCCCAAACGCGGCGTTTATGCCGTCCAAACATGCATCCGCGGTGAGCTTCACCATGGTATTGCCAACATCGGATTGCGCCCTACCATCGACGAAAAAATCAAAATAAACCGTCTCGAAGCGCACTTCACAAGCTGGAAAAAAGGCGAATTTTACGGCGATATTCTGGATGTGGAACTCCTCCGTTTCATCCGCCCCGAGACCAAATTCGAGTCGATTGATGCCCTCAAAAAGCAGATAGAAATAGACCTGAATTCCCTGTAAATTTGTGCTCGGCATGGCTTGACGAATGTGCTATAATGGTAAAAAAGCAAGCATGATGCCGCCTGAAACAGCTTTCAGACCTCCCCTGCTCTCCGATGCCGAGAGCGTGGCTCGCTGTACTCAAAATACCCTCCAAAGTGACCTTTCCTTTGCCAATATCTACCTACTAAGGGAAAAATACGGAACAGAAATTATGTTCCACGTGGAACATTTACTGCGCTATTTCGGTGGCTCTGCACGCCTACAAGGCTATGCCTTCCCGGCCGGTTGCGGCACCACGGAGACCATCGAAACATGCCTGAATTTCATCGAAAATCACGCAAAAACGCAGCAAAATGAGCTGAAATTCTGCCTTTTGAGCGAAAAAGAGGCAGATTTTTTGTGCCGACGGTATGGCAAAAGAGCCCAAGTGACAACGGATGCGGGGGATGCAGATTACCTCTATTTGAGGGATGATTTAGCCTTTTTAGCGGGCACAAAGTTCCACAAGAAACGCACACACATCAGCAAATTTGAGCGCGAACATCCGTCATGGAGCTTTGAACCCTTAACGCCGGCGAATGCAGGCGAGGCTATGAAAGTAGCGGAACAGTGGCTGATTGCTCAAGGTGAGTCCCCTGCTCTGCGGCATGAATTCAAAGCCATCGGCACGGCGTTGGAGCACATGGAACAACTGAAGCTGAGCGGCGGTTTGCTGCGAGTGGAAGACAAGGCGGTAGCCTTCAGCGTGGTATCCATCATCAATCCTCTGGTGGCGGACATTCACTATGAAAAATGTCTGCCGGAGTATCGCGATGCTTATCCCCTCATCAACCGTGAGACGGCGAGGATGCTCACCACGCAATACATCAACCGCGAAGAAGATTTGAATATCGAGGGACTGCGTAAAGCGAAGCTGTCTTACCACCCGCACACAATACTGAAAAAATTTAACCTGACGGTAAAACCATGTTGACGAATATCTTTACACCGAGCGATTGCGCGGCATGTAAACTGTGCTGTAACTTTCATCACAGTTCCGCGTGGGAAACGCCCTCGCTGGAGAACGAGCTGATTTATCTTTTGCAAGAAGAAGGCTACCCACTGCACAAACGCTGCAACGGCGCGACAACCTTCTACCTGCATTTCGAGACGGACTCCGAAGACGAAGTAGCGAACTGCCCGATGCTCGACCCGACTATAGGCTGCACCTTGCCGCGTGAGCTGCGTCCCTTCGAGTGCCGCATCTGGCCGCTGCGCATCATGCGCGATGCATCGACACTTGTCATCGGTCTTTACAAAGATTGCCCGGCACTCAAAGAAGAGGCAGCCGACAAATTAATCGCCTTTGCAACCGGTGAGCTCTTGCCGACCATGCTCGATTATGCGCGCAAGCATCCCACGTGTATACGTGACATTGATGACGCGTACTCGATCATCTGGCGGGAGTAAGCAAAATTTTCGATTCAAAAACTGTTCCACGTGGAACAGTTTTTCATTTCAAAATTCCGATGCGGGCTGTAACCTACATCGGAATTTTTAATTTCCGGTCACGGTTTCAGAATAGATGAATTTCTCGTTCCCCAGAAGTTTTTATACCAAGGATGGTCAGGGTGATTGAGGTGACCGTTCCACGCGGAGCGGATATTCTTTTCCATCTGTTGGGGATTCCAAGAATAGAAATGGAGGAAGCGAGCAGCCATGTCCCAGAAGAACATGATAGAAGTGAGTGAGAGGAAGAGGATAGCCGCATAACGGCGCACACCTTTCTGATATCGGATGAGCAAGGTGTACATGGCACCGAGCAAGAAGAAGAGTAGTGTGCTGCCTTTAATGAGCAACTCATTATTCCAGCGCCCAATCCAAATCAAGGGCAAAAGAGCAATCAACAAGATGGAGGAGCGGTATGCAGCGGTGCGTTTGAAATGCTTGCGAAGGAGGAAAAAAGTCGGGATAATCATCAGATGCATGATGATTAAATGGCGCGAAAATCGCGCGGAAGGGTCTGCCAATTTACCGCTCACTTCGGGCAAATTGTTCCACAGGAACGCCACGGTAGAGCCACCGCCACCGCTATAATAAAGGCCGACCAGCGCTAAGAGCAGCACGAAGGGCAGGAGAAGAAATGCCCTTTTGGTGACGAGTTCATGCCTCTGTCTCCACTTGGCAATCGCCAGATAGGGCAGGGTGACTAGGGCTGTCAGGGGTGATGTCACAACCGTGAGAGAGGCTGCGGAAAGTGCCTGAACCGGCCTGGGGCGGCAGGCAAAAAACCACGCGATGAACACGAAAAAGGGCAGGGCATTATTGAAGGAATTGAAGGCAATTTGGTTCCAGAAGCTCACATAAGCAAAACCCTGATTCAACTCTCCTAAATAATTATAACTTACTTGTACTAAAGGCGTTAGAGAACTAATTTTCTCTGATAACTCACGGAGAATATAAGGCAATTCACCCCAGGTATTGAGCGGCCCCGTGAGGAATAAAATGGCCATCAGCAGGAGGGTGCTGCGCTTGAAACGGAGGTACAAAAGAGAGAAGCCCAGCACAAATCCGAGCACGGTCCAGCCCCATAAAAGGAAGGTGGAAAAGGCTGCTCCGAGCCATTTTGCCAGCAGGGCAGGGGGCAACCAGTAGGCATGGTAATAGACAAAATATTCCCCGCGCTCGCTGTGCAGTGGCCAGCTCTCACGCACCAAGGAATCATAAATCGCATTGCGAACAATGAAGTCGCCGGACTGCTGAGCGTGCCCGTTGATGCCGAGAGACTCTACCGCAAACAAGCACCCCAGCACGAGCAAGAACACAAAAATGTGGTCCTTTTTCTCAAAACGAATTTGTGGGATGCTCAGGTTTTTCAGCACTCGCCAAACAGCAAATATGAGTAGCAGGCAAAGCGGAATGCTCACCACAGGCTCCACCCACCCGAGCAGAAAAAGCACATTCGGCAACAGGAGGTATAGCACCGCAGCAGTGGCCAAAGCTCGGGGAATCAGCCTATTCATCATTTCTTCTTGCCGGATTTGTTCGCCTTTTTCGCTTCCGG
>CAJGCY010000045.1 GCA_904501955.1 uncultured Akkermansia sp. | reverse complement strand
GTCAATGTGCTTCCACTCCTCGCCCTGCAAGTGGCGGTGGAAGTGCAAGGTGTCCGCAGCGGGTGCGTCAATTTCCGCCTGCATGGCCGCATGGCGAGCCTCCTGCGAGGCGGCACTGAGCGGGTGGCGGGTGATGAGCAAGTCGCCCTCGTCATCCACCTGCAGGTAGACCTGCACGGAAGAATCCTGCGGTACAAGTAGCACCTCATTAAAGAGCAACACCTCATTCGCGGTATACGTGCTCGGCTGTTCATTCACTAATGTTTCCATGCGCAGCACCGTGGAACCGGTGGAAATAACCGGGGTGATGTTCATGGTAACGGCCTTTGCTTCTGCTGTAAAAGTAGAAGTTTCCTCTATCGTCTGATTACTATCTTCAGTCATAATTATAATTTGGTTTGATTTGGTGGCAATAACCTTGCCGGGGTTTGTTGCAGAAAGAGAAGCCTCTGCAGTGCTCTGTTTTACGAAGCTGTTACCAACCTCGGAGATGCCGGCTTGTGCGGCATCGCTATACTGCTCGTGTAGCTCAGAAATAGAGTCTGAAGCAGTCTTCGCGCTATGTACGCGGTTATTTACGTTTCGTGTGCTCATAATATTTCGTATTATGGGTGTTTTATTACGAGCGCTTATAATCGCGTGCCTTACTGTAGCCGGTAGCCGTGGCGTATTGAAGAATATACGCACAGTCCTGCTGACGGCACACGAAGCGCAAGAGCAATACAGGTATCTATTTACCTATTCAACCTCAGCTCATGTAAGAAGTCACCGTAGTGGTAAGTTCTATGCAAAGTACAGGGTAATTACCGGAGTTTTCTCCGGTGAAATACGTAAATCTACGTCGTTGATGAGCATCAACGGATTTACAAGTCGAGTATAACTCTGGCTTTCTGTGCTGTTTGCGTTGCATAATGTATTCGGTTGAATAGCTAAATTAAGGATTTTCCCGGGCGCGAAGAAAATCTGTCTGTAATTGAGCGTTAAGGAAGCTTCGCCGACAAACTGCAGGCTCTCGGAGACTCTAGTGCCGAAAAAATAATACTCGGTTGGGCCGTCGGAGGGCTGTTGTTTGTTTTTGTAGCTTCAGCGCTCATTGCGCCTCTTGCTGGGAGCATGATACGCTGTTTTTGTGTTTTTGTCAATACAAAAATTAAGAAAAAATGTCAATTTTTAATAATTTTTTGTTGATGCATGAAAAAAATGAGCGAGAAGAGAACGATGATTGCCTCCGAGGACTCAAAAAAAGGCATGAAAAAAGGGGGTGGGCGAAATTTAGGCTTGCCAGAGAGGGGGGTGATAGAGTAGACTCAAGGCGATGCACCAGATCGTATTTAATGAAATCAGTGCGAGAGAAGTCTCGGCCATTCCCACGCTGGAACAATTGGAACTCATCTCCGGTTTTAAGGTAGATGAGGCGTTTTTGTCCGGAGAGAAAGAAGACCCCAGCTTTGGCGTGGTAGAGCGCGACGGGCGCCGCATTTTCCGCTATCGTTCCAAGGACTACCGCATTTACTTCACGATGGAGGATGGTGCCGTGGTGGTGCAGCGCGTGCTGCATGCGGACTCACTGAAGGATTTCTTGTTCCGCTCGGGTATGGGTTCGGCCTCTGAGGACCAGCACCTGGGCAATTCACGCTCCTTCTGGAAGCTGATAGACGCGGGCGAGAACGCACCGCGACGCTGAACCGCAGAAAACTGACCGATGGCAGGAGGGTTACGCAGCTTGGTGCATATGCCGGGGCGCGTGATGGCGCTGGCGGGCGTAACCTTTGTGCAATTGGTGCGCATGCGCCTGTTCTTGGTGCTTGCGGTGTTCGGTGTGGCGTTCATGGCGCTGCAATTTTTGCCCTACCACGGGCATTTGGGGGTAGAGACCCGCGGTTTGCACCAGCTGCAGCTCATCAAAGATGTAGCGTTGGGCTGCATGCAGATGTTCGGCTTGATTTTTTGCGTGGGAGCCACCGCGCTGTTGATTCCGCGAGACACGGAGGATCGCATCTTGTACACCATCTTGTGTAAGCCTGTGCCTCGCTTTGAATATTTGCTGGGCAAGCTGCTGGGCGTGTGGGGGCTTTTGCTGGTCATGCTGCTGCTCATGGACGGCATGCTGATGCTCATCCTGAAGCTGCGTGTGGATGGCATGGTGGCGGAGATGATACCACTGCTGCAGAAGCAGGGCGCCACGCCGGAGCAAATGCAGCCCTACATCGAGCATGTGCAGGCTGCCGGCAACAGCTGGGAGCTGCAGCACGGCATCATGGCCATGTATTTGGGCTTCGGGGTGCTCACGGGCATGACGCTGCTCTTCTCATGCTTCACCAGTGGCACGATTGTGAGCATGATTTTCGGCCTCGGGGCGTATTTTGTGGGGATGTTCCAGGGGCAGTTGTTCTCCGGTATTTTGGCCGGAACCGGCTCGCTGGGCACGGGGCAGGGCATGGAGCTTTGCCGCCATGCGGTAGCGGTGTTGCTGCCGGATTTCAGCATTTTCAACGTGGCGGACACGGCATCGTCCGGGGTGCCGTTCGGCTGGGGGATGTTGGGTAGCTTGGCGCTGATTGCGCTGGGCTACATGGTACTGCATCTGCTGGTATCTGCCATGCTGTTCTCACGCAAAGAATTCTGAATACGTATATGAATTGGGAATACATCATCGCCTCCGCCAGTGCCTTGTTTTTGGTAATGGACCCGCCCGGTAATGCCCCCTTGGTGCAGGGCTTGCTGCAAAAGGTGGAGAAAAAGCGCCGCGTGGCCATCTTGGTGCGCGAGATGATGATCGTGCTCGGCTTACTGTTCCTCTTCTACTTTTTGGGTGAGGAGATTTTGGGCTGGTTGGGCTTGAGCTCCGGCTCGCTGAACATAACGGGCGGCATCATGCTGTTTTTGATTGCCGTGGGCATGGTGTTCCCCTCATCCGCCACGCACGAGGCGCACAACGCCGGGCATGAGGAAGAGCCTTTCATCGTACCGGTTGCCATGCCGCTCATCGTGGGCCCGGCTGCTATTTCTCTGGTGATGATGCAGGCCGCCATGGCTGCCTCTGAGCACATGGTGACGGAGGGCATACTGGCGCTGCTGCTGGCGTGGCTCGGGGCGGCATTGCTGCTGTTTTTCTCCGGCAAATTGCTTGGCTACCTGGGCGAGAAAGGCACGGTAGCTCTTACCCGTTTGATGGGTACGGTACTTGTCATGATTGCCGTGCAAATGGTGCTCAACGGTATTACAGAATACCTGAAGGTGCTGCCCTCTCAACTTCAGTAACACGCCATGACGGATGACTTGCACGAGCGCGCCGCAGCGGGTGACCCCAACGCCTGCATGCACCTGGCCAAGCGATTGATGCGTGGCCGGGGCGAGCCCCGCAATTATGAAAAAGCCGTGCAGTTGTTCGATGTAGCTGCCCGCGCGGGAGATGCGGATGCCATGTACCAGCTCGGCAAGTGCTATTTGAAGGGCATCGGCTGCCCGCGCGACCCCTCCGGCGGTGTCAGTTGCTTTGAGCAGGCTGCCAAGTTAGGCCACTCCGGTGCTACCCTGCGCCTCGGTGAGTGTTTTGAAAAAGGCAACGGCGCCCCTAAGAGCCCCGAGCTCGCCGCTTGGTGGTACCGCAAAGCCGCCGCCCTCGGCGTCCCTAAGGCCTACGATGCCCTCCTCCGCCTCGCCCGCCGGCGCTGAACCCTACCCGGCAGGGCGGAAAAGGTGGTAATAATCATATCGGAGCGAGGGACTTCAGTCCCTCTTACAGATGAGCCCTACGTGTAGTTGAGGGACTAAAAAAGGTCCCATTTGTTGCGCAAACTCCCCTTATGCTTTTTCCGTGATGGTTTGCTCGCGGAGGTAGTGGAGCATCTCGATGCGGCCGTTGCTGATGATGGGGTCCGTGCAGATGTGCAGGCCACAGGCAGCGGCGACGGCAAGCTCCTCCGGGGTGGCGGCCATGTCGCGGACGAACACGCCATCCGCCGCGAGAGCGGGCATGCGGGTGAGGTAGTCCGTGCGGCTTTCCACCGTGAGGGTGATACCGAGGCGGTCCAGCTGCTGGGGCATCCACTGGCGTGTGGTTTCCGCGCTGATTTGCAGGGGGGCGCCGGCCTTGAGCGCCGCCATGATGGCGATGGAGAGGTCGATGTCGGAGGTGGCTTTCTCTACACGGATGCAGGTGGGCAGCGGCAGGTAGCGCAGGGTGGTCTGCTCACCGGGTTTGGGGCAGAGCACGTGGGTGGTGCCGAACTCGTTCTCCCACCAGTAGGAGATGGAGTCCGCCGCCGTGGTGAGGCGCATGGCGTCATCCGGGTTGGGCTTCGGGAAGAGGACCTCCCACGGGGTGAAGGCTATGTTACGCTGCTTGCCGCGGCGCTGCGGGCGTGCGGTTTCCTCCCATTTGCTGAGGGAGAGCAGGAAGTTGCGACCGCCGGGCAGGGGGTGTGTGCCGTAAAGGGCGGGGCACCAGTTGCCGAAGGGCAGCAAGCCCGGGCGAGCGGAGGGGCAGCAGTTCACGCACAGGTGGGCACAGTTGGCCAGCTCGCGCTTCCAAGATTGAATCTCGGCGTCATCGTGCGAGTAGATGACGGCGGCCTGGCCGGCGGAGAGCTCACGCTGCAGGGTGATGGCGCGCGCGGTGCTTTCCACTCGCATGAGCGCCAAGATGGGCAGGCCGTTGATGTGCTGCAGCAGGGGGCTGCCGGGGCGTACGCCGGTGCGCACACCGGGGGTCCAAATGATGGAGCCGATTTCCGCCGTGCGGGGTTGCACCAGCCAAGCTTCCTCACCCTCCGTGCGGGTGAGCTGGTGCAGCTGCTCCGGGGAGAGCGGGGCGGACATCGGGCCGAGGTTCGCTTCCTCACGCCAGCCGGGCTCAGCGCGGAGAACGCCCACGGCATCTTTGAGAGCGTTGATGAAGTGCTGGTTGTCGTACATGGCGGCATGCACGAGCAGCACATGCGGGCAAGTGGGGGATTGGCCTGAGCGGCGGAACACGCGCTGCGGCAGCTCGCGCACCACGCGCTCCCAGTTGCCGGATGCGGAGAGGTAGGCTGTGGTGGTGCCGCAGGGCTGGCTGCACAGGCGCAGGGTGGGGGATTTCTCCGTAATCTCTTGCGCGCTGCTGCGGGAGTTCGCGGTGATGACGGCATTCGCCTTGGGGGAGGTGAGCAGCTTGGTGGCAATCTGGTTGTCTAAGCAGGGCACGAATTGCAGCTGCGGGTCGGTGAGCCCTGCCTCGCGCAGGATGCCCACCAAGCGGTGGCCGAGCAGGGTGTTGTTTGCTGCGGGTTTGTAGACGATGGTGTTGCCCGTTACCCACGCAGCGGCAATTCCCGCCACGGCGTTGGCCAGGGGGTGCTCCCTGCCGGGGGCTACCACCACCACACCCAGCGGGGCAGGGGTGGTGCCGTCGCGCAGGCCGTCGCGGTCCGCACAAAGCTCATAATAGTGGCAGGCGTCGATGGCGCACAGCAGCTCGTGCTCGGCATCCTCAAAGGTGAAGCCCGCGTCTTTTACCAGCAGGGCTCCCAGCTCGGTTCGGTGCTCCTCTATGCCGCGGGCTATGCGCAGCAACTGGGTGCGCAGGGCTTCATCACAAGAGGCGGAGCGGGTGACCGCTGCAGAGTTCGCGTGCCGCAGCACGGTATCCACCGCGCGGAAGTCTGCGCTGATAAAGCGGTAGTCCTCAAAGCCGGGGGCGGTGAGTGAACGCTGGATGCAGGTGAGGGGGCTGGGCTCCTCTTTACCATTCAGTACCAGCGGTATGGTGGGCGGGCGGTTCTCGCGCTCAGCCTCCGCTGCGGCAAAAAATGCAGCCGTGTAGGCACGCTCCGTCACTTTGCCGTAGGTGCCGGGCACAAAGTTGTCCACCCCCTTATCCGGCTCTGCCGCGGCTTCTTCACGCCCGCTGAGCGAGGCGAGGAACTGCTGGCGCATGCGGGTCCAGCCCATGGAGTCCGGCTCCAGCGAGTAGCCGTAGGTCAGGAACCCATCCGGGCGGGTCAGCTCGCTGACGAGGCTTTGCAGGTAATTCTCGAAGCCGGCGTTGTCGGCGTCTTCACCGGCGATACCGGCGGTCAGGGTGACGGTGGCGCCGGCGCGCGCCAGCGTGCGGCCCAGGTGGTTCCCCAAGCCTCCGCGGAAGACGAAGTGCGGCAGGCCATCGCGCCCGCAGCGCCCCCAATCCAGCAGGGCGTAGGTGATGTCGAAGGGGTTGTGCGTGCCGATGACGGGGCAAATGGCCTTGGCTTTTGCGGAAATGGCGGTGTGCACCAGCTGCTTGAAGCGTGTGTCCGTCTGGGCTTTGGTGGTGGCGGCGGCATTTTCCGCGCCGTAGGTGAAGGCGTTCTCGCGCTCGGTGTCCAAGTGAGAGCCCTTGACAATCAGAATTTTTGCCGGGGCAGCACCTTTTGCGGCGCGGGCGCTTGCCCATTCCGTCAGCTCACGCAAGATGGCCGGTGCTTTGTTCAGGTAGGCCGGCAGCTCCAGCATGACGTTGGCCTTGTGGAACTCCGCGCCGTGCAGGGCGAGTTTGTACCCCTCCACCACCACGGGCAGCAGGGCGGAGTGCCCGCTCTCCACAATAATGGGGGTGGAGAGCCCACCGCTCATGGAGAGGCGGATGAGCTCGCGCAGTTTCTCCGCCAGCTCCTTGGCGCCGCTGGTCGGTGCGTAGGGGGTGAGGCCGGGGCAGAGCCTCCACGGCTGCACGGTAAGGCCTACGCCGGTTTGGCGGGATTGGATGGCCTCCAAATTACGGCGGTAGCGCTCCGCGCTTTTGTGGCCGAACACGGTCGGCGAGAGCGGGGAGAGCGCGAGGGTGAGCTTGTCTTTGCCGAACTCGCGCACGCGTTTGTCCACCTTGTCCATTTGGGTGGGCAGGGTGAGCTCCCCGAAGGTGGAGCGGAAGATGCGGCGGATTTCATTCAGAGCCGCGCCCTGCATACCGCGGGAGGCGATGGAGGCCGCCTTGAAGCGCAGCCTAGCCATGGTGCTGAAGAAGGTGGGCACGCCGCCGAAGTCGGAGAGCAACTTGCGCAGGTTGTTGCACTGGTGCTCTTCGCTGCTGCCGTGCAGCACACTGTCACACAGCTTGCTGAGGAAGGCACGGTTCTTCTCATCCGCCACCAAGCGGCTGAGGGCGGACAGCAGGGTGCGCTCATCGGAATGGAGCTTGCGGATGGATTCCGCATGGAGATCTTGCGCGGTATCCGCGGAGCGTTGCGCCAATGTACGGTCATCCCATTTGCGGTCTTTTGCCTCCTTGAGTAATGCGCTTATATTGAAATCTCCCATAATCGTACGGTTATTTTATCCTTTAGCGTTGCATCTTGCAAGATTAAATATGCGCCGTGGTGCAACTATCCTGTCAGTTTTTCACCTGATTCCAGTTGATTTGGGTGGCGGAGAGCTCGGCAATGATTTCTTGAAGGGCTTGCTCCGCCTCTTGCTCGGTGGTGCCGGTGTCGCCGCCCCACTCAGCGCCTATTTGGAAATAAGCCCAGCGCTGCACGCGGCCGTGCACCACGCGGTCCCACATGTCGCGGAAGGTGCGGCCCAGGTGGGTGTGCTGTATGCAGTCATGCCCCACGAATACGTAGTAGTGGATGTGCTCCGTGCGTTTGCTGCGCTTGGTGCCGGGCAGGGTGTAGGAGCGCAGGCGGCGGAAGTTGATGCTCTCCCCATTCTTGAGCTTGAGTACTTTGTCTTCCCCCACCAGCTCTTGGTGCCCCTGCGAGGGCAGGCAGCGCTCCGGGCGGTGGATGGAGGAGTTCATGTCACTGCCGGAGTAGACGATGGAGACGGAGATGGTGGGCCCGTACAGCAGGTGCTCCCCCGCGTAGTTGCTTTGGGGGCTCAGGAAGATGGAGTCCGTCTCATACCGGCTCTTGCAACGGCGGTAGATGGCCTTGCTGAAGCGTGTATCGGCCGCCAAGGCCTCGCGTTCTTCTTTGCTTTCCTGCACGCGCTCGCCGAACCAGCCGGGGAGCGTTGTGCCACAGGGCAAATCCGCGGAGATGGCGGACTCCTGCAACTGCGGGTTATTCGGTACCAGGTATATGAGGCTCAGCAGCAGGGCCAGCAGTAGTGGCGCTGCAAAAATGCCTGCGGTGCGGGTGAGTTTGTTCATGCTGCATCTCCTTTCTCAGTGGGGGTGGGGCAGGTGCTGCTGCGGCGGGTGATGATGACCTTGCGCCGCCGCAAAAACGGCACCTCGCCGGCCAATACGGCGTGCAAAAACATAAGCCCGATGAGTGTTGCCGGGAAGAAGAACAGCAGGCCCGACCAGTCGTGCCAGGTTTTGCCGGCAAAGGCGGGGTTGATGTACTCCGCGCAGATGAAGATGCTCGCCACGCGGAAGGCATTGCCCAAGATGGCCAGCGGTATGGCGCTCAGTGCCAGGGTAATGCGCTTCCACAGCGCAAGCTTATCCGCCAAGTACCCCCAGGCAATGGAAATCATGAACAGGGCCATCAGCGAGCGGATGCCGGAGCAGCCACCGGCGATGTTGTAGGCGTCCCAGCTGCCGTCCGCGGAGGCTATGTTGGTGCCCTGCATGATGGTTTCCACCCCGCACAGCTCTGCTCCCCAGTGGGCTGCTTGGGCGGAGAGCAGCTGCAGCCCCACCGTGGCTTGCTGGAAGCCCGGCAGCGGTATGGCCAGCCACAGGAAGAACAGGGGGAAGGCACACTTACGCGCTGCTGCCCATCCCCAGTAGCTCCACACCGCCCCCAGCAGGGCAAAGGGCACGGCGCCTATCGCAATGCGCGGTTGCTGCGTGCGCACGGCCAGTAGGCACAGCAAACCACCCGCCAGCACTGCCCACAGCCCGTGCAGGCTGCCGCTCAGTGGCGTGCCTTTCAGCTCACGCGCAGCGTGCCACACCATGTAGCCACTCAGTATCGGTATCATCCACCCGTGCTCGTAATCTGTCTCCGGATTCCATGCGCTGTCCAGCCATCCGGCGGCGGAATGTCGCCCCTCTACAAAGCCTGAATAGAAAAAGATAAAAATAACAAGTATTGCTACATAAATGGCCAAACTTACCCAATGCGTTAAGGGTAAGCGTAATAGTGTGATTTTTGAGCTTTCTTTCATTTTCCGATGATAAAAAAAATGTGCCTGCGTGCACTTTTAGTATTGATATTTTTGCGAAAATGTCAAGAATAGACGTGCACACACATCAATTCTCATTCATGAAAATCATCAGCGGAACCGCACACCCCCAGTTAGCCCAGGACATCGCCAAGGAGATGGGCCTGCCCCTTTGTGACACCACGGTCAACGCTTTCCCGGATGGTGAGAGCTTTGTACAGATTAACGAGTCCATCCGCGGGGAGGACGTATTCATCGTACAGCCTACCTGCCCGCCGACCAATCATAACCTGATGGAGCTGCTTGTTATGGTGGATGCCGTGCGCCGAGCCAGCGCCAGCCGCATTACAGCCGTCATGCCGTTCTATGGCTATGCACGCCAGGACCGCAAGGATAAGCCCAGAGTGCCCATCACCTCCAAGTTGGTGGCCAACCTGCTGACGGCAGCCGGTGTAAACCGCGTGCTGACCATGGATTTGCACGCAGCCCAGATTCAGGGCTTCTTTGAGATTCCGGTGGATCACCTCTACTCCCTGCCGGTGCTCATCAAGCACCTCAAGGAGCACTATGTGAAGGATATCAACAACCTTGTCGTCGTTTCCCCCGACATCGGCGGCGTGAAGACGGCTAAGAGCTATGCCAACATCCTCGGTACCCAGCTTGCCATCGTGGCCAAGCAGCGTATCTCCGCCACGGAGGTGGACGCCCACGCCCTCATCGGTGATGTAGCCGGTAAGGATGTGCTGCTGGTGGATGATATGACGGAATCCGGCGGTACGCTCTGCGCAGCGGCCTCCATCCTGAAGGAGCACGGTGCTGCCCGCATTTTCGCCGGTGTATCTCACGCCGTGCTGAATGACAAGGCTCGCGTGCGCTTGGCAGACAGCCCGATTGAGCGCTTGCTCACCTCTGACTCCGTACCCATGGCATGTGGTTCCGACCGCGTGGATACCGTGAGCATTGCTCCGCTCTTCGCTCAGGCCATCATGAACATTCACAAGAATGCCTCCGTTACCCACCTGTTCGAGGTAGGGAACTGATGGACGCACGGAACAGCCCGTTCCTTTTTACAGAAAAGCAGCTTTACCCGGCGGTAAGGCTGCTTTTCTGTGTACAAAGTCGCTCGCATTTGGTAGAATAAGCACATGCAACAGGAAGTAAAAGCTCGTAAGCGCTTGGTGGACAGTAAGGCGTGGAAACTCGCCATGCTGTTGTTGGCTTTGCTGTGGGTGGCTGCCATGTCCGCGGTGGATGGGCATGCCTCCTCATTTATGCCTGCCGGTTGGGTGCTGGTGGCGGTGTTGGGCGTGGTGGTATTGGGCGTGGCAATGGGGTACAAAGTGGTGCGCATGTCGCTGAGTGGGTGGTTTTGTTTGGGGGTAGGGGTGTATTATGCCGTGTGCAGCATGCTGAGCCCCTCACTGGTGGAGGGCTGGGTGGACAGCGGTTTGATATTCGGCGGGTTCGTGTTTTTCTTGGCCGGTGTGTATGCGGGGCAGGTGAACGGCAGCGGTGGCGTGGCCGCGGTTTTGTGCTTGGCGGTGCTGGCAAATTTTGCGGGGATGTGGTTGAGCAATGCTACGGACCTGAGCCTGTGCTGGGTCGGCCGCCCGGATATCAGCCTGTGCGGGGCGAATACGCGCAACACCACGCTGTTCATTTACAAGAACTTTGCAGGCTTGTTTTTCATGCTCAGCGGCATGTTACTGGTGTGGCGAGTGGTGTGGGAGCGCGCCTACACGGTGCGCGGGCTGCTGAGTTTGGCGGTGGGTGTGGCCGCTGTGGTGGGCTCCTTCTTTTGCCGTACGCGCGTGGTGTGGCTGGCGCTGCCCTTGCTGCTGGGGCTGGGGATTATGCTGTGGATTTTGCTGCGCGTCATGAATAAGCAGCGCGTGGGCACGTGTTTGGCTGTGGCCGGGGCGCTTATAGCCGTGGCCGTGCTGGTGTTCTTTGCGGATTTGTTCTTGGGGCACAGTTTGTTGGATATGCTGCTGGGGGTGGATACACACCTGCGCTTCCTGATATGGGGGGATGCCCTGCGCGCTGCCTCGGAGGCGCCGTTACACGGGTTCGGCGCTGCTGCCACGCAATGGGTGATAGCCCCGGAATATGGGGAATGGGAGCTGCCCAACTATGCGCACAATGACTACCTGCAAGCGTGGGTGGATTACGGATTTGTGGGCGTGGTGTTGATGTTCGGCACGGTGCTCCTGCTGGTGGTGCAGGGGGTGCGCGCGCTGATGTCCGAGCACGTAGCGGCGGAGCGCCGCTGCAAAGTTGCCCTTGCGCTGCTGTGTGTGGTTTGTGTGGCTGCTGCTGCCTTCACGGATTTTGTATGGCACAGCTTCGCGCTGGTGGGGATGACTGCCTTTGCTGCCGGGGTGCTGGCCTCACCCTTCCCGCAGGCCCCGTGCCGCTTGTTCGACTTCCGTAACTGGGCGCCCGGTTCACGCCCCGGGGTGCGCCCATTGCGTGCGCAGGCCGGGCTTGGCAAGTGCTTACTCTTGCTGCTGCTGGCAACCCTGTGCTACGGCGTTGGTGCGCAGTGCTGCAAGCTGTACAAGGGCTGGGCTGCCCAGTGGGAGTACCATTCCTTGGTAAAGCAAGGGGCGCCGAGCGCGGAGCAAAGTGCATTTTTGCTCAACGCTGTGCCGGATTACCCGGATACGCGCATCTTGGACTACTACGTGCTCAGTGCGACCGGCGAGCTCGATTGGCCGGCCTTCGAGCGCTCCCTGCGCTGTGCCTTGCAGAATAACCCTCGCCAAATCTTCACCGCCACCATGCTGGCGGATGTGCTGCAGCGCCAAGGCCGCTTTGCGGAGGCGGAGCAGGTGTACCGCCGTTATTACCCCGGCGATGGCCCAAAAAATTGCTTGCAAAACTGCTGGGCAACCTATTATGCGACCAACCTCTACCGCTGGGCTCAGCAGTCTATGTCGCAGGGTAATGCCCCCCGTGCCCTCTCCCTCTTCACGTATGCTGAGCGTATTTTTCAGTCCGGCACGGCCTTGCACCCCAGCTTGCCCTACCGCAGCGGTAAGCACACCTGGGTGGATGGCGGTACCCCTGAGCGTAAGCGCTTTTTCGCCCATTGTAAGCTGGATGCCGCCACCCTTCGCGCGGTCGGTATCGCGCCGGATGACTCGTGGACCGCACCTATGGAGCAGAATGGCAAACCTGCCCTCTACCGCCGCTTCCAAAATGACGGAAAATAGCGTTTTATCCCCCTGTTTTACCTTTGTACGGCATTTATTCATGAAAAAATGCTCCTTCCCTGCGTTTTCTGCTTGCATTAGCGGAAAAAAAGTGCAATATAAAAGAAATCCGCTTTGGCGGCATAGACTTTACTGACTGTTATGAGTACACCTCCTCCGCCCCCTTCGCCAGTTCGACCGGGTGCCCCCGCGGCACCTGCGGTTCCGATGCCCAAGCCTCCGGTCTCGGGGGCTGCTCCTGTTGCACCCATGCCGCCCAAGCCCCCGGTGACGGGTGCTCCCGTGGCTCCTATGCCGCCTAAGGCTCCGATGTCCGCTGCTCCCGTGGCTCCCATGCCGCCCAAGGCTCCGGCATCCGCTGCTCCCGCAGCCCCCATGCCGCCCAAGGCTCCGGTATCCTCTGCTCCTGCAGCCCCCATGCCGCCCAAGGCTCCGATGTCCGCTGCTCCCGCAGCCCCCATGCCGCCTAAGGCTCCGGTATCCGCTGCTCCTGCAGCCCCCATGCCGCCCAAGGCTCCGGTAACAGGTGCTCCTGCTGCCCCGGCAGCTCCCACGCGCCCTGTTCCCCCGCGCCCGGCAGCCGGTGCTCCTGCCGCACCCGTTCCTACAACCGCTGCCACCACAGTGCCTTTGGCAGCTCCCAAGCCCCCGGTAGCTCCCGGTGCGCCCAAGCCTTCTGCCCCCGGCGCTCCCAAGCCCTCCGCTCCCGGTGCTCCTAAGCTTTCCCCGACCGTGCCCATCGGCGTGCCGGCTCGTCCTGCCGCTCCGGGCCCGGTGAAACCCGCATCCACCGGTGCAGCACCCGTGCCTGCTACCAAGCCCGCAGCTCCTGCGGCTGGTGCAGCTAAGCCCTCCGGCGCTTCCACCATGGCCATGCCCACCGCTACGGCTCCCGTTGGTAAGCCTGCCGGCTTCACTAAGCCCGCCGGTTTCACCAAGCCTGCCGGCTTCGGTAAGGCTGCTCCCGCTGAGGAGGAGGAACCCGCCAAGCCCAGCCCCGTGCTGCTGGTGGTGAGCATCCTGTGCGTTCTTACCGTCATCGGTGCTATGGTTGTGCTTTACCTGACGGACCAGACCCCGGACCGCACCACGGAGTACCTGTGGGGTGAGCCCAAAGCCGGTGCCGCTGCTGATGCCGGTGATTCCGATTCCTCCGCTGCGGATTCCGACGCCGCTGCTGATGATGAGGAAGATGCCGGTGACGAGGAGTCTACCGATGATTCTGAGGACTCCGCTGCCGAGGATGAGGAAAGCGGTGACGATGAGGAATCTTCCGAGGAAGAAGAGTAAAATTTCAACGGAATCAGATTAACCTGAGTCTAAGATAATACTATGGCATTACAGATAACAGAAAGCAACTTCGAAGCGGAGGTTCTTCAGTCTCCCGTTCCTGTCCTGATTGACTTTTGGGCAACTTGGTGCGGTCCCTGCAAGATGATCTCCCCCATTGTTGACCAAGTGGCAAACGAGCTTGCCGGTTCCGCTAAGGTAGCCAAGGTGGACGTAGACCAAGCTGCTGAGCTTGCTCGCCGTTTCAACGTGCGCAATGTTCCCACCCTCATTTTCATCAAGAATGGTGAGGAGGTGGATCGCGTGGTTGGCGCTACTTCCAAGGATAACATTCTGGCCAAACTGCGCGCCTGCATGTAATCCTTCATCAGTCAGTGTTATAACTCGACCCCCCGGTTGCCGTGAGCAGCCGGGGGGTCGCATATTCTCCCGCTGTGAGCGCCGCATGCGCTCAAGGGCAGGAGGGGGGGGGCTTTGTGTCATATTCCTATCATTATTACGAAGTTTTGCGTAATTTGGGGTTGACTTTGCATGAGCAGGGCGCTAGAATATGCATGTTGTCCGATAAAATGTACCGATTCGGTTTAATAGATGCAACCGTAGGTGCCTGTATCGGGAAGCGCTTTGTTAACCTTATATATTAATATTAAATATGTTACAATCTGATGCTGCCGTATCTACGGCAAATAGTTGGTCTGCCGTCACTTCATATGACGTTGTTTACGTGGACGCCTGCACTTGGATGACCCCGGAAGTAGGGGAGTTTTTGCAGGGTGTAGCACCTGTGCTGCGCGAGAGCGGCCGTAAACTGACGATTATAAACGGAGTCCGTAAAGAATTGGAAAATTGCGCGCCCCTCAAGCTGGTTGCTCAGCTGGCGCTGGACCAAATCGCCCGCTATGCGGATGTCATTGAAACAGAAGAAGGTGAGGACGTGGCCGGCACGGCCGATCGCCAGTTCGTACGCCTTTTCTTCTATAATCATCGTAAGCGTAGACAGATGCTGATTACTCATGACCAGCAGCTTGCTACGGATGTGGAAAATTGCTGTATGCCGGAAGAGGGGGATGACTCGACGGCTATTATGACCATTTGGCCTGATGGTGAGCTGATTTCCTTCTCGGAAATGTCTCGCCGTAAGGAGGCTCAAGCCCGTATGCGCTTGGCGGAGATGGTGGGTAACAGCCCGGTGTATGTTGACAGCACGGCCTTGCTCAATCCCAATGCGGACCGCTTCCTCGCCAACGTGGCTGAGCCCATGCAGAACCAGGGAAAATGGGTGCAGGTGCTGCGCTCCTCCCTCACGGAGGACATCCTCCCCCAGGTCAGCCCCACGCTGGAGGCTAACTCTGAAATCCTGCATGTCATTGAGACAGATCCGCAGATGCGTGAGACGGATGCCTTGCTGGGTGAGCTTTACCTCAGTGAGTCCAACGCGGAGGCGGACCGCCTCATCCTCGTGACGGATGATGCCGCGCGTGCCAATGAGCTGCGCAACCGCCGCCCGAAGTGTGATAGGTTCCCCTTCGTGGATTTCATGACCATCAACAAGTACGGCTTCTTGAGCTACCTGAAGCTTAACGATGCCTCCACTTCTCCCGCGCCTGCTGCTCCCCGCCAGCCACGCCCGCGTATGAACGCCGTCGCTCCTGCCGCTCCGCAAGAGTGGGCTCCGGCGGAGAAGAAACCCTCCTCCTTTGTGCCTCAGCTCATCGGCGCCATCAAGAGCGAAGACATCGAGAGCATGTGTGCCTACATTGAGAAGGGGGCCAACCTGCGCAATGGTATCATCACCTCCCTTTGCCAGAGCAAGAATAACTGCCTGCGCGTGCTCATCGAGCGTGCGGAGTCCATTGATGTCTCCTGCTTCAATTGGTGGGTGATTAACTTCTACAACTTCTCCGACCCCTTCTACTTGGGTGAAGATGCCGAGCACTTCGAGCTCTTGCAGGCCCTCATGGACAAGTGCGGCCCCATGACCTACTGCAAGGAGGCTATGGTACAGCTCGCTCGCCTCGTCAGCCGCCCCGCCGGCGCCTATGAGCAGCTCTGGAAGATTATCTCCATCGCCCTCTCCAAGGGCGCTCCCGCCACCGTTTACTCCCCGGAGACCGGTGAAACCCTCATCGAGATTGCTCGCCGCCAGAACAATACGGCTATCATTGCTCAGCTGGAGAATAGATAATTACGCGTCTCTTGCTTTTTTCATGGCAGGGCATGGGGGCTGCTCCCTTTGCCCTGCCCTTTTTCTCCATAATTCGGAAGTTGAAGCCCCGAAAGGGGCGTTTTCGTGTGAGCCCGAAAGGGCGAACGTTCACGTGAGCGACAGCGAGCGTTCGCGCGAAGGGGCGCAAGCCCCAAGCGTTCGTGTGAGCGTTAGCGAGCGTTCGCGTGAGCCGTAGGCGAACTGAAATGAGTATTACTGCGGGCGCATGCCCGCCTAACTTGAAGCCCCGTAAGGGGCGACGGACGTTAGGTGGTGGAGTGAGCGCCAGCGAACGGCCTGCGAGGGCGTAGAAAGCGAAGACTCGAAGCCCCGAACCCCTGTATATCAACAAAAAAGGAATGGAACCCCGGGAACCTGTGGTGACATATAATGGCGAGGACCGTAGCGAAGCGAGACGCGAAGACGGGAGCTCCGAGCCGGGGTGGCACTTTTTTTCAAAGCATTTGTTTTGTGGTCGATACGGCAATTTAAGCCACGCATTCTGTCACCACAGGTTCCCTGGGTTCCATTTAAATTTCTTACCCTAACAGGGGTTCCGCGGCTTCGCCGCTCCACCCCTGCCTAACGTC
>CAJGCY010000044.1 GCA_904501955.1 uncultured Akkermansia sp. | reverse complement strand
GTCCTCGCCATTATATGTCGGCCTACGCTGCGTCGCTTCGCTCCGTCGCTCCGGGCTCAATTTTCTTTTTTTACGCTACCCGGGGTTCCGCGGCTTCGCCGCTCCACCGCCGGGCTATTGTATGGCGCCCCTCCGGGGCTCTGAATTCCGCTCGCTGACGCTCGCAATCTGATTTTCAAATTCCGATTTATCGAGCAGTATAGACTAATTAGAAGCCCCCAGTTAAATATTCGCTTAACGGAGTAAAGCGTACGAAAGGATATTAGCGTTAATCTCTAAAGCATTCCCCAACTCACTACCACCACAGCAGCAGCAATTCCGTGAATTGGAGCTGTCATTCAAGCCGTCGGCAGAGTAAACAATCACCAGTTTATCATTAAGACTGATGCCCTCCAGATAGCCCTTGGTGGGCTTTTTACCCGCCTTGAGCGAGGTAATGGGGAACACCGTGGAGAAAATAGGGTGAGACAGGGGGATATTCTTCAGAGCCCCATCACCGAAAATGCTCTGCATCTCACGGCGGAAAGCCTTATCCCACTCCTCGCTGGAGCAGCCGGCAGATGCCAGTAGGAAACCACCGGATTCCACATATTTTTTGAGATTTTCGCGCTCGTGGGGCGTGAGAGTGAAATTGCCCTCTCCCGTCATCACAATAAAGGGGAAGCGGAAGAGCTCCTCATTATCCAAGCGCACAGCGCGGAAACGGCGAGCGGTGTTGATGCTGGTTTTCTGCTGCACCGTGCTCAAAAACTCATCACTGAAGCAGCGAGAGGTCTTTGTGCCGGCATAGATGAGGTTGCCACACTGCACCACGCCCTCTTTTGCCATCAGCGGAGCCGCGGCAGCCATTAACACGAGTAAGATTTTTTTGAACATCGGTCTCAGTAATCAGTTTAGCGTTTGAAATAGGAGCGTACGGCATCTTTGTATGCAGGCGGCACATGCTCCGTGTTGACTCCAGAGTAATCTTGCTCTCCCGGGGTGAGCACACCCGGAGCAGAGGCATCCGTGGCAGGCTGTTCCGCATTGCCATTGCCGGAGCCACCGGCATGAGGAGCACGCCCCTGCCCGCGCACGGATTGCCCTGTCATGTCCGCACGGCCGGGGCCGATAAGGCGGTTACCTTGGAACGCCGGTGCTTGGGAGTAGCCATAGCCGGAGCCCTGTCCCATGCCGCCTCTGCCACCCGGTTTATTACCATCCCCGGAACCCGGATTTTTGCAGGAATTATTCTTGCACATTTGAGCTAAGGTATTGGCAGCAGATTCAGAAAGAGCATTGCGACACTGGGAGGCGGCGTCATCGCAAGACTGCTCAGAAAGCTCGGAGTTGAGCAGCTTTTGCATGGCGGCAGAGGCCTTCGCGGCGTGGCTCTCGGATTCCGCAGAAAGATGAGCAGCCGCAGCAGCAACGGATTCCGCCATAAGTGAGGCTACGTGCTCACGCTCACATGCGGCAGAAATTGCAGCCAACTTGTCGGCAAGCTTTGCCAACGCGGGAACAGAAGCTGCTTGCTCATTAAGCTCTTTCACATCTTGCAACCACGCATTATACGCATCCTGAATCTCGGCCTGACGGCTCCCCAAGCCCTCCAAGCGAGACGGCTGAGAGGTAACGGGCGCACCGTATTCCGCGCGGAAGCGGGCAAGGAGCTCGGCATGGGCTTTTTGCTGCTCGGCCAACTGTTTAAAGCGATGCATCAAGGCGTTCAAACGAGCCAGAGCTTCCACTTGGCGAGCCTCTTGTGTCTGCTGCGCCAGCGCATCGGACTGGGGCTGCAAAGCATTGCGGATTTGTTGTACCGCCTGCTGCCACTCTTGCTGCGTTGCCGCAGTATTCAATGCAGAAAGAGCCTGTTGTTGCTGAGCCATCCCCTCAGCAATTTGACCGGCCAATTCAGAGAGCTTGCCATCCATATCGAAGGCAGGGAAATCCGCAGCTATGGTTTGAGCCAATTCTTGAGCCCGAGCCAATGCAGCCATAGCAGCTGCACGGGCAGCCTCGCGCTGCTCAGGCGTCTCAGCATTCTCTGCTGCCTCCAAGGCGCGGTCTGCATCCGCAATAGCCTGTTGCAATGCTTCATAGCGAGCCATGAATGCCTTGTAGCTGATTTGCATGCGCATAATCTCCGCGTACTCCGCGCCGGAAATCACCTGCACCTTGGTGGTGGGTGTAGAAACGATATTGAAGCGGAAGGGGTTATCATCCCCCACCTCCGCGCGCAGCTCAATGGTATCACCCGCGCGGAAGCCGAGCGCCATGGTATCGAACGTGCGATTCACGCGCACGGAGCGCGGGAGTTTCTGCATATCCTCCGCCACACCGTGTTGTCTGTAAGGGGCGAGTGCCTTAAAAAGCATCATACGGCTGATACCGAAATCATCGGAGGCTTCCACCTGCACCTTCAGCGGGAAACCCTCCACCACGTAAGCCCCATTCTCCGGCACGGTGATGGCAACCTGCGGCGGGGTATCCGGCAGCACTGCCAGGCGAGTGCGCACCGGAGTGTCCGCAGGGCGCCCATCAGCATCATACACCTGCAGCATGAGCGTGCCGGGCTGTCGCACCTCCATGGTGAGCTCAAAATCTTTACCGCTTGCCACACCCTCCAATTTTACGGGCTCCTTAGCGCCGGAGGGAGTGAAAAGAGCCTCACCGCGCGCAAGGGGCAAGCTGCAATGAAGGGAGAAGGTGACACTACCGCCATCCGGCACACGAATTTCGCTGCCACCCAGCGTGACTTTTTGCGGGGCTTCCCCCGTGTACGGTAAGGGAGTAATCACCGCTGTACCGGACAAAATACGTGGACTGTAGTTCACCTTTACCGGCACATAGGCGCTGCGGGCGCGGCCATCCGCCGTAGCAAAAGCAATGGAGCAAGGCGCTGTCACCTTTTCCAGCACGCGAGAATACTGTCCATCCTTGTCAAAAAACACAGGCAAAGCCTGCTCCGGCACGCCCTCCGCACGCAGCAACAGTACAACCTCTCCCTGCAAGTCCGCACCGCTTATTTTGCAGGAAACCGGCAAATCTTCCCCGTAGTGCACCTCGGGCGATTGCGGCGTGAGCTCGAACACCAGCGGAGAATACGGCGGGATATCCGCATGCGGAGTCAACAAACGCAAACCCAAGGTAGTGAATGCCTGAGGCATGGCTTGCTGAGCACCCATCACACAAAATACAGCCAGCAAGGCACACAGGAAGCCTTTTCCCCAGCGGCGCAAGGCAGGATGGCGTCTGTTGGCAATTTCCACAGCCTCCACAGCGTCTTTTTGGGATTCCGACGCCAGCCAAGCGCCCAGTGAGCCGGCGGACGAGGCGTGCAAGCCCAAAGCGGAAGCAATGGTGGCGCGAGAATCGCGGTTAAGCGCATCGAGCTCACGGGGAAGACGGCACGCCACACGGCAAGCAGCCACCAGCGCATACAAAAGCCCGCAGCCCACAAACACCGGCAGCACCATGCGCAAAACGGCGCGTGTTTGCTCCGCCAGCACCAAGCCCCAATCCAGCAGCAACATCGGCAGCATGATGAGGGGCAGCAGTGCAGCCACTACCAACATCACCTTGGCGAACTCTGCGATGAAGCACACGGCACGAGCCCGCAGCAATACGAATTTCAAACGACTCACGGCAATCCCTTTCTCCTGCGAATAAACCACATCATACCCAGGCACAACACCATAAAGGCGAGCACCTGCCATCTTGTCCACAGCGGGCAGTATACATCTTCCGTGGCGCTGACGCCGGCAGGCATGGCGAAAATCTGCGCCAGCTGAGCCTCCGTAATCTCACGCCCCAGCACCAAACCACCGGTAGCCTCCGCCACGCGCACGGGCAGCTCAGTATCAGCGTTCAAGTTATCCGCCTCCTTGGGCAGCGGGCGCACGCTCAGGCGGCACTCCGGAACCAAGGTGGAGCTCCCCTGCACCACACCGCGCAACAGGTATTCCCCGGCAGGCAGCTGCCCGAGGGCGCATTCCCAGCGGGGCAAGGCACCACCACTGCGCAGAATGGCTCGGTGCTCACCCACAACGGAGCCATCTTTCAGCGAGACGACCTGCACCACCGGATTCTCCGGGCGGCCGACACCGCGCCAGCACAAGCGACAGGCAGCAGGCTCACCCTCCTGCACGGAGGAGCGCTCCGCATGCAGGGAGAGGTCAAAGCCGGGCATGAACTCCGCAGCCGTTTGTACCCAGGGGATAAAGCGGCGCCAGAACTCGCGGTACATGTTGCCGTGTTCCTTGGCATCGGGGTAAAAATCCCATTTCCAAAGACCCTCACCGTTAATGGAAGCCACAGCGCCCAATCCATAGCGCATGATGCCGAGTACCGGCAGTGTCTCCGCACCCTCTGCATGAGCCAGCACCTGAGTCTGCGGGCGGATTTCCGCCACCGGGCACACATCATCCAGCGTGGGCAGTGTCTTCCACACCGCGGCATCCGGAGCAGGCAGCAGCAAGCCGAACAGCCCCTGTTCCGCACCCACGCGGGAGGGCTGCAGGCGGTGCTCCGTAGCGGCGTCCGAGCTCCAGATAAAGGGCTCTAACTCCGCGAAGCCCTCCGCTCGGCCGGAATAGCAACGCCCACGGGCGTGCACCAAAATACCGCCCTGCTCGCGCACGTATTGTTGCAGGGATGCCAGCGAATCCGGCGTGAAGAAGTGCTCCATGCCCTTGCCGAGCACAATCACATCATACCCCGCGAAGCCCTCCAAGGTGGTGGGCATCTCCGCCGTTTCGGAAGGGGCGCTGTCGTCATCCCCGGAGTTGATGTGGTAGAAGCGTTTCTCGCTGAGGCGGTGTACGGAGCGCACCTCAAAAGCCTCTTGCTCGCGCAGGTACTGCGCCAGGAACTTGCTGTCCCAATAGGGCGAGCCCTCCGCCATAAACACGCGGATGCGGGCATTCACCGCGCGCACGGTGATGCGGGTGGAGTTGTTATCCTCACGGGCTTCTCCCGGCTGGGGCACCACGCGCACTGTATATTCACCCTCAGCCCCTTGCAGAGGGAATGACACATCCTTACTCTCCCCGGCACGCAGCTCTACGGCTTGTTGGCTGAGGATATTGCCACCGGCATCCAGCAGCTCCACGCGCAGCTGGCGCTCACCCATGCGGGTGTTCATCACACTTGCCGTCAGGCGCGTCTCCACCCCGGGGTAGGCATGCACAAAGGGGTGCATGGTCGTCACCGCCAAATCCGGCGCTTGCCACGTACTACCCAGGGGCAACACATGCACGGGACACCCCGCTGCACCGGCGCGGGATACCAGGGGCTGCCACGCCTTCGGGTTCGTCTCCCGGCCATCCGTTATCAACACCATGCCCGCCAAGGTGCGCCCACGGCGGCGCACAGCCTCCGCCTGCGCCGCAAATGAGGCCATGACATGCGAGGCCGAGCCCTGGGCGGGTTCCGCAGCCAAAGCCTCTGCCGACTCACACACGCGGGCAGTCTCCGCCAATGCGAGCCACGACACATCACGCCCCGGCACGGCAGCCAAACGCGCCACCGCCTCAGCGGCGCATTGGGCGCGGGTGGGGCTATGCGCATCATCCTCCACGGGTGCCGCCATAGAGGCAGAGGTATCCACCCCCACCAACCACACAGGCGCATGGGCGGAGGGACGCTGCTCTACATAACCGGGATTGAGCAACAGCAGAGCTCCGCACAGCGTCGCCAGTACCGACAGCACCACACAGCAACACTGCCACTTACGGCTGAGCCTGCGCCCGGCCATAACACAAAGCCACCCTATCAGCACCGGCAAAGCCAGCAGCAAAGGCACCAACAAGGGCAAAGGGATGATGGGTTGCAAAATCATGATTCAATTTGTCTGCGCTCATTCTTACGCTCACGGCAAATGAGCAATTCCACTACAAAGAAAAGGCATGCAAGCCCTAACAGCCAAGGCCACAGCTCCACACGCGCCGCGCTACCGGCAGTATCCAAGGCTTGGGCAGCCGTCTGCACACGTCCCGTGGCTGAGGCGGGGGTATAGGAGCGCAGAGCGGACTCCTCAATCGGGAAGTTAACGGCAGCGGAGGCATACACTGCCTCCCCCTGCATCCAATAAAAGACCCCGGGAGTCGCGGCAGCCTCAGCACGCAGCACCTGACCGCTGCCACTGTTCTGCAGCAGGGTCACCTGCTCCTCACCGGCAGCATTCACTAAGCGCAGGGAAGCCGCATCCACACCGGCAGGGACATTGAGCAGCAGGCAATCACGCCCGGCCACCACGGCGTCCTCCGCCGCGGCATCCGTGCGAGACTTCAGCAGCATTTCCGCCAGCACCGGCAGGCACATCGGTGAGTAGCCCCAGCGGCTGTCGCGCTCCGTCACCGGCATGTTCCAGACAATCAATGAGCCTCTGCCCACCGGGCGGCGTACCACGGCCGGCACCCCATCCGTATAGCGAGCCAATACGGTGCAGCCCACCGGAAGCCCCTTGCCGAACTCCCCGCCCAAGCGGGCGTAAATACCGGCATCCGCCAAGCTGCGCAGCGAGGCAGCGTCAAACAAGCCAAACACGGCATCTTGCGGGGCGGCAATCTCCGTTTTCCAGCTGCTGCCGTCCGTCAAGCGCTCAGCGGTGTATGTTGCCTCCGCATCCATCAGCAGAGGGGCGCAAGCCTGATCTTTCACGGAATCCGGCACCACCAACACACAAGCACCGGCAGCCAAACGCTCCCGAATGGCGGGCACATCATCCTGCATGGGGGCGAGCCACACCACGTAATCCGCTGCATTTTCAGGCAGAGCGGGCAGCTGCAGTGTGCTCAGGAAAGGTATATTCTCCAAGGCGCGGAGCATGAAACCCAGCTGCGCGCGGTCCGGCGCTATCGCCAGACACTCCAGCTTGGCTGCTACGGGGGCCACCAAATAGCGGGTGTTATCCTCCGGGAAGGCATCCGCCTCCGTCCGAGCCTCCAACAGCCACTCCTTGCCCGATTGCGGAGCGGTAAGGGCAAACTGCACCTCCGCCTGCCCATCGCGGGGCAGCTCGCAGGGCTGCGACAAGCGCAAATCACCGGCGGCAAGCGTCACATTGAGCACCACATGCCCGCTTGGCGCCCCGGTGGAGCCATTGCGGTGGCGCAACTTGACCGTTGCCGTAACCTCCTGCCCCGGCAAAGGCTTGGCGGGGGAGAGCGTGAGGGATTCCACCGTGGTATTCTCCACAGCTTCCGCCTGAGCGACTGTCACGCAGCGGATATTCATGTTCGGGTACTCACGCAGCAGCTTTTCCACGGGCTCCTGCATGGTGTGCGCTTGGAAGTCCGAGATAATGAGCAATTCCCCGCTTTTATCCTCCGGCAAATCGGCAATTTGGCGGGCGGCAGCCAGCAGCGCGTCATACACCCCGGCGGAGGCGGCAGGCTTGCTTTGCATTTTTGCCAATTCGCGCAGCATGAGTGGCTTACCACTCTCCGGTTTATCAAACAGGAACGCGGGGTAGCCTGAAAGGGTAATCATGTTCGCGCGGTCGGAGGGGGCAAGCTCCTGCAGCGCAGCACGAGCCACCTGCACGGCGCGGTTCATGCGCACTTGCTGGCCATCCGCAGCGCCCATGGAGGCAGTATCATCCACCACCATCATGAGGGTGTGCTTGCCATCCCCCACTTGGTCACTCCCCCAGTAGGGCAGCAGGAAGGCAAATGCCACACAGGCGCACACCAGCGTGCGCAGCAGCAGCAACAGCCAGTCTTTGGGCTTGGCGCGTTTGGTTTGCAGCTTGAGCAGCTCTTGCAAAAGCGCAATAGAGCTTATTTTACGGCGCTGGGGACGTGCTTTTGCCACCAAATGCACCAGCAGCGGCACCAATGCGGCGCCCATCAGCCACCAAACGGGATTTTCTACATGCAGCATCATCGGGAAAGCGCGTCAAATAAGGGATAAAATGACTCATCCGTCTTCGCGGTGAGGTACAACATACCGGCAGATGCCGCCAACGCCCGCAAGGCTTGCTGCTGCGCGCGCATGCTTTCCGCATACGCCTCGCGCAAATCCTCCGGGTTGCAAATCACTTCCTCCCCCGTCTCCATATCACGGTAGCGGGACACCCCCACGCCTTGCAGTTGCAGCTCTGCCGCATCCAACACCTGCACCAGCACTACCTTGAAGCCACGGTGCAGATAAATGTTGAGCGCAGCCCGCAGCGCCGTGGTATCGCACAGGAAATCGGACACCACCACCAGCGTGCCGGGGCGTTTCAGCAAATGGCGGGAGGCAGCCAAGGCTTCCGGCAAGTCCGTTTTACCGCCGGGCTCGTTGTTCTCCAGCAGGTGCAGGCAGCGGTTCAAGTGCGCCGTCGTGGAGCCCAGGGGCATGTACTCGCGCAATTTTTCATCGAAGAGCTGGAGCGACACGCGGTCATTGCCCCGCACCACCAGCCAAGCGACACAGGCGGCAAAGTGTGAGGCATAGCGCAGCTTGGTCATCTGCCCCACCTCTTTATATCCCATGGAGGCAGAGCTATCCACAAAGAGGTGACACTCCAAGTGCGTTTCGTTCTCGAAGGTCTTGAGCTGCATTCTGTCCGTGCGGGCAAACACGCGCCAATCTATCAAGCGCGGATCATCCCCCGGCGCATAGGCACGGTACTCGAGGAAGTCCGTGCTGCTGCCACGTCCGCGGGCGCGGTGTCTGCCACTCAGCCACCCCTCCGCCATCATCTGCACGGCAAAGCGATAATTCGCCAGCCGCGTCATGTCTTCGGGTCTGAGAATGGACGGAGTATCAGCCATACCCTCAAAAAACGATTACGCCAACAGGCTTACATTAAGCTGTCAATGACCTTCTCCATGCTCACGCCCTCACCGGTAGCCGTGTAATTGGGCATCAGGCGGTGGCGCAGCACAGGGTGCAGCACGGCTTTCACCTCTGCGGGGCTCACGCTGGTGCGCCCACGCAGCAAAGCCATGGCGCGAGATGCCGCCAGCAAGCACTGCCCGGCGCGGGGGCCCGCACCGCAGGCTACGTACTTCTTCACCATTTCCGGGGCATCCGGGTTCTCGGGGCGGGTGCTCTGCACCAGTTTCACGATAAGCTTGTACACATCATCCGGCACGGGCACTTCCGTGACGGCGAGCTGCAGTTCCTTCACGCGGGCGGCATCCAAGCGAGCCTCAGCGGTGGGTGGCACGGGACCACAGGTACGGCGCAGCACCTCTTCCTCCTCCGCGGCGGAGGGGTAATCAATGTTGATTTGGAAGAAGAAACGGTCCAACTGAGCCTCGGGCAAGGGGTAAGTACCCTCATGCTCCACGGGGTTCTGCGTGGCATACACGATGAATGGCTCCTCCAGCGAGCGAGTGGTGCCCGCCACAGTCACCTGCTTTTCCTGCATGGCTTCCAGCAAGGCAGCTTGGGTCTTGGGCGGGGTACGGTTGATTTCATCCGCCAGCAGCAAGTTGGTGAACACCGGGCCCGGCACGAACTCGAAGTGACGAGCGCCCTCCGCACTGCCCTGCAAAATCTCACTACCCACAATGTCGGTGGGCATCAAATCCGGGGTGAACTGTATACGGTGGAAGTTCAAGCCCAACACCTTACCGAGGGTAGATACCAGCAGGGTTTTGGCAAGCCCGGGCACACCCACTAACAAGCAATGCCCCTTGCACAGCAGGGCTGCCAACATTTGCTCGACAACAGCCTCCTGACCGACGATGACTCGGGCAGTCTCACGGCGTATCTCCTCAACGGTCTTCTGCAAACCGTTCCATTGCTCTTCGGGTGATTGTTCCATGCGAATACTCTCCGGGGGATATAGACGGATTGACATCAGTTTATCAGTTACGGCGCTACAGTCAAGCAAGAAAATCGATTTCCTCACAAAATTGTTACAAAAATAAAGCAATCCCCCGCCTTCGCGCTTCCTTGCGCAAGGGCGGGGGGCAAAAAAGCTATCAGGAGTGGCTCAAATGAAGAGCTCGGGCTGCTTCGGCTCAGAGGCAATGGCGCTCAGGCGCTGCGTCATCATCTCCAACACGGGAGGAGGCAGCAAACGAGCCCTGCGCGGGCACACCGCTACACAGCGCATGCACAGAATGCACTTGGAGGCATCCGTCGTCTGCGGGGCATCTGCCGGGATGGCGCCCACGGGGCACAAGCGAGCACAGCGACCGCAGCCGCCGCAGGCCTCAGTGGTAAGCGGCACCACGGGCATTTGGGGCAAATCTTTATAGGGCTTGTTGCCGGGCACCGTCACGGGGCTCATGTCCTGAGCCACCAGCTTGGCAGCTACCGCACGGCCGAACTCCGCAGCCTTGGCGCAATCCTCCGCATTCGGGCGGGCGGTGGCAATACTGCGCACAATGGAGTGCTCTGCAATGAAGGCAGCTGCTGCAATCACGGTAAATCCGGCAGCCGTCAGCTCATCCTGCAGCTCCAACAGGGCATCCTCATAAGCGCGGTTGCCATACACCACCACTGCCACAGCGCCCTGCCCACGCCCCTTCAGCGCGCGCAATCTCTCCACCGCCACCACGGGCAAACGCCCACCGTACACCGGCAACACCGCCACCAAGGGGGCGGCCACGCCTTGCTCCGCTACCGGGACGCACAAATCCAGCTTCGTTACACTCATGCCCGTGCAAATGGCATCCGCTACGCGTTGCGTGCCACCCGTGGGGCTGAACACCGCCTGTATCATCGTGTTATCGTTCATGGCTCAGAGGAGAATTATCTTCCGTTATCCTAATGATTAGTCCCAACTAAGTCAATCTTGTTTTTCCCTACAGAGAACAAAACGCGTTGACATGTGCAAGCCTGCCCGTTAGAATAAGCGGCATGAAGACGCACCTCGGCATCATCTTGGGGCTGCTGGGCGGCATAGCCCCCGCAGCCATGGCTGATACAGCAGCCCCCACCGCACAGCAAGCCCCCACGGAAGAGCAACTCATGGTCATGGAGCGCGATGCGCACAGTGGCTTAATCCTCATCACCGCCATGGTGAATGAGGTTCCCATGCGAATGATGCTCGACACCGGTGCTACCCACACCATTTTGCACAAAGACAGTGCAGCCAAGCTGCAAAACGTCATGTGGCTCAATACGGACCACATCCAATTCAGCAGCAATTCCTCGCAGCGTCCGCGCATGTTGGTCACCACTCTGCAGGCAGGTCCGGGGCTTTCCCCACGCCACATGTTCGCCGTCATGGACCTCTCCGCCGTACACAGCATGATGAGCGAGAAAATTGATGGCATCATCGGCATGGATGTGCTCGGCTCCCTGCCCTTCACCTTCGATTTTCGCAAAGGCGAGTTCTACTGGGGCATCCCGGAGAACACCGCCATGGCACCCCTGTACGGCACCATGGAGCGAGGTGGGCGCATGATGGTGGAAGCAAAAAACGGGGGCAAGGTTATCAAACTGCTGCTGGACACCGGCAGCGTCATCACCCGCGTGCCGGCGGATGCCTGGAGCGAGGGCTCAGCCGGTGAAATCGCCGCCCGTTTGGGCAATGTGGACACCACCAAGAACGTGACGGTGGAGGAAGGCAAGCCCGGCGAGCTCGAGGTAGCCCCCGGCGTCACCCTCAAGGGCGTGCAACCCCTCTTGAACAAGGGCAATGAATCCCGCCTCTTGGGTATCGATGCGCTCAAGGAGTCCACACTCCTCCACCTGCCGACAGAGGATTCGAACTACGGCAAGTTCTTCCTCGTTCCGTAAAAACGCGGTCCTGACATCAAATCGTGAACTGCATGCCGGTTGCAAGCGCTTGCAATCGCACGCCTAGGTGTGCTTGCAGGTAGCGGAAGGCGGGGTCACCCGTGCAATGCCCGGTGTAGTATTGGGTTGTTCCCAGCGCCAGCGAGCGGGCATAGTCCTGCAGCACGGCGGCATCCGTCTCCGGGCTGCGGTTCATGAGGTGAAAACCACCCACCAGCACATCCGGCTGAAAATACTCGCGTATATTGAGCACCCCACGGTGGGAGCAACCGCTGAATAGCAAGCGCCTGCCTGCCTCTTCCACCAGCAGGTATTGCTCATGCAAAAATTCATCCTCACGGCGCTCACCGTTCACCAGCGTATGCATGCCGCGCCCCTCCGGTGCATGCGGGCAAGGCATGTCCACAGCAGGCCACAGGGTAACATGCGGCGCCAGTTGCACCGGCTCAGCCCCGGGGCGGCGCAGGCGTGCGTGCGTGGCAGGCGGTGCGTGAAGGCCTATGTCCTTACCGTGGGCGTTGTAATGCGGCTCAAACGCCCGCTCACTCACCCACACGGGGGCATGCGCATTGAGCTCCAAAAATCTCGGGATGCCGCCGCCGTGGTCGTAGTGCCCGTGTGAGAGCACCGCCACATCTACCGCGCGCAGGTCCACCCCCATTCGGGCGGCATTGTCCGCAAAGGCGGGGGAAGCACCGGTATCAAACAAAACAGTCGTACCCGCCGTTTCAATAAGCAGGCTCAGCCCGTGCTCCGCTGCCAAATCATCGCGGCAGCAGCTATTCTCCATCAGCACATGAATGCGCATAGCCCCTTCCGGTTAAGCTCGAGTCATGCTCTGCGCCAACAGGTAGCCGAGCACAAAGAACAAAATACCACCCACCACGGTCGCCAGCATGTAACCGGCAGACAGCAGCAGTGCTCCGGCTCGCATCATCTCCGAGTTCTCCCACGCAAAGGCTGCCAAGGTGGAGTAACCGCCACACAGCCCCGCCGTCAAGCCCGCGCGCAGGCTGGGGGATTTCACAAAGCCGTGGTTAAACAGCCCGCAAAATACCCCCATGAGCAAACACCCACCGAAGTTGATGAGCAGCGTGTGCCACGGCATCTGCGTGGGGCCGGCACCCAACTTGGCACAAATGAGCACACCAGTCACATAGCGCAACGAGCCGCCGATGAAACAACCGGAGCCCACACAAAGCAATGTCTTGAGCGAAATCGCCATAGCAGGGGACACTCTAACGCAAAGCGCCCCCCATGGCAAGCCTTAATCCTCCCTGTCCCCCTTTTTTCCGTGTTAGGAGGGGGAAAATCACACGCGCAGGTATGCCTTGTGGCGGTAGAGGAAGAGGAGCACCAGCCACAGCAGCAGCAAGCTCAGCGCAGCATGCACCAGTGCTTCCGCCCCCTCCGCCTGCGAGGACAAGCCGTACACCAGCGGGTGCGCTACGCCCCACCATATGCTGTGCCCGTGCGGGCCGTGTATTTCCGTCAGCAAATACGCCAGCAAAGCATTGCAACCAATCACCTGCAGCGGGAATGCCAGCACCCTCACCCCCTTGCCGCAGCAATCAAACAACAGGTGAAACAGCGCCAGCAACAACACACACCACCCACCGCTCCACAGCACGGCTGTGGTCGTGTAAATGTGCTTCACAATGGGCGTATCAAACTCCAGCAACAGGGCGCCCCCCAAACAGGCAGCCCCTACTGCCACCAAAACACCCACCGTGCGCATGCCTTGGCGGGCACGGATGAGCGTGCCGCATACGCTGCCCATCAGAGTCAGAGCCCCGAAGGAGAACGCCGTAAGCACCCAGCTGTAGGGCGTGCCGTCCTGCCAGCTGCCGAGCAGCCATTGGTCGAGGTAAAGCGCCAGGTTGTGGTCGCGCTCCATGGTGCCGGCAGGGTAATCCCCGAAGGGCACAAAACGCAGCAGCGCCCAGTACACCGCCATGAGGAACACGCAGCTGATGATTTGCCCGCGCAGCTTGCAGAACATCAACACCACCGCCGCTATCAAATACCCCTCCGCGATAGCCTGCAGGGTGTTGCAAAACAAGCTCATGTGCTCAGCCACAGCCCCGGCCAAATGCCCCTGCACCAGCATACCCAGCACAAAAAGCAAGGCCACGCGGCGCACCACGCGCCAAGTAGTGCCCAAACGCCAGCGCTCCCCGCCTTTTTCACGGTACTTGGCAAAGGCAAAGGGCATGCTTGCCCCCGTAATGAAAATGAAAAGTGGCATCACCAAATCCCAACACGTGAACGCCCCACCCCATTCCGCATGGCGGAACTGCTCCGCCACGGTGGCATTCAACTCACCATCCCCCAGCCACAACAGCAGCAAATGCAAAGTTGCAGCCCCGCCACACAGCATCAGCATATCAAACCCACGCAAAGCGTCAATACTCGTAATTCTATTCATATCCTTAGCCTCATTCTGGCACAGTCGCACGCCCACAGTCAAGCTCTTTTTCCGGACTTGCCAAAACGCTCGCTCTATGGTAGACTCCCCTTGCAGCATATGGATTTATTTACCCCATACGGAAAAGCGGAAGAGCAACAGGAAGAGGCCACGCCATCAAGCATGCCCTTGGCGGCTCGCATGCGCCCCGAAACCCTGGAGGAGGTAGCCGGCCAGCAACACCTGCTGGCGGAGGGTAAATTGCTGCGCCGCGCCATCGAGACGGATCGCTTCTCCTCCCTCATCTTCTACGGCCCGCCCGGTGTGGGCAAAACCACGCTTGCCTCCGTCATTGCGCGCCAAACCAGCGCCTACTTCGTCATGCTCAACGGCGTGGAATCCAACGTAAGCGACATCCGCGAGAAAATCGCGGAGGCCAAAGCCCGCCAAACCCTCCACGGACAAAAAACCATCCTCTTTGTGGATGAGCTGCACCGCTTCAACAAAGCCCAGCAAGACGTCCTGCTGCCCCATTTGGAGCGCGGTACGGTGCGATTCATCGGCGCCACCACGGAAAACCCGTTCTTCGCCATCAACTCCGCCATGCTCTCACGCTCCCAGATTTTCCCGCTGGAGCCCGTGGCGGATGCGGATATCATAGCCCTGCTCCGCCGTGCCATTGCGGAGCCCAAGCGCGGGCTCGGCTTCATGCCCCTGCAGGTGGAGGACGATGCCCTTGCCCACCTCGCGCTCAAGGCGGATGGTGACGTGCGCAAAGCTCTCACCGCGCTCGAGGTAGCAGCGCTCTCCACCCCGCGCGGGGAGGACGGCACCGTGCGCGTCACGCTCGAGGTGGCGGAAGAATCCATCCAGAAAAAAGCCGTGCGCTACGACCGCATGGGGGATGGTCACTACGACACCATCTCCGCCTTCATCAAATCCATGCGCGGCAGCGACCCGGATGCCGCCCTCTACTGGCTGGCCTACATGCTCAACGCCGGTGAGGACATCCGCTTCATTGCCCGCCGCCTCGTCATCTGCGCCAGCGAGGACGTGGGGCTCGCGGACTCCAACGCCCTGCGCGTGGCACTTGCCGCCGCTCAGGCTGCGGAAATGCTCGGCATGCCGGAGGCCCGCATCCCCCTGGCACACGCCACCGTGTACATTGCCACCGCCCCCAAGAGCAACTCCGCCTACATGGGCATCAACGCCGCCCTCAAAGACGTGCAAGAGGGCAAAACGCTCGCCGTGCCGGACCACCTCGCCACCCCCACCCGCAAAAAACTCGCACGCCTACGCGGCGTGTCGGAGGAGGCCACTACCTACAAATACGCCCACGACTTCGGCGACGACCACTTCGTCCCCCAAGCCTACCTGCCTGAGGGGCGCGTCTACTACCACCCCACCACCAACGGCATGGAGCTCCGCATCACCGAGCGCATGGAATACCTGCGCAACAAACAACAGTAAACGCGCTGGTCTTCCTCGATTTTAACAGCCCGGTTAATTAACCGAAAAACGAAGGAAAACGGCCCCGAGATTACTCCCGAGACCGTCCTTCCTCTTGTCTTATGAACGATTTTCTGCTGATCGCGAGCTCTGCGCCCGGTAAGGCTTACTCAGAGAGATAGCTTGCTACACCCTCGTGAGAGGCCTGCATGGCTTTCTCGCCCTTGTGCCAGCCGAGCGGGCACACCTCACCGTACTGCTCGAAGTGCTGCAGGGCATCCACGATGCGGATGGCCTCATCGATGCTGCGGCCGAGCGGCATATCGTTCACCAGCATGTGGCGCACGACGCCCTCCTTGTCGATGAGGAACAGGCCACGATATGCGACGCGGTCGCCCTCCTCTGCCAGCACCTCGTACTGAGCTGCAATCTCCTTGTTGATATCTGCCACCAGCGGGTATGTTACCCCCTGAATACCGCCCTGCGTGCGCGGGGTGTTCGCCCATGCCCAGTGGCAGAACTCGCTGTCCGTGGAGCAGCCGACTACCGCCGTATCGCGAGCCTCAAACTCAGGCAGCGCATTCTGGAAGCCAATGAGCTCCGTGGGACATACGAATGTGAAATCCTTGGGGTAGAAGAACAGAATCACGTACTTGCTTCCCTTGTACTGCTCAAGGCTGAAGTTGCTCTCGATGACTCCATTTACCACTGCGTTTGCAGTGAACTCCGGTGCTTTCTTACCTACTAACATTGTTGTGTGTCTTTCTATTGTTTTTTTACTTGCGGTAGCACCTTGCCCCCGCTTGCCGGGGATAAATTACCACTTTTCCTATCACAATGCAAGACTTTTCTTAGAATTTCTCTAAAAAAGTTAGCTTTTTCTATTTCCGAAGGGTGTATTTTGGATTATTTTGGGATTTTTTTGCCCGAAAAAAAGCGAAAACGAGTAAAAAAACGTGATTTATAGGTTTTGATTAATTCAAACTGCTCGATAAATCGGATTTTGAAGAACAGTTTGCGAGCCGCAGCGCCTGCCTAAGAGCCGTCGCCCCTTTACGGGCTCAAGTTAGGCGGGCATGCGCCCGCGGTAATACACATTTCAGTTCCCGTCTTCGCGTCTCGCTGCGCTCGCTTGCTACGCCGTGGCTGGCGCCTACGGCTCACGCGAACGTTCGTTGTCACTCACGCGAACGCTTGGGGCT